>SKQC01000112.1 GCA_007119175.1 Myxococcales bacterium | reverse complement strand
CCCTCGCGAGGGGAGGTGCCGCGCAGCGGCGGTGGGGTAGGTTCGGAACAACCCCACAGGCTCGCTTCGCTCGCCAGCTCCCCTGCAAAGGGGAGCGGCCTCTTCATGGGGCCTCGGGGTACGATGAGCGTCCTCCCCTCGCGAGGGGAGGTGCCGCGCAGCGGCGGTGGGGTAGGTTCGGAAAACCCCACAGGCTCGCGGCGAAACCCTTTTTGTCATTTTGTCATTTCCTTTTCGTCACTTTTGTCACAAGTCGATTCTCGCTTATACGCCCCAGGGAAAGGTCTCGGGGATGGGCACCGGGCTGGGTTCGATATGAAGCGGGTGCAGTGCCTCGCTTTCGTCGATGTAGACGACGGCGTCGTAGCGCTGAGGCAGATTAGTGGGGACGTAATTTCCGGGGTCTTCGAGATGCGGCTGGTAAACGACGCCGATGGCGCGGTGGCCGCGGGGATGTTGAAATTTGGTGAGCTCGCGAAGTTCGTCGGTGATGAGCAGACGATCGCCGCCGCCGGCGCGAAAAAAGATGTCTTCCCAGCTTCCGGGAGCCGCTTCGGGCAGCTCGTATTCCACCATCGGAGCGCCCCAGGAGGGGCCGGCGATGACGTGGCCGCGGTGGGTGGTGAAACCGACGAGTACTGTGTCGTGGTCGCCGTATTGCTGGCGTCCCAACTGGCCGAGGTTGACCATTCCATTGGCATACATATCGGTAAACCGGGCGTCACCGACGTGGGTATTATGCTCCCAGACGATGGCTCGCGAGTCGGGGCCGTGAAAGGCGAGTAAATCGTCGAGAGTACGGGCCATATGTCGGTCGCGAAGATTCCAGGCGTCGGCGCCGCCGCCCATCATTCGCCGGTAATATCGCTCTGCGTTGACCACGAGCCGGGCGTTTTGACGGGCGCTGAGGTCGGCTTCTGCTCTATCTTCGAATTCCGGGCCGCGAGCGAAGACGTGGGATAAGAGCTCGACGGCTTCCTCACGGCAGTCGGCGTCCACCATCGATGTGGCCCGGGCGTAGTCACGTCCGCGAAGCCCGTGGGGCTCAAAACAACGCAGGGCACGGTGAGCGGCCTGTAACCCCTCGGGGTCGCGGATTTTTAAAAATTCGATCAGAGCGGAGATCGAGTCGTGCAGACTGTAGATATCGAGTCCGTAAAAACCGCTTTTGTCGGGATCTGGCTGCTGGTCGTTGAACCGGCGCATCCAGTCGATAAAGGCCACGACCTCCCAGTTGGCCCACATCCAGGTCGGCCAGCGCCGAAAGCGCCCCGCCACGTCGAGCGCCTCATCGTCGGCCCCGTCGTATCGCTTCACAAAGCGATTGAGCCGGTAGCAGGCCGGCCAATCGCCCTCGACGGCGACAAAGGAAAACCCCTCCTCTTCGATCAGCCGCTTGCTCAGTTTAGCGCGCCATGTGTAGAAATCCGACGTTCCGTGAGTGGCCTCGCCGAGCATGACGACGCGGGCATCGCCGACGCGGTCGATGAGGGGATCGAGGTCGTCCGTCGTCTTTAGGGACGTGCTCCGGCGTCGGATCTCATCGGGGAGATCGCCGGAATCGCGATATAAGAAGTCGGGCTTGAGCGGTCGGTCCATGGGGGAGCTCGTGGGTGGAAAGTCTAGATTAACTGCCCCGTTGTTGGAGCAGCCCTCGGACGTCGTGACGGCGATCGCGATAATGGGTCATAAATACCTCGAATAGCTTGTTTCACCGGTGCAGACTTGAGCCCTGAACGCCGGGATGGGACAAAGCTAAACACGTCGTCACTATCGATCAGCTCTTGCCAACACGGATACGGCGGTTATGGTCGAGCCGACCACTGCAACCCCATCGAAATAAGCTGTTGTGATTGTCTCTCAACCAGATGTACGGAGTTGATATGCTCGCTATTTTGTCCCCCTCGAAGTCATTGGACTACGACACGGCACCTCAGACCGACCAGATTTCTGAGCCCGAATTTTTGGACGACTCCGAAGAGCTCATCGATCGGATGAGAGAGTTTTCCCACGAGGGATTGCGCGATCTGATGGATATCAGTGAAAACCTGGCCGACCTCAACTACGAGCGCTACCAGGAGTTTTCGACGCCCTTTACGAAGGACAACGCAAAGCAGGCCATCCTCGCTTTTTCGGGCGATGTGTACCGCGATTTTCGGGTCGACGAATACGACGAGGAGGATTTTGAATTTCTCCAGGATCACGTGTGCATTTTGTCGGGGTTGTACGGACTTCTCCGGCCGCTGGATTTGATGCAACCCTACCGACTGGAGATGGGGACGAAGCTTGAGACCGAGCGCGGCCAAAACCTCTATGAATTCTGGGGCTCGAAGATCACGGAGGCCGTCAATGCCGCCCTCGATAATCAGGGCGACGACATATTGTTGAATCTAGCGTCGAACGAGTATTTCCGGGCCGTCAAAAAGCGGGAGTTAAACGGGCGGATCTTAAACGTTAAATTCAAGGACCTGCGCGGTGATACGTATCGCACCATCTCCTTTTATCTAAAACGGCTGCGGGGGACGATGAGCGATTTTATGGTGCGAAATAGGGTCACCGACCCCGAGCAATTAAAGGCGTTTAACGAGCGAAATTATTATTTTAGCGACGAGCGCTCCACGGAGGACGAATTCGTCTTTTTGCGCGACGAAAAGCCGTGAATCGTTGACACCGACAGCTCCGGTCGGCGAAAATTATGATCAGGTAATTTCCCCACAATTTCTCAACTCTGCGTCGAGTCCAAAGATGAGTGATTCAATTGTCGATCTGAGCATCAATACCATTCGCACTCTGTCGATGGAGGCCGTCCAGAAGGCCAATAGCGGTCATCCCGGCGCGCCGATGGGGCTGGCGCCGGCGGCGTATGTCATCTGGCAACGCCATCTTCGGCATAATCCCAAAAACCCGGATTGGTTCGACCGAGATCGATTCGTGCTCTCCAACGGGCACGCCTCGATGCTGCTGTACAGCATGCTGCATCTGACCGGTTACGAGGCGATGACCCTGGAGGAGATCATCAATTTTCGCCAGTGGGGAAGCCTGACACCGGGACATCCGGAAGCGGAGCTGACGCCGGGCGTAGAAACCACCACAGGACCGCTGGGACAGGGATTTGCCAACGCCGTGGGAATGGCCCTTGCCGAGGCCCATTTCAACGAAAAATTCGGTGGTGTGGTCGACCACTTTACCTACGGAATCTGCTCCGACGGGGACCTGATGGAGGGGATCTCCCACGAAGCGGCCTCTCTGGCCGGCCATCTGGGCCTGGGCAAGCTGGTCTTCGTCTATGACGACAACGAGATCACCATCGACGGGCGCACGGATATCTCCTTTTCGGAAGACGTGCAAAAGCGCTTTGAGTCCTACGGCTGGCAGGTGCTCAGCGTCGAGGACGGCAACGACGTGGAGGGAATCGACGCCGCCATAAAAGCCGGAAAAGAACAGACGGCAAAGCCCACGTTGATCTCGGTGCAGACGATCATCGGCTACGGCTCACCGAATAAAGCCGATACCTCCGGCGCCCATGGCGCACCGCTGGGCGGTGAAGAGATTGAGAAAACAAAAGAAAAACTAAATTGGCCTCATAGCGAGTCATTCGTGGTTCCCAAAAAGGTGCGCGAGCATATGACGGAGAATGCCCGGAGCCGAGGCGAGGAACTAGAGGCGGACTGGAAACAACGCCTCGCCGATTTTGCGGATACCGATAGTGATGCCGCCGCCGAGCTGGAGCGCCGCATCGAGGGTCGGCTTCCATCGGGTTGGGATTTACAACTTCCCGGATTCGAGCCTTCTGAAAAGGGTATGGCCACTCGAAAAGCGGGGGGCGCGGTCATTGAAAAACTCTACGAGGAGCTGCCCGAACTCATCGGCGGCTCCGCAGATCTGGCCGGTTCCAATAAGACGCTTCATCCGAAATACGGCGTCATCGCTCGCGGCGAATACGCCGGACAGAATATCCACTTTGGAATCCGAGAACACGCCATGGCGGCCATGGTCAACGGGATGTGCCTGCACGGCGGCGTGCGCGGATTTGGCGCCACATTCTTGGTCTTCTCCGATTATATGCGCCCCTCGCTTCGCCTGGCGGCGCTGATGGGGCAACCCTCCTTAATGGTCTTTACCCACGACTCCATCGGGCTCGGCGAAGACGGCCCGACGCATCAGCCGGTGGAGCATTTGATGTCGCTTCGGGCGATGCCAAATTATCACGTACTGCGCCCGGCCGACGCCAACGAGGTTCGCGAATGCTGGAAGATGGCCATCGAGCGCGACGAGGGCCCCTCCGGTCTGGTCCTGACACGGCAGTCGGTGCCTGTCCTCAATCGCCGTGGAATGGGCGGATTCGGCGAGCCCAGACAGGGCGCCTATGTAATGGCCGACTCCAGCACGGGCGGCGAGCTTCCGGAGGCGATCATCATCGCCACGGGAAGCGAGGTTTCACTGGCCGTCGAGGCCTGGGATCGGCTCACGGCAGACGGCCTTTCGGTGCGCCTGGTGAGTATGCCCTGCTGGAGTGCCTTTGAGGGGCAGGAACAATCGTATCGCGACAGCGTGTTGCCCCCGGAGGTGACGGCCCGGGTCTCCGTTGAGGCCGGCGCGAAATTCGGCTGGCAGCGATGGGTCGGCGACCGGGGAATCGCCGTGGGGCTGGAGCGCTTTGGTGCCTCTGCGCCCTACGAAGAGATCTACGAAAATCTGGGCATCACCTCCGAGGCCGTTGAAGAAGCGGTGCGGACTCTGGTGGAGTAGCAGCAAAAGATGTCTAAAAAACTGGCGATTATAGGAGCGGGCCCGGTCGGCGTGGAGGCCGCCGCGCGCGGTGTCGACGAGGGCTGCGACGTCTCGGTCTACGACGCCACTCGCGTCGGTGGAGCGATGCGGCGGTGGAGCCATATTCGCCTCTTTTCGCCGTGGTCACTCAATCGAAGCTCCTGGAGTGAGAAGCGGCTGCGCTCCGAAAACCTGACCTTGCCGCCGGGCGACGAATATCCGACGTGTCGCCAATATCTGCAAAACCACCTGGAACCGCTGGCGTTGAGCATCGCTGACAGCGTCGATTTCCATATCCAGACTGAGGTACTCGGCGTCTCAAAGCGCGGCCTTTTAAAGGGCCATCTTCCAGGCGATAAAGCGCGGGCCGACGAGCCATTCGTATTGCATGTCTCCGGCCCCGATGGGGTGCGATACGACAAGGCGGACATCGTCTTCGACGCCTCCGGGGTGCTCTCAAACCCAAACCAGCTCGGCCCGGGCGGATTACCGGCGCTGGGCGAAGAAGAATTGGAGGACCGGATATTGCGCACGATTCCGGACGTCCACGGCAGGCATCGAAAATGGCTGGAGGGTCGAAGAGTTCTCGTCGTCGGCCACGGCCACTCAGCGCTGAGTACGTTGGACCTCCTGACTAACTTGCATAAGGAGGCGCCGAAAACGGTGATCTTGTGGGCGTTTCGAAGCGACGGACCGCCGCGCGAAGAGATTGACGATGACCCGCTTCCCGAGCGCGCACGCTTGGACCGATTCGGCAACCGCGCCGCCCGTGGCGAGGTGGATTGTATCGAGCCGATTCCCGCCGCCATGGTCACCCGCATCACCGAGGCCGACGAAGGCCTCGACGTGCTCGTACAACAGCCGAATAGCCGCCGCACAATACGCGTCGATCAGCTCGTGGCCAACGTGGGATACCGCCCGGACACGTCGCTGACCCGGGAGTTGCAGGTCCACCTCTGCTACGCCACTGGCGGCCCCATGAATCTGGCGGCCAGCCTACTGAACGCCTCGAGCGCCGACTGCCTCGATCAACCGGCGGCCGGCGCCGACCTTCTCACGAATCCCGAACCCAATTTTTATGTCCTCGGCGCCAAGAGTTACGGTCGCAACTCCAATTTTTTATTGCAGGTAGGATTCGAACAGATCGACGCGGTCTTCGAGTCGATATGAGGATCAAGTAGGTCCATTAGGCCCCCGGGCTTTCACCAAAACTCTCCGGGGAGCACCGGCCCGTGACATGGAGTTTCCTGGCAAGCTCGCGCAGGGCGGTGCGAATGCCCTCCTCGATAACGGGATGATAAAAGGGGCGGCTGACCAGGTCCGGGACCTTTTCATCATTTGCGATAGCCCAGGCCAATAAATGAGCTGTGTGTTCCACTCTGGGGCCAAACATCTCAGCACCGATGAGCTGGCAGGTATCGCAGTCGGCGTAGAGGCGGACGAGCCCGTCATTGACGGCCATCACGCGCGCCCTTCCCTGGTTGTCGTAGGAGACACTGCCGATCTCTGTATTCTCCGGATCGAGCTCTGAGAAGCGCTGACCGACGATCGCCATCTGGGGATCCGTAAAGGCGATCACCATGTGGGGCTTTCGCACCCGTGCCTCGACGTGGGGATAGCTGGCGGCGTTGGCCCCGGCGATGCTTCCCTCGTCGGATGCCTCGTGCAAAAGCGGGCGGTGGCCGCTGGCATCGCCGGCGACGAAGATCGGCGTCTCGCCGGCCTGAAGGGTTCTGGGATGAGTGACCGGCAGGCCCTCCTGGTCGAGAGCGCAGCCCGCTTCGTGCATCTCCATCCCCGTGAAATTGGCGCGGCGCCCGGCGGCAGCGAGGACCTTCTCAAAGGTCTTTTCTTGTTCGTCTCCGTTGATATCGACCCACTTCAGGCAAAACCGATCACCGTCCTTTTTGACCTCGGTGATCTCCGTTTTTAGATGCAAGGTCAGCCGCTTTCCAAATGATTGATGGGTCTTTTTGATCAACTCCGGATCGGAAAACGGTCCGAGCTCATCATAGGGGTTAAAAAACTCCACCTCACATCCCAGCCGGCCGATGGCCTGGCCGAGTTCGAGTCCGATGACACCGGTACCGACGACGGCGAGTGATTCGGGGATATCCTCCATCTCGAAGACATCGTCGGAGACCATCACATCGTCGGCGACCTCTCGTAATTGAGGCGGAATCCAGGGGGTGGAACCGGTGGCGATCACGATACTGCCCGCTTCGACCCGGGTATGGTCATCGACGAGAAGTGTGTTGGGCCCGGCGAAGCGGGCATGTCCGCGAATTCGGTGCTCTTCCGGAATGGCCTCCGTAGACTCGACAACGAAGCCGACAAAGCGATCTCGCTCTCGGCGCACCCGATCGAGCACGGCCGGTCCGTCGACCTTAAAGCCCTCGACGTCAATGCCGAACTCTGCGCTTCGCGCGACTTCGTGGGCGCTCTCGGCGGCGGCGATCAGCAGCTTTGAGGGCATGCAGCCGACGCGGGCGCAGGTCGTTCCGTAGGGACCGGATTCGATGATCACCCAGTCAACGCCGGCTTTTTCGCACTCTCGCCGGGCGTTAAGGCCGGCCGTGCCGGCACCTACGATTGCTACATCAACATGTCGGGTCTTCATCTGTGGAAACTCCGTTTGTGGGGGGATGATGAATAAGAACGATGGCTCAGGAGTCCAGTGGGTTTCAATTTGCCGCGGGGGTCAGGTGGACTACGTTTAGTGCTGTGCCATGCGGTTATAATGAGCGGATCGAATCATTGGCAAATAGGACTCACTGAATAACGCCCCCGGGGGGGAGAAAATGAGGATTCAAACGCCGATCTATTTATTGTGCGCGACCATTATCTTGAGCGCTGGCTGTAGCTCGGGCGACTCCCACACCACAGATCCTCCAGACGTCGCCGATATCGATGGAAGCGAGGCCCAGTTGTGGATGGACGAAATTCTGTTGCTCATCGAGGCCGAAGCGTTGTCGCCGCCGAAGGCATCGCGAGTGCTGGCTTATACGGGTGTTGCCATCTACGAGGCGACCGTCGACGGGGTACCGCAACATCGATCCCTGGGCGGCCAACTAAACGGGTTGGAGCCGCT
>SKQC01000153.1 GCA_007119175.1 Myxococcales bacterium | reverse complement strand
TCCCTGATTATTCCGACCACTAGACCTCGCGAAACGACAACCGATCGCCGTCGACGCTGACCTCGATGGTGCAGCCGGGCGTAAATTCACCGGCCAGCAGGGCCTTGGCGAGCTCATTCTGGACCTCTTTTTGGATCACCCGCTGCAGAGGCCTTGCACCGTAGACCGGGTCGAAGCCGCGATCGCCGAGGAACGTCTTGGCCTCGTCGTCGAGTTCGATGCCGAATCCGCGCTCGTCGAGCAGCTCGTGCAATTGCCGAAGCTGGATGTCGACGATGGCGTCCATTTCCTCGCGGGTCAGCGACTGGAACAAGATGATATCGTCGATCCGATTCAAAAACTCGGGCTTAAATGTCGAGCGCAGCGTCTCATGAACCATCTCGTCGGCCTTGTCGGGGTCGCTCTGGCCGAATTGCTGGATATATTCGCTGCCCACATTGGAGGTCATGATGATGACCGTATTGGTAAAGTCGACGGTGCGACCTTTGCCGTCGGTCAGCCGGCCCTCGTCGAGGATCTGAAGCAGGATATTGAAGACATCGCCGTGGGCCTTTTCGATCTCGTCGAAGAGCACCACCGTATAGGGCTGGCGGCGGACGTGTTCGGTCAGATATCCGCCCTCGTCATAGCCGACGTAGCCGGGAGGAGCACCGATAAGCCGGGCCACGGCGTGGCGCTCCATAAACTCCGACATATCGAGGCGGACCATATTTTGCTCATCGTCAAATAAAAACGCCGCCAGAGACCGGGCCAGCTCCGTCTTTCCCACCCCGGTGGGGCCGAGGAAGATAAACGATCCGATCGGTCGATTCGGGTCCTGCAGACCACTGCGGGCGCGGCGAACGGCGTCGCTGACGGCCTGAACCGCCTCGTCCTGGCCGACGACTCGCTGGTGGATGCGCTCTTCCATTTCCAATAGTTTTTGCTGTTCGCTCTCCAGCATTTTCTGCACGGGAATGCCGGTCCACCGGGCGATAATGGCGGCGATATCCTCGTCGTTGACCTCCTCGCGAAGAAAGCTTCCGTGCTGTTGCAGCTTCTCCAATTCCTCCTGAATCGACACCAGATTCTTTTCGGCCTCCGGCAAGATCCCGAATCGGATCTCGGCGGCCTCATCGAGCTTTCCCTTCCGCTCGGCTTGCTCGTATTTCAGCCGCAGATCCTCGATGCGCTGCTTGAGCTCGCGCTGCTTTTGGATGACGTCCTTTTCGCGCTGCCAGCTTGCCTTCATGCCGCTGGCCTCCTCGCGCAGATCGGCGATCTCTTCGTCGACCTCCTGCAGGCGCTGCTCGCTTATCTGATCCGATTCCTTTTTCAGGGCCTGCCGCTCGATTTCTAGGGACGTGATCTTGCGCTCGATGCGGTCGATCTCCTGGGGCAAACTCTCGAGCTCCATTTTGACCCCGGCCGCCGCCTCGTCGATAAGATCGATGGCCTTGTCCGGAAGAAATCTGTCCGCCACATAGCGATTGCTCAAATTGGCGGCCGCCACCAGCGCCGCATCAGAGATTCGGATGCCGTGGTGGACCTCATAGCGCTCCTTTAGTCCCCGTAAGATGGTGACCGTATCTTCGACGGTCGGCTCGTGGACCTTGATGGGCTGAAAGCGCCTTTCTAAAGCGGCATCTTTTTCGACGTGTTTTCGGTACTCGTTTAGGGTGGTGGCGCCGATACACCGCAATTCACCGCGGGCCAGGGCCGGCTTGAGCATATTGGAGGCGTCCATCGATCCTTCCGAGGCCCCGGCGCCCACCAGGGTATGCATCTCGTCGATGAATAAGATGATCTGGCCCTCGGCATCTTTGATCTCTTTGAGGACCGCCTTTAGTCGATCTTCGAATTCGCCGCGAAATTTCGACCCGGCGATCAGCGATCCCAGATCGAGAGAGACCACCTTTTTTTCCATCAGGCTATCGGGCACATCACCGGAGGCGATGCGCTGAGCGATTCCCTCGACGATGGCCGTTTTGCCAACGCCCGGCTCGCCGATGAGCACCGGATTATTCTTGGTCCGTCGGCTCAACACCTGCAATGCGCGGCGGATCTCTTCGTCGCGGCCGATCACCGGATCTAACTTGCCCTGCCGGGCCATCTGCGTCAGATCGATGGTGTATTTTTCAAGGGATTGATATTTATTTTCGGGATTGATATCGGTGACCCGTTGGCTTCCGCGCACGTCGTCCATCGCCTCTTTAATGCCCTTGCGGTCGACGCCGTGGTCACTCAAAATATCGGCGCTATCGCCGTCGCCTCTGGTCAGAGCCAGCAGTAAATGCTCGGTGGAGACATATTCGTCGCTCAATTCGTCGGCTTCTTTTTGGGCGTCCCGCAAAAGCTGGGCGAAGGCACTGGAGACCGAGGCCTCCACGCCCTCGACCCTGGGCAATCGGCCCAGAGTATCCTGCACCGCCTGTCGCAGCCGGTCGGTGCCCACGCCGAGTTTGTTGATGATCGGCACGACGATTCCCTCGTCCTGCTCGAGCAACGCCCCCAGAAGATGAACCGGCTTGACCTCCGGATGGCCACTTTCCACCGCCTGGTCCTGAGCGTCGGCCAGGGCCTCTCGACTTTTGATCGTAAACTTCTCAATTCGCATGCCACTACTCCATCGTTCTCGTCGCTACTAAAACAAAACGCAGAGAAATCTCGTCGTTCTGCCGGCAATCCACTATACTCGTTGATGACGGGGCTACTGGACTCGCTAAATTTACGCCAGTCCAATGCCAAAATTATGCACACCCCCTCCCCCGTCAAGGGCGGCTGGCGCAAAATTTGCTTATCCGCCGACAATGTGGTGTCCTACGAGGTACCTTCTATATTTAAGAGGAGATCGCCCCCATGAGCATCGAAGCCACCATCTGGCATTATCCGCGCTGTTCGAAGTCGCGAAAAACCCTGGCCATCTTGCGCAACCAAAAGGCCTCCATCACCATGCGCGACTACCTTGAGGACCCGCCCGACGCCGACACCCTTGCCGAGGTCGTGGAGCTTCTGAAGATCCGTCCCTATGATCTGGTGCGGAAAAGCGAAAATCTGTACCACGAGCTCGACGTCGACGCCGGTGCCCTCTCCGATCGCGACTGGCTGGAGTTGATGGCCGACAACCCCCTGTTGATCCAGCGCCCCATCGTATTGACGGAGAACGGCGCCGTCATCGGCCGCCCCCCGGAGCAGGTCCACGAGATCTTACCCACCAAAGAATGATCAAAAAGTGCTCGATCGGCGATTCCACCGATCCGATGTGGAGCGGCCCTCCCGATCGCGATCGATGATAAAACGCACCAGCTCCAATGCATACTCCCCGGCGGCCAGTGTCACCTCGATGCCGCCCACCAGGCCCGTCACACTGCTCTCCCGGCGGCGATTGACCTCGCCGCCGTTTTCGATACTTCGATCGAGCCCCGAATAGGGATTCGACGACAGTCCCCCGTAGACCCGAACTGCCACCGCCCCGTAGCGATAATACACCGCCCCCACCGTGGCCGTCTTCGGATGAATCGGGGTCACCCCCACCGAGCCCGACGCCCATAATTCCACGCTATGGCGCTGACTCATTCGCCCCGGATACCAGCTCCCCGACGGTTCGTCCGCCAGGTCGATGGCGCTCCACAGCGGAACGTCGAGGCGCAATGCTCGAAGCTCGACGACCTTATCGATGGAAAATGCACCGCCGTCGCGGACGTCGACCTCGATCTGGCGGCGATGCCCCTCAAAGGGCATGGCCAGGCGGGCATAGCGAAAGTCGGCGACGATCCCGAAATCGACGCTATTGACGCTCCCCTCAATATCGACGGTATCACCGGCTTCCTCGACAGTGGCGTCGATGCGGTGGTGATGCACGCCGGCGACACAACCCGAATTTATCCATACACCAATCCCCACCAGCAAGATCGCCCAGGGCATACAGGGTCGCATCATATTTGGACTCGGCATTGGCGGGCTGAATCGCGGCGTGCGACCTCTACTATGCACCGCCTTTTTGAGGAGAGCAAAAATTTTCCTACCTCCGCCGCCGCACCTTGCTCCCAATCTGTGGCTGTCCCACAATGGCCTCACCGCCGACCATCGATCGCGGCGCAACTCTTCGCCGTCTTGTCTGGACAACGCCATGCACACCGAATTTTACCCGCGCCTTCTCGCCATTATGTCACTGGCCCTTCTGGCGGCCGTCATCGCCTGTTCGGGCGAGCCGGCCGAGGGTGGCGACGCCGGCATCGATGCCGACGGCCCACTGCCCGACGCCGACCTGCACGACGCAGACGACATCGCCACCGACGCCCCGACGCCGCCTGCTGAGGCTGAATATTGCGAGCCCTGCAGCGTGCATGAAGACTGCATCGACGACGGCGCCCACTGCATCGAAATGATCGATGGCATCTCCTATTGCGGTGCGCCCTGCGAAATCGACGGCGACGACTGTAATGAAGACGCCGTATGCGCCCCGGTCGGCGAGGACGAAACGCCGCAATGCGTCCCCACAATCTTGACCTGCGCCGACCACTGCCAGGACGTGGAATGCCCGGCCGGCGAATATTGCGATCCCGCCTCCGGTGCCTGCGAGATGCAGCCGCGCATCTGCGAGACGGGCTGTCAATTCGACAGTCAATGTGGCGATCCCGGCGAAAACCGCTGCCTCGGCACGGGCGCTCCCGACGGCGAGACGATGTGCACCATCACCTGCGATCCCACGCTTCCCGCCGAGGAAGCCGGCCTGGAATGCCCCACCGATTTTTTCTGCGTGCCCCTTGAGGAGGGCGCCGAGGAAGGAGTCTGCTTTCCGCTGACTGGAACCTGCGTCGACCGCTGCCACGACGCCGATTGCCCGGCCGGCCACAACTGCGACGAATTTACCGGCGATTGTGTGGAGGCCATCGCCGGGGCCTGCGACGACACCTGTGAGACCAACGCCGAATGCGACGGCCAGACCGATCTATGCCTGGCGATCGGCATTGGCGACGGCGCCCACTGCTGGCAGGATTGCACAGGCGATCAGAGTTGCCCCGACGGCTACGACTGCACCGCCTTTCTGGGGCTAACCACCAACTTATGTGTCCCTGCAGCCCAGCAATGCGAGGAGTGCTACGACGCCGATTGCTTTCCCGATGGCGTCTGCGATCCCACCACCGGCGAATGCACACCTCATCCCGAAGATTGCCTCGTCGAGGGCTGCGACGACAACCAGCTCTGCGAGCCGGTCTCCAGGCGTTGTGTCGATCTGGACCGAAGCTGCAGCGGCGATTCCTGGGCGGTGGACTGCGACAACGTGGTCACCCGCTGCACCTCGCAGCGAAGTGATACCGACGGCATCTGCGCCACCATCTGCACTGACGATAACGACTGCCATGGCGACCGAGGTTGTACGTCCACCATTCACGGCGATCTATGCCTGAAGCCAGAACTCGGCGGCTCGAAGAGCTGCGGCGTCATCGCCGAAGAAAATGCCCCTATCGGCGAGCCCTGCGGCGACGGCGTCTTCGGCTCCTGCGGTATAGAAAAACACTGCGTGGAGACCGGCGGGCTGCCCGGATTTTGCTCCCACGACTGTGACGACGACGCCGATTGTCCCGACGGAGCAACCTGCGGCATCGGCCCCGACGGAGCATCGATCTGCTTTCCCGCCCAATGCCGCTGCGCCGCCGATCCCGTGCTGTCGCCGGCCCTCGACGACGCCTGGAACGACGCCCTCGACGAGGCGGGCATCACGGTCTGCGATCTGGAGATCCCGGCATCGGCCGTCGACGCCTTCGGCGACTTTGGTGCCGCCCATTTTCACGACGAAAGCTTCGCCCCCGTCGTCTCCCATCCGGCGGCGGCAATGGGCACTCTGCGGACCTATCTGGAGGCCCTCGACGACGCCGACGGGGCCATTGAACGCTTCGCCCACGCCCCGTCGCTTCTGGGAATCACCGGATTGGACACGGATACCAGCGCTGATACTCCCATCGATCTGGCCGATGCCATCGCCGCATTCTCAGAGACCGCCGGAGGCAACGCGGACCCATCTGAATTCGACGAGGTCCTCGAGGATATCCCGTCGCCAATTCAGGAGCTGGCCTCCCAGATCGTGGTCGCCATCGACGACGCCTATCAGGCGCGCCTCGACGCCTTCGACGCCGCCGGACTTGACGACACGACGCTGCAAACTCTCTTCGACGAAACGCATCGGCTATTTTTGCCCCACGCAGACAATCAGGACGCCCTCGACCTCGACGACCCCGACCTGGCGGAGGCTGCCGAGGAATTTCCCGTCGATGAGTTGGCGCAGATTTCGGTGAAATTGGCCGCCGAAATCGACGGCGCGATCGCCGACGCCGAGCTCGACCTCGAGGCTTTTGACGATGACGAGTTCTTCGCCATTATTGACACTCCCGCCGGAGCCATCGTCATCGCCGATGGCACCAACAATGTCTACGACGCCGACGAAGATGACGATCTCGACGGACCGACGGCGCTCATCCTCGATATCGGCGGTGATAACGAGTACCGAATTCCCGTGGCCGCCAATCAATCGGTGGATAATGGAATCTCCATCCTCGTCGATCTCGACGGCGACGACACGTATAGCTATCCCAAAACCGGCGATGCCCTCGACGGCGACCGCTTGCTGGTATCCGACGACGCGGGCCGTAAAATCCCCGGCGACTCAGACGACTCAAACGGCGCCGTATCACTCTCCGAGACAGCCCGTCAGGGCGCCGGACGACTCGGCATTGGCATGCTCTTCGACCTCGGCGGCGCCAATACATATGAGACCCTCCGGCTCGGTCAGGGCGCTGCGATCCTGGGCGTTGGCGCCCTCTTCGATCTCGGCGAAGAGACGTCGAGCTTTGATGCCGAGGCGTTCGCCCAGGGAGCCGGCTTCCGCGGCGTCGGCATGCTGTACAGCGCCGGCGGCGACAATAGCTACCGGCTGTGGCACGCCGGCCAGGGCTTCGGCACCGCCTTCGGCCTCGGCATCCTCTACGATCGCCAGGGCGACGACATCTACACCGCCGTGACGGGCACCGAGGACGACGAAGACGTCATCTACCACTCGACGACGGACTCCGGGGCCGCCAATGCAAGCTTCGCTCAGGGCGCCACTGCCCCGTCGATGGACGCCGTCGCCGGCATCGGTATTTTGCGCGACCACAGCGGGTCCGACAGCTACGAGGCCGGCTCCTACGCTCAGGGATTCGGAGAGTCCCGAGGCATTGGCGCCCTCGCCGACGCCGACGGTGACGATATCTATGAGGCCCGAAATAACTCCCACGGGACCGGCCGCGACGCCGGCGCCGGCCTGTTGCTCGATACCGGCGGCGACGACGAATTCAGCCAGGTCGCCCTGCCCCCCGAGCGCGGCCAGGGCAGCGGCGACGACCTCGGCTGGGGCGCCCTCATCGTCGAGGGCGGCGAAAATTCCATCGACTATAATATCCTCGGTGGCGGCCTCGCCTACGACGGCGGCATGGGCTTTGCCCTCTTCGACGGCGGTCCCAATACCCACGAGGTCATCGGCGGCGGATTCGGGCTCGCCACCTTCAACGCCGACACCGACTCCCCACAGGCCAACGCCATGACGGCCGGATTCTTTTTACAGGCCGGCGGCGCCGCCGATAGCTACGAACATCCCTCGGAGAGTCTCGAGATCGAAGATGACAGCGTCTGGCGCCAGGACGACGACGGCGTCGATCACGCCATCGGTGTGGGGATTGATCAGTGACCAGCACGGCCCCCTCCCGCCCGGCCATCAGCGACTATCTGAGCTGGAAATTCCTCCCGATGGTCGCCCTGACGGCGCTGATTTTGTACATGCTGGTCGGCCACCTCGCCGATATCGACGAATTTCGGGCCGCCCTCGCCGAGGCGCGCTGGAAGTGGTTTTCCGCCTCCATCGCCCTGATGG
>SKQC01000219.1 GCA_007119175.1 Myxococcales bacterium | reverse complement strand
GATTTTGGTGCCATTTTTGATCGAAAAACGCAGGTTTAGCAGCGCTATATCGAGTATTTTCGACGGAAATGGCGTGAAAATCAGCCGCCAACTGCGACCAAAGGGGTTTTCAGACACGCCCCTGGTCGGGAATCAAACGTGGTAGTTCCGAGGCGTTGGCATGGCAGTACCGGCGGAGAAGTTAGATAATCTATTGCGTCGCTGGGAAGCCATGCGTGCTCGTGTCGTCGCCAATCTTCGCACCCAGGGGTGGAGCGAGGAAGACGCCCAGGACCTCTTCGGTGAGGCCCTGTTGCGCGCCGCAGTTCGCTGCGACACGATTGATGATCTCGGGGCTGCCGAGGGTTGGTTCTGGCGGCTGGCCCATCGCCACGCCCTCGACGAGCGGCGGCGTCGCGCTCGCCAGCCCCTGATTCACGCAAGCATCGAACCCGACGAGTTGGCTGCCGAAAAGATCCAGGACAGCTGTGACTGCAGCCTGGCGCTGCTCGAGGAACTCTCCGATGCCTACCGCCAGGCCCTTACGCTGGTCGATGTGCAGGGAATGAGCGTAAAGGACTACGCCGACCGAGCATCGATCACTGCCAATAACGCCTCGGTGCGCCTGTATCGAGCGCGCAAAGCACTGCGAGAAAAATTGGCCTCTACGTGCAATACGACGAGCGTTGCAGAATGCCAGAGTTGTAGTTGCTGATCGAAACCGCCCGGTACGGTGTCAAAAGTCGCTGGTCAGAACGAAAAGAGAACGCCGTGAATCCAAGAGCAATTATTGGTCAACTCTCCACTGTGGCCGGCGCCTCGCTGGCGACGGCATGTTGCTGGGTTCCGCTGACACTGGCCGTGGCGGGAGTGACGGCGACGGGCTTGAGCCAGACCCTCGAACAGTGGAGTGCCTTTTTCTACGCCCTGACGGGAGCCTTGATCGTCTATAGCTTCTGGGAGGGATTTCTGCGCGCGCCCCGCTCTTGCGACGGCGATGACGCTACCGACGAATGCCAGCGCTCATCCGGTGGACGAAGCCGTCAGATGCGCATCTTTTTTGTCGTCCACCTCGCCCTGGTGGCGCTGATCCTGTCCGCGCCCACCCTCATGATGTCCTCCTCTTCTTCGGCGAGTGCCTCGGCAGCCGAGCTGGCCACCGTGGAAGATGCAGATCAGGATCTGGCCTCAATCACCCTCGAGATCGAAGGCATGACCTGCGGCGGATGCGTGGCCAATATCGAGCGTGCACTACAAGATCTGAAGGGCATGCACCATGTTTCGGTGTCCTACAAGGACTCCAAAGGGGTGATGACCTTTGACGATAAAGCCCTGGCTTCCTCTGAGATCGTAGCCAGGATCAGCGACGAGGGATATGACGTCGCCATCGTCGAGTCCGATACGACAGCCTCCTTCAAGCAGTTCTCGAATTGACCGATCGACGCAGCCGCGGTCTTTGCCGTCCTGACAGAGTTCGAACTCCTTGCCCACCACCTCGCCACTTTTCACTTCGGGAGTTCTTCCTGTAGCGCAAGACTGAATCGACGCCTCTCAACCGCTGAAACAGCGCGGACAAGCCGTCTGCGTATGACCCCCATGAGGTTTAGACTGTACGTCGGCGGGATCATCGGAGATGTTGTGGAGGTCTAGACCTGCTCGAGAAATGTCGAATTGTCGGGAATTCTGGCTTTCGAGACACCTATGAAAGACTATGTTCTGAGTCGCGCCTTCGACCCATTGCGCTGCGTCGTCGATGAATACGACGTCGACAAAGATGCGCTCACCGAGGGCCTGTCTTTTACCCATGAGGAAATTCGCAACTCCTGGTATCAGAAAGTCCGCTGGGAGGAATTCGTCGAGTATTGCCAACGCCTCGAAGACCAAACGGGGCCGCGCGCAATCGATGAGATCGGCAAATTCCTGCCCCAGATCATCGCCTTTTCGCCCTTTTTACGCGTCGGCGGACTGGTCGCCGGCCCCCGGTGGTATTACAACCTGTCGAAACACTGGTTCGGGCCCACCATGTTCCCCTGTGTGGACCTCGATGAGTACGTAGAGACAGGCCCGCGGACCCTCCGCGTGGTGCTGCGCATCCCCGACCATCTGCCCGATTGCCCTCAGTTCTTTCGCATCAGCGCCGCCTTTGACCGCCAGGGACCAGTCCTGCTGGGACTGGAGCCGGCCAGCGTACAGCTACAGCAGGAGGAGCGCCGCGGCGTCTACACCATCCACTATCCGCCGTCTGCGAGCATCGGAGCCCGGATTCGACGCGCCGCGAAGGCAGCCTTTTCATCGGATCATCTGCTCCGCGAATACGCCATGCAGCACGAACGCCTTGTGCGTAGCTTCGACGCGGCACAGCGCTCAGAGCTCAGCTTTCGACAACTCGTGGAGCGCTCTCCAGACGGAGTAGTGATCTACGATGAGGAGCGGATTCACTACGTCAACGACGCCATGGTGGAATTATTGGGCATCGATGACGGACAGAAGCTGGTCGAAATGCCACTGGAGGCCATCTGTCCGGACCCGAGCCCGCTAAAGCTCGACGCCAATGACTCGGCATCTGGCGCCCACACCCGTCAGGCCACCTTCGTCGGCGCCAACAACGAGGCGATCAAAGGTGAGGTAAAGACCTTCTCGGCATATGTCGAGGGAGATCCCGTTCTGGTGAGCATCGTCCGAGATGTCACGCTGCGCAACGAAGTGCTCGCCCGGGCCATGGACATGGACCGAATCATCTCCACGGGCATGATGGCCGCCGGGGTGGCACACGAGATCAACAACCCGCTGTCCTACGTGCATGCAAATCTCGATTTTCTGCTCGAGAGCCTCAACGATGGACAACCGGATGACGAGGAATTTGAGGATATCCTCGCTTCACTAAAGGCCTCTCTCGGGGGCGTGGAGCGGATTCAGGCGATCGTCGAGGACCTCAATACCTTTCATCGCACCCCGGAGTCGTCTCTTGCGGCCGTCGATTTGAATGCCGCGATCGAACCATCCTTGCGCTGGATCGAACCGAAATTGCGAAACCGGGCCACGCTTGAGCTATCGCTTCAGTCCTCGCCCCTGGTCTGGTCCAACGCCAACCGGATCGGGCAGGTGGTCCTGAATCTGCTGGTCAACGCCGCCGACGCCATCGAGCCCGGCGACGCCATGCAAAATACCGTGAGTGTCCGCACCTATTGCGACGATGAGCGCGCCATCGTGGAGGTCAAAGACACGGGCAGCGGCATCCCCGAAGATCGATTGACCAAGATCTTCGACCCATTTTTTTCGACCAAACCGGCCGGCCAGGGAACGGGTCTTGGCCTATTTTTAACCAGAAAGATCCTGGATCGCCTCGAGGGCGATATTTCTATCCAGAGCGAAGTCGGCCAGGGAACATGCGTACGCGTCGCGCTGCCTCGGTACCGGCAAGTCTAAACTTGACCGGAGTGAATCATGTCCGAAGCCGACGTCCCAGCTACGTCATCGATGAGGTCTTTCTCGCGTCATGATCGATGGCCTTAAAAACCACGACCACCCCGCCATCACTGGCTGTTGCGCGTCTCTCGGGTGGTAATTAGGTGGCAATTAATTCTAGCACTCTGCGTAAAATATCCGGGATAATTGGTTTGGTCAGCTTCCACAGCGTCTAAATTCAACTGAGAAGTATCAGGAGTCCGTCGCCGCGCCGCAGAAGCGACGCCTGCGCACCGGACCCATCTTTGTTGAGAAAGGGGGACGATCATGTCTATCCGAAAGCGATGTCGTAGCGGAGGTTTTTCGGCGGCCGTATGGGTCGCCGCAATCGCCATCTTATTTTTGGGTTGTGAGCCCATGGAGGAAACCGACGAACCCATGGTGCCCGACGACGAAGAAACAACGGAGACAACCACGGAGGCCACCGACCTGGAGGCGAATAAGGAGGTGGTGGAACAATTTCTGGAGACCGTCTCCGCCGGCGAGCTCGACAGGATCGATGAATTCGTCGCCGAAGATGTGACCGACAACGATCAGATGCTCGGGATGGAAGAAGATGGCGTGGAGGGCGTGCGACAGTGGTTCACCATGGTCCACACCTCCTTTTCCGATCTAAATTATGACGTGCAGGAGATGATTGCCGAGGACGATAAAGTGGTGGTCCACAGCAATATCGAATACGGCACTCATGAAGAGGAATTCATGGGCATTCCGGCGTCTGATAACGAGGTAACCATGGCGAATATCGACATCTTCCGCCTTGAGGACGGCCTCATCGTTGAGCGCTGGGGACAGGGCGATACGGTCACCTTCCTGGAAGATCTGGGCGTCAACTTCCAGATTCCGAGCCCTGAGGCGGCCGCTCTTGATGCGACGCAATAATAACGCGTTCCAGTCCGATCGAACGTCGATAGTCGAATTACTTCCTCGGCTATCGGCGTTCGATAAGGCGCAAGCCACCGTGGGTTCGACGCAGCGGAGGCCAACGCTGATAAAGGAAAGTTCAGACGAGTATATTTCTCCCGTATAACTTCCCCGTGGCCCCCAACGAAAGCGATCGCCGGGATTTGGCTGCACTAATGGCTATCTTTTGTGAATAATGTGGGGCTATGAACGATGATATCGACCAGAATGTGGTCTTCCAGGACAACAAAAATGCCGAATTGCCGCGCTATCGCCTAAGAGAAGTGCTGGGTCGGGGAGGAATTGCCGAGGTCTATCGCGCCTACGATGAGGCGGCGGAGATGGACGTGGCGATCAAGGTGCTTCACGACTTTCTGGCCGATGACGAGGGGATGATCGAGGCATTCGAGCGGGAGGCGTTTCTTATGAGGAGCGTCGACCATCGGGGCGTCGTCCAGATCTACGGGACAACCGAGGTTGAGGGCCGGCCGGCGATCGTAATGGAGCTATGCGACGGCGGCGATCTGCACGAACGCATCGCCCGACGAGGTGTGTTCTCCGAAGAGGATGCGATCGGCATCATATCTGGCATCCTGGAAGCCCTGGCGGCCTGCCATGAACAGGGCATAATCCATCGCGACATAAAGCCCCACAATGTGATGTTCGACGCCACGAATCGACCAAAGTTGATCGACTTCGGCATCGCTCAGGCCGAGGATCGGACGGGACGATGGCGGCAGCCTTTTCCAGAATCGACGACGACAATGACGGCCAGGTATTCGACGACCTCGGCGAGGATGCTCGGTATTTGCTTGAGCGCTCGCTGATCTCCGATGCTGGCGCACGCTTCGCCACGGCGGCCCAGATGAGACGGGTTGTGGCCGGCGATTATGATGAGGCCTTCTGGCGGAGCTGGGTCTCGCGGCAATCTTCGGCTTGCCCGGATTGCAAGGCGCCGACGATCGCCGGCCTACATCAGTGCATTGAATGTGGTCACGAATTTCGGCGCCTCCTGCAAAACCCCGGTGTCGATATGTGTTATATTTGCATTATTTCACCGAAATCGGCGTTTTATCCCGACGTCTGGTTCGAGCGAAATCCCGAGCCCGATTATCTCCCGGAAAAAACCTATCGAGAGCTCATGGAGCTTCTGGATTCCTACGAAGATACGAGTGATTTCGTCGATTGGAACCCCGAATATCGGTGGCCGCCGTATTTTCTATTCGATCGACTCAGTGATTCCGATGCCGAGCGAATTGGCGAGCTCCTCGACGAGCGGGGGATCCCCCATATTAGAAACCCATCATTTCAGGCGTTTACGATGCCTCGAGACGGCATCCTCGTTGAGAAAGCGATACGGCATCGCCGACGACCGGCCCATGGTAAAAGGCGTTCCCGTGATGATCTCCACGGAGGAGATCGGCGAATTGGAGGCGTCAAACTCCGCAGTGGAGCTGCCGCGCCGCACCGGCCGCGTACTCGGTCGCCTGTCGAGCGACGAGGTGCGCCGGGAAACCCACGATTTGTTGCTGCTGGCGATCACGGTCGCCCGACGCGGAGATGTCGCCGATACTGACGCCTTTGATGAACTCGTCGAGGAAGTTCTGGACAGAGCGACCAGCCTCGACGATGCCCTGCAGGTGGCGCGCACAAAGAGCACTGCCGAGTTGTACTCCGAGCTGGAGAGCGTGGATGCGGCGATGGAAGCTGAGGGTGAAGGGACCTCCGATCGACGGGACCTCAATGAGCGCCGCAGGGAGATCCTGGAGGCACTCGACGAACACGATGAGGCGATCGAAGAGAGTTGTCGCCATCGCTCGGCACTGCAACTGGCGAGGGGCGCGATGTTGGACATGCTCTCCGACGAGGGCGATGCCCGTCGCGAGGTGGCGCTGAGGTTTGATGACCAGGCAACTGCCGAATTAGATCGCCTGGCGGAGCAATTGCGTCGGACATCGCATAGCGAGAACGTCGACGTGGTCGCCGAAGCAGTGGAGTAAGGCAGAGACACCGATCCGGTGCTCGAGGCGCCGGGGCATCGTCGAGCACCCGGGCGTACCGATCGTCGTGGGCCTCATCGTCGCCTGAGGGAATCGACCCATCCGCTGGCCCGGTCGAAAAACTCCATGGCCTGATCGCCGTAGCGATCGACGAGGGCCAGCATCCAATCCGCGTCTTCACCGTCGCCGATGCTGCCGATATCGGCGTCTTTGGCCTGCGGCCCGTAGAGGCTCTCCATAAATTTTCGCACGCTGACTTTGACGGCCGTTCGCACCGGAATTTTGGCCATCATTCCATACATCGCGGCGTCGCCCTCACCGGCGAGCTCCGGATTGGCGCGCACCTGCTCGACGCTCTGTTGTAAGTCGGCGGCGAAATCGTCGATAACCGGTCCGTTGTGGGCGTTGACGGTGCAGTGAAGGCAGGCCGGCTTTTGCTGGCGATCGAGCGCCCAGCCACGCTCCTGCATCTGATCTGCTACGGCGTAGATATCGACCTCTGGATCGGCGGAGCGAAAGGCCACCACCGTGGCGTGCTCGCTGCCCAGGATCTCGAGCTCCTCCATCTCCTCGACATGCGTCTTTAGCCGTTTTACGGCGTCCATCGCCCGCTCGGCGAGCTCCATATAGCCCTCTTCGCCGAGTGACTTCATCGCCCCCCATGCGGCGGCGATGGCACCTCCGGGCCGCGTCCCCGCCATCGACGGCGAGGCGTAGATTCCGCCGGGAAACTCGGTCTCCACGAAAAATTGATGGCGCAGATAACTCATATCTCGATACAAAACGACGGACGCCCCCTTGGCGGCGAATCCATATTTGTGGCAATCCGCCGACATCGAGGTCACCCCGTCGATCCGAAAGTCGAAGGTCGGCAGCTCGTAGCCCAATTTCTCAATCCAGGGGAGGATAAAACCACCGAAACAGGCGTCGACGTGAAAGGGGATATCCCGCTTTTTTGCGATAGCGGCGATCTCCTCGATGGGATCGATCATCCCATGTGGGTATTGGGGCGCCGATGCGGCAATGAGCATCGTCTTCGGCCCCACGGCGCGCTCCAGCTCGTCGACGCGGACCCGAAAGTCGTCGTCGACGTCGACATATCGCATCTTCGCGCCGAAATAATGAGCGGCCTTCGCAAAGGCGGGATGAATGGTCCTGGGCGCCACGATTTCCGGGCGAATTGGCAACCTCTTTAGCACATTTGCTCGCTCGCGGGCTGATTTTACGGCCATCAAGATCGACTCCGTTCCACCGGAGGTCATCGTCCCCACCACCTGCTCGTCGCCGTGGAGCATATTGGCGGTCATACGCACCACCTCCATCTCCATGCGCTTTAGGCTCTTAAAAGCCATCGGGTTGAGCGCGTTTTCGCTAAAGAAGAGCGTGTAGGCTTCTTTTAAAAAGTCGTAATGCTCCTCGCCTGCATAATAGACCAGACTCCAGGTGCGACCGCCCCGCCAGTCGGCGTCGCCGTCGCGAAAGGAGCGCATCGTCTCCAGCAACTCTTCGCGGTCGATTCCACTTTTGGGGATGGTGACAGATTCCGTCATTGCTACTCCAAAACGTCGATAAGAAG
>SKQC01000480.1 GCA_007119175.1 Myxococcales bacterium | reverse complement strand
GAAGCTCGACGATGAGATCGGCAAATTGAGCCGCCGAAGTGCGTATGTATTCCCAGAGTCCAGCACTAGCCCGAAGCTCAGCCTGGGTCAGGGGCGTATTGGCGCATGACTTCGTCACCCAGATGAACGCTTAGTCGTGATTTACATGCAGGCGCCCTGTCCAGCGACACACTCGCCGCTGGCATCGCAGTGGCGTTCGACTGGCTGGGTATTACAAGTCGGGTCGTCCGGGGGGCACAGGTTGCAGGAATCGCCACAATCTAGTCCCTCACAGGGATCGTAGTCCTCGTCATCGGGCTCACAGATCTGCTCTTCGGCTCCTGTGCTGTCGCCGGAATCGACGCAGTCTCCGTCCTCGTCGCAGATGTAGTTGTCACAATCTTGTTCGCCGACACTGTCGGGACAGCACGGGTCGCCGCATTCTGCGTCATCGCAGGATTTTTCGGCCTCACACTCCGGTACGGTGGTATGGCATTCTCCCTGAGCATCGCAGAAATGCTCGGCCGGCAGCGACACACATGTTGGGTCGTCGGGCGGACAGGTAGAACAGCTATCTCCACAGGCGAGGTCCTCGCAGGGATCGTACTCTTCGTCCGGATCACAGATCTGCTCTTCGGCGCCTGTGGAGTCGCCGGGATCGATGCAGTCTCCGTCCTCGTCACAAACGTAGTTGTCACAATCTTGTTCGTCGACGCCGTCGGGACAGCATTCATCGCCGCACTGGCTATCCTCGCAGGGCTCCGGGTCGATAGTGCCGGTATCGTCGTCATGGCCGGCATCGTCGTCATGGCCGGTATCGTCGTCATGGCCGGCATCGTCGTCATGGCCGGCATCGTCGTCATGGCCGGCATCGTCGTCATGGCCGGCATCGTCGTCATGGCCGGCATCGTCGTCATGGCCGGTATCGTCGTCATGGCCGGTATCGCCGGTATCATCGCTCGAACCTACATCCGCGTCGGAGCCGACATCGGGCATTTCCTGATTGACGTCGACATCGTTTTCGTTGGTTTCGTTTTCAGTGGAAGTGCTATCTCCACCACAACCGAAAGCCAGGCAGCTCCATCCGAATAGCATCAAAATCATTATCAAACGTTTCATTGAGCGCTCCCTATTTACTGCGATTTTCCGATAACTTTAGTGAACTTGTCTGGGTAATGAGTCTTCATCACCGGGTCAATATAGCGCATTTCGGATCGAATGTTGAATCTCCAAGGACTTAGCCCTCGTTTCTACCCGGCAGGGACCCGGGATGGCGGTCGATATGTCATCGCCGACTGCAGCAAGGGCGATTGACGCTACGACGCCAAATGTACGGATCGCCGCGGCGGAAGCTTCGAGTGCGGCTGCCATAGCCCACACCGGCGGCGCATCTGTGTGAGGGCCCCAGGAGGGGGATACGGAACAAGGAAAGCACAAAGCGTAACGGTTTTTAGGGGTTAAATCGTGTCCCGGTTGATTTTTACTGAGATTTTGCGTCCTTCAGGCGCACATATACGACCTTTTCGACGGTGGCAACGACGTCGTCGTCCTCATCGAGAATATCGATGTGGAACGTCGGCTCGGTTTTGTCGTTTTCGTCGGCGAGCCGCCGAATCTGCTCGATGCGTTCCTCAGTCAGTGCAAATTCGGCACTGACGGTGCCGGCACCCGGTTTCTTGAACTCGATGGAAGCGGCGCGGTCCCAGACGATATAATCACTTCCCAGATTCTTCAGCAGCATCAGCATATAAAAGGGATCGCACATCGAGTACAGTGAGCCGCCAAAGTGGGTGCCCACGTAATTTCGGTTGTAGAAGCGAAGGGGCATCTCTACGCGGACGTAACGAAAGTCGTCACTCATCTCGCGGACCCGCACTCCGGCTCCGAGATAAGGGGGATAGAAGTTCATGGTGCGGTCTAGATTATCCTCGATCCACTGCGTCACTTTGTCGAACATCGGCAGTACTCCAGTAGGTGCTGAGGGATTTACGAAATGGGACGGGCAATCCTGCGGTGAAGTGCTTTTCTTCGCATCGGGGCGATACGTCAACCTGCTTCCTATTCGTTGATGTCGGGCTCACCACAAGTGTGCGGCGATGGGAGACTGGCGAAGGCAGGTTGTATAAGAAAACTCTCGGCGTTGCATAAGTGACTTGACTTTCATAAGGGCCTGTAATGACGATCAGACGACGATGGTGGCGGAAACGGGAAGTGGTGGTGCTGGCGATCCTTCTCGCTGTGGCGTGTCAATCAGAGGAAATTATAGAAGATGATGTTGAGTTTGACGCCGACGTTGATGCTGACGTCGACATCGATGTCGGCGAAGAGGATGTGGAGCCGATCGTCTGCCAGGGACTATTTGGTGCTCCGGGACCGGCCACGGGGCTCGACGACGATCAGTGCAGCCCGGAGTGCGAATGTTCCGGAGAGGTGTGGACGGCTCCCACCTATGACGAAGCGTTCGTCGAGGGACTGCATGAGTGGGAGTTGGTGGAAGCCCTGGAGGTTCCCGACGCAAATCCGTACGAGACGGGGGATTATGAACAGGGGGAGGGAGTATGTGGTTTAGAGATCGTCGATGAGACTGAATTAACCTATCGACTCAGAAGTTTCGAGTCCTTATCGGAACTAGAAAGTGCCGGCGCCCGCCTTGCTCACTACGAGCCATGCGGACTCTGTTCGACGTTGCAGGATCTGGCTGTCTATCTAGAAAACCACGATCTCACCGAGCCGGTGCGGGAATGTGGTTTTCAGGGCATAAACGCCGGTGAAGAGAGCCAGACATCGTGTATCGAAGAGCTTGGATTTTCGCAGGGATGTGCTCAGATCTGGTCGTGGAATACATCTCATACTCGCGAGGAGTGTCTGAATATATGTGTGACCCTAATGGATGCACCACATAACGAACCCGATGGTTCGCTAAATGACTGCCTGGCCTGCGACGAGGAGAAAAGTGGCGAGGTCTTTAAGGCCGTCGCCGGTCGGACACGGCGCAACTCGGGTCTGCCCTCGGCAATATGTCGTCCCTGCGATGAACCGGTCCGGCTCTCTCATGAAGATACGCCTTATGTCTCCGATTAGTCCGTAATATCAGACCTTAATATATGCCTCGGTCTGTTTGTCGCGGGTCTGTTTGTCGCGGGTCTGTTTGTCGCGTGTATGCCTCGGTCTGATTTATGGAAAAACCCCACACCGGCTTGAATACTCCTGCCGATAATGGGATTTTCCGACCAAGCAGCCAGATTTCCTCCCATCGAGGCGAAATATGCCCCCCTCAAACCGCACATCGGCGCTTGCCATATCTCTGTATTGCTTTCTATTTGCCATCGCGGTTTTCGCCGGTTGCTCCGACGGCGAGACGCCGGCCGGAGAGGACGCCGGCTTAGCGGGCGATGTCGCGCCGGGCTGCCCCGGCGAATTGGAGTCCTGCGATGATATCTGCGTCGATACCGAGCGAGACGAGCGACATTGTGGAAGCTGCGGGATGAGCTGCGACGACGGTGAGACCTGCGTCGATGGCACCTGTGACACCTATTGCCCGCCGGGCCAACAGCACTGTGAGAACGGGTGTTTCGATTTGAGTACATCGCCCGATCATTGCGGCAACTGTGGGAGCGCCTGCGCTGTAGGCCAGGTCTGCAGCGATGGGTCGTGCGCGGTGTCCTGCGGCGGCGACTTCGAGGCATGCGACGGCATCTGCCGGGACACATCGGTCGACCCGAATCACTGCGGAGGGTGCGAGGCGGCGTGCGATATCGGCGAGGTCTGCTCAAACGGGGCCTGTCAGCTCTTCTGCGGCGACGGTCTCAGCGATTGCGGCGGCTCCTGTCGCAACCTCTCCGGAGATCCCGATCATTGCGGCGACTGCGACAATCACTGCCCTGTATCATCGGCCTGCGTCGACGGTGGCTGCCATCCGATCGATGATTACCCGAGCAGTTTCGACGGCTTAGAGATGTGGCTCAGAGCCGATCGAGGCATGTCATTGGACGGTGACGACGTCACAGGCTGGTCGAATGATATGGACACGGAGCAGCGGGCCATGCCCGGACAAGGCGCAGCGCCACAGCTCGTCGACAATGGGCCCGGCGGCAATCCAGTGGTGCGCTTTGACGGTGACAGCGCCGCGCTTTATGTGGACGATTATTCCTATCCGAGCAATGCCTTTACCCATATCTTTAGCTTTCTTCCGGACGGCCAGTTCGACGGCCGAAGCGATCGATCGATGACGCTTTATCTGGGCGATGAGACGGCGGCATCCACGCAGCTTCATATCACTCTCAACGCCGATGGAGACGGGCGGCTCGGCATTTATACGATGGTCGACGGCGAGGTCTCGGGAAGTTTTAAGTCCGACAAAGACAGGTGGTACCGAGGTCATCCCTATGTGGTGAGTTTTACCTACGATGAAGGGGATATCGAGGTCTATATCAACGGTGAGCTCGATCATGCGGGCAGCCTCAGTGGATCTCTACAGTGGCAGAGTGGCTTCAGCCTTGGCATTGGCCCCGACGGCGAAGGGTTTGCCGGCGACCTGGCGGAGATGAAGATCTTTGACCGCGTCCTGAGCCAGTATGAGCTCGACGCCATACACAGCTATGCCATGGCGCGTTATCACTTGTATTTTGAGGGGGCCTCCTGGATCGACGATCACGGCGATGACGGCGATTTTATCACCACCTATGAACTCGCCGAACAATCATTTCTTCGCGGCGCCTTTGAAACCCTTCCAGCGGCAGAATCCTGCGACGAACACCTCGACGAAGGACAGGATAGAGACGGCGTCTATCCCCTGATAGCCGACGATGGCGGGCCTCCGGCAATCACCTACTGCGATATGCACCGCGACGGCGGTGGGTGGACCCAGATCGCCCATGTAAAACAGCGCCCGGACATGCCTTCACCGGGTCGGGAATACGCCACAAATGACCCCCACTATCCCGGTCATTCCATCGACGCCCACGGCATAAATTTTTCGGAGATTGCCCTGACCCATAACGGCCTCGACGACGGTGATTTCGCCACCTTCGACCTGCCGGCGACGACATTGTGGAATAGCACCGACTCCGACAGTCGATTCCGGCTCGACAACGACCACTACGCCATCTTTTTTCTCTCCGAAGAGGAAAGCGGTGGTTTCGGTGACATACCGGCCACCTGCATCGACAGCGCCACCCCGGATTGCCTCGACGTCGAGCGCGACGCCACTTATGGCGCCGTCTCATCGGGCACCGGCAATTGCATGCAATTGAATCGGAGCACCACCGATACCTGCGGTGGCTGGGGTAGCCAGCCACACGCCGGTGACACGAATTGGACGGTCGACGGTGGGCGAATCCTATTGCGGTAACCCATGAGCAGCAGTTCCGGCAAATTGCTTCGCTGACCCCGTCGGTGTTACCATTCCGCCTCCAACTAATTTGCCATCCCGGTCGGAGCCCTTCCCTATGCCACCTTCCATCGCCAGACTCGTTGCCCTTTCGTCAATGATTGTATTGACGGCGACCGTATTTTTCGGCGCGGCGTGCAGCAGTGAATCGAGCACGAGCAATCAGACGGAGGGCGATGCCGGCATGGACGCCTCGGATAACCAGCATTCGGGACAGGACGCCGGCGTCGAGGATGCAGACGAGGATGATACCAACGGGTCGAGCGACCAATGCGAGCAGGGAGAGCTCGAATGTGGCGACAGTTGCTGCGCCGCCGGTGAGGAATGCGAAGACGGAGAGTGTTGGGCCGCCTGTGCCGGAGAGCGATGTGGCGCCGACCTCCAACTGTGTTGCGAGGGAGAAGATCTGTGCTTTGGCGAAGCCTGTGTAACGCCCGGTGACGACTGCGAGCGCACCGAAGAATGCAATATCGGCGAACTCTGCGAACCCTCGGTGGGAAAATGCCTTCCCCGCGACGAGATCCCGGTATGTGAATATATTCCGCCCACCGGCGAATTCGAACCCGAGGTGGGATGTATCTGGGCCTCCGATGACCTCGATGCATTTCCGAACCGAGGAGATATCGTGGCCACTCCTCTGGTGGCAAACCTCACCGACGATAACGGCGACGGACTGACCAATACCGACGACATCCCGAATATCGTCTTTCCCTCATTCAACCGAAATAATCAGGGCTGCTGCAACGTGCCGTCCACGTTGCGAATCCTCGACGGCGAGTGCGGCGATGATGGCACCTACGAGACCATCGCCTCCATCAGTGAACCGGCCATCAACAACGACTCCGGCATGGCTCTGGCGGATCTCAACGGCAACGGCGTCCCGGAGATCATCGGCGTCACCAATATCGGTGGCAGCCCTCAGGGCACGGTCGCCTTTGAGCGGACATCCGACGACGGAACACAGTGGGAGGTCATGTGGCATAACACGGATTATCCGATCTGGAATGTCCACACCCGGGGCGGTGCCACTGTGTCGGTGGCCGATATCAACGCCGACGGCGATCCGGAGGTCATCATCGGCAATGTGGTGCTCGACGGGCAGAACGGAGATCTGATGTGGGACGGACTGGAGACCAGCGACGGCGACGGCGGCATCGGCAACAACGCCTTTCTGGGACCGGCCTCCGTTGTGGCCGACATCACTCTGGACGGCACCCTGGAGGTGATCGCCGGCAACACGGTCTATGACCACGAGGGCGAGGTGCTGTGGACCTATGAATACACCGGCGCGAGCTCGGGATGTCAGGGCCAGCTACCCTGTGACGGCTATACGGCCGTGGCGAGCTTTACCGACGATGACCATCCCAACGTGGTGATTGTGCGCCGGGGAGATGTCTATATTCTCGACCACGAGGGCAACCTCGTCTGGGAGATCGATCTGCCGCGCGAGGACTGTATGCGCGACGGGGAGCCGGCCAATGAGTCCGGGCCACCCACGGTGGCCGACTTCAACGGCGATGGCCTCGTCGAGATCGGCACGGCCGGCGCCGACTACTACAATATCGCCAAGATGGAATGCGACGTCGACGATTGGGAAGAGGCGGGCTGCGCCGAGCGCGGAATCTTGTGGAAAACCGCCATCGAGGATTGCTCAAGTAGAGCGACGGCGTCGAGTGTCTTTGACTTCCACGGCGACGACCGCGCCGAGGTGGTCTACGCCGACGAGGTGGCCTTTCGGATCTACGACGGCACCACGGGTGACGTGCTCTTTGAGGACGGACGCCACGAGAGCAACACTCGAATCGAAATGCCGATCATCGCCGACACCAACAACAACGGCCGCGCCGAAGTTCTGGTGGCCTCAGCATACGGCAATCGGGGCGACCGACCCGGACTGTGGAGCTGGGGTGATGAAGACGGTCACTGGGTGCGCACCCGACGGATCTGGAACCAGCACGCCTACCACGTGACCAATATCGAGGAGGACGGCACAGTTCCCTCGCCGCAGGAAAATAACTGGGAGAATGAGCGCCTCAATAATTTCCGTCAGAACGTTCAGCCCGACGGGCTCTTCGACGCACCTGACCTGGTGCTTCGCGAAATCACAGCGCTCAACGCCCCGGCTGGCTGTGGGGCGACCGGCGATCTGGAGACGGAAATAACGGTCGCCAACGAGGGCGCCCTGGGCGTGCCCCCCGGCGTCGCTGTCGATATTCACCTGATGCGCGATGGCGCGGTGATCGACGATATTCGCGTGCATACCTCGGAGCGGCTTCTGCCGGGGCAATTCGAGACCTTTGAGATCACCTGGGACCTGGAGTCTCAAGCGCTGAATACAGAGCTCGAATTATCGGCCGTCGTCGATCCCGACGAGGAGCACAACGAATGCGACGATGAAAATAACGACGATCTGTTGAGCGATATCATCTGCCTCATCGAGGGCTAAACGGGAAGAAATTCAAATGAAATTCGAACCCGGCGAGACGTATGTTTTAGTTAGATTTCTGGCCGTTTAGTAGCCGGACATAGTGATTTTGACTGGTTGACGCCGGTCTCGACGATGCGCTGCATCGGCTATATTACCGGGCTTCCGAATATGCCTGGCTGGCTGCCGGATGTTGCGAGATATCGAATAACAAGTCCTCGAATTGCTCCTCCGTCATTTCCTCGTCATCCAGCCAGGCCTGAAGCTGAGGCGGGTCTTTACGAAAATCGTTGGCCAGTGCGCCTAGCTCGCGTGCTCGGACGACGAGTTCGTCGGGCTCAGACTCTTGTCCGGCCGCGGCGGTGCCCTCGTCTTCTTCGGCCACAATCTCTTCGGCCTCCTCGTCTTCCGTTGCGCCGTCTTCCTCTGCCGAATCACAGGCGGGAAATACCAGCATCGCCAGGGCCACGAATATGACAAACCGTCGTATAAATGAGCTATTCATCGAAATATCTCCTGCGCAGAATCCATCTGCTATTGGTCGAGAGCGGAATTATCGATTTTTTCGCCTCTGAGAGGCAGGTCGGTCGGAGCCTGAGCCGGCGGGGGCTTCGTCTTCGGCCTCTTTGTCGTCGGGTCGCCGATCCGGTTGTGAATCTCCGGCCTTGTCGCGCTCAGAGCCCCGTTGTGGTCGGGCCGGTCGGTCAGCCGGTCGGTCCTCTGTGGCGCCTCTTTCGGCGTCATCGCGTCGGTCCCCGGCACGCTCCCTGGCGGATGGTGCGCGGCCTTCTTTTGCTTCTTCAGCACCACGGGCGCGATCCTCGGTTCCCGCTCGTTGCTGTGCAGCTTTGGGCCTGCGATCGTCGCGCTGGTCTCGAATCGACTCCGCAAGTTCCGGTCCTTTCTTTCCGGATTCGACCTCGGTGCGAATAAAGTCGCCGAAATTATCCAACGGGCCGTGTTCTTTTGCCGTCTCGGCTTCGGCGCGCAACGTCTGCGTGGCCTCCGAAGCCCTGCGGCCCGTCGCCGAGTCGTCGTCCTGAGGCTCCGGTCGCTCGCGCAGCACCTGCAGCGCCTTGTCGAGCTCTTCGTCTTCTACGCCGGCTCGACGCAGCTCATGGGCCTGGTGCGGCAAGTCCAGCGCGTCGATCAATCCGGAAGCGCCGGATTCATCGTCTTCGGCAATCGCCGTCGAGGGAATTGCAACGGCCAAAAGCAGCGCTGCTACGAGAATCGCGATCCATAACCTATTCATGAGCACTCCGCTTAAATCACAAGGGGATTCGTGACCCCAAAACCTGTCGTCACGAATATTGGGCGGCATCATTTTGGAGCATGACAGCTTTATTGAATCATCTGACGCATAAGGAGTCCAGACATCACGTATTTCGGGGGCAGCACTGAGAGCGGGGCTCATCGCGGGAGGTTTTCGCCGGTGAATCCGACCGCCTGACAGCGAGTTTCATCTGACCTGCGGTATTTTGTGCGCCTGTTGGTTATTTGGCGTTGCGTGTAATAGCCTGAGTGCGTTCGCGGTTTCCCGATTTCGGTCGGGGCGATCTGTTGCCGCTATATCTGCAACACGTCTCTGTTCCGTCCGACGAGGAGTATATGATGCGCTGCTTTCTTTCGATATTTGTGCTCGTGATATTCGTTGCGTCGATGAGCTGTTCGGATCCTGAACTGACGAATGCGGGAACTCCCGATGTGGATGTGGGAACACCGGATCCCGATGTGGAAATGACGGATGCGGAGGCACCGGCACCAGATGTAGACGCTGGCGATGTGGGTGAGGATACGGATAGTCCCGATGCGTTGGGTGTGGTGTTTGTAGAAATTACCGATGGTCCGGAGGAATTGACTGCACAGTCGGAGGCGACGTTCGAATTTGGCTGCGATCAGGCGGCAGGCTGTGAGTATCAATGCCGCATCGGTGAAGAGGAATTCCAGGAGTGTGAGTCTCCCGCCACGTTTGAGGAATTAGAGGACGGGGCGCATCAGTTCGAAGTGGTCGCAACGAATGACGAGGGAATTGAGTCGGGGCCCGAAAGCTGGGAGTGGACCATCGACACGACCGCTCCCGAGATCGATATTCTGGCGGCACCACCTCAAGAAACCGAACAGGGTTCGGCCTACTTCGAATTTGAGTGTTCAAACAAACCGGAATGCACCTTCGAATGCGCCCTTGAGGCAGGGGGCGATACCGGGGACTGGGAATCCTGCTCTTCTGGGCACAGCGTCGAAGGATTGGTCAATGGTGAGTACACGCTATACATCCGTGCCACGGATAGTCTCGGTAATGAGGGCGAGAGCAGCGTGAGCTGGACCGTTGATATCCTGGGGTGGGCCGGGGTCACTGTCGGATTCGCTCATAGCTGTGCGAGGGGAGAGGACAGCACTATCTGGTGTTGGGGAAGCGGCAGTCGGGGGCGAACCGGCCACGGAGACACGGAGATGCGCACGGAACCTGAGAAAGTCGGGTCTGACTCCGATTGGAGTATGATCAGCGCCGGACGGACTCATACCTGTGCGCTGCGCCACGATGGCACCCTGTGGTGCTGGGGGGAGGGTGACCAGGGACGACTCGGTACGGGCAACGAATCAAATCAGACCTCTCCCAAACAGGTACAGAGTAATTCTGATTGGAGCTACATATCCTCCGGTAGCTACCACAGTTGTGGATTGCGAGAAGATGGCACCCTGTGGTGCTGGGGGGGGAATGAATACGAACAGCGAGGCTACGGTGGTGCCGACGGGGTCATGTTGCCCCAACAAGTGGGCAGTGACTCCGACTGGGACGCCGTCTCGGCGAGCTTCGCCCATACCTGCGCAATTCGACAGAATAATACCTTGTGGTGCTGGGGAGGAGGAAACGAATACGGGCAACTCGGCATGGGCGACCACGCCACCCGCTCGACACCTTCTCAAGTGGGAAGCGATTCTGACTGGGCTTATATCTCCAGTGGGCGGCGCCATACCTGCGCGACGCGTACCGACGGCACCCTGTGGTGCTGGGGAAGCAACGGAAACGGTCAGCTCGGACAGGGAAGCTCTAGCAGCAGCGAGTACCTGACGCCGACACAGGTGGAAAGCCACAGCGATTGGGAATCAGTAGTGGCTTTTAACTACCACACCTGTGGAATCCGTCAGGGTGGCACTCTATGGTGCTGGGGATGGAACGATTTCGGTCAGACCGGGCAGGGAAATACCGAGGACTGGTATTCGCCTCAGCAGGTCGATGAATCATATCCCTGGAAATCGACGGCCACCGGTAGCACCTCTCATAGTTGCGCAATTCAGCAAACCGGCACTCTGTGGTGCTGGGGAAGAGGAGATCAGGGTCGGCTCGGGCTGGGAGATGAGGAGGACAAGCACATGCCTCACCTCGTCGAAAGTCAGTTATTATAATGTGGATATTGAGGGCCGGAGAAATTGAAGTGCTCTCTTCCGTGGCATACACTTGGCTTGTTGATGAACAAAAGTATTAGGGAGTAGATGATGCCGAAACAGGATTGCTCGATAGACATGACGATGTGCCCGGAATGTGTGCAATACATTCGACATTGCGCCGGTTATTCGCGTGTGGAGTGCCCCTTTTGCGAGGCGACGTTCTCGCCGTCGGAGGCCAAGGGAAAAAGCCCGTCGGCATCGTCGGTGCGAAAGGGGCTTAAGCAGGGTGTGATGGCGGCGTCGTTTGTCGGGGCCACAGTGCTGGGCGGGGTCGCCTGTGGTGGCGAAAGTGTCGCCCATTACGGCATGCCCGTGATGGACGCCGGTGATCAGCCCGATGCCGGGCCTTCGGAAGATGTCGACAGCGACGATGTCACTGAAGACGTCGCGACAGAAGATGTCGACGATAATGGCGACGCTGAGTGATCGAGCGGCACGAAAACCCGCTCCCCTCCGCGAGGGGAGCTGTCGAGTGAGCGGAGCGACCGAGGCTGTGGGGTAGAGCGAGAACCGCGAAGATCGAGGCCTGCGAAGTACCCCACCGCCGCTGCGCGGCACCTCCCCTTGAAAAGGGGAGGAGGGCCATCGAACGCCATGAGGAGTCCGCTCCCCTCCGCGAGGGGAGCTGTCGAGTGAGCGGAGCGACCGAGGCTGTGGGGTAGAGCGAAAACCCAAAACTCAATCGCCGCTCTACCGCTTCGAGATCAACTCCTGCCAGGAGATATCCGTGCTGCCCGACAGGCGCACCCGGCGCATTCCGAGGTCGATGAGCAGCAAGAGCAGGGCGAGGCCGGCAAAATAGGGCCAGAGATGGCGGCGGTATCGCACTTCTTCGCCGTCGGGATCGAAGACCTCCGCAGTTTCCGGGTTTAAGGCCCCGGAGGCGATGTCGACGGCCTGAGCGATCAGGTCGAGGTTGGGCTCGGTAAACGACAGCCCCCGGGGATACGGATAGGACAGACTGGACTGGCTGACGGCGAAGCTCTCGCCGCCGCGCTGGTGGTGGGCGCTGAGCTCGTAGGAGCCGTAGGCGCCGAGTGGAAAGAGCGCCTCGTAGCGTCCCGGGGCGACCTGGTCGAGGTCCGCGGAATAGGATTCACCGTCGGGATCGGTGACCTCGAGTCGCGATGTCAGATCGTTGATAAATTTATCATCGGGGCCGATGGCGTCGACCACCACTCGGCCTCGATCCTGGTCGATGGACGCCCGCATGGGCAGATAGTCCTGGTCGTCGGTGCGCATGGTGTGGCGGATCAGTTGCGCCCACAATTGCGGATAACCCGACCAGCGCACCCAATTTACACCCCAGCGATTTTTGATATCCGAGGTAAAGGCCACGGTCTGGCCCATGCCCACTCGCCACTGCGCCAGCAGCGGCTCGCCACTGTCGGTATTCAATAATACGTCGGCCTCAGGACGGGGCGTTGTCGACACATATCCCAGCAGATAGGGCGCCTGTTCGAGGTCGATGCCCTCCATAAATTGGGCGCGGCCGGCGACCTGGGCGCGAATTGGCTCCTCGATAAGCGAGGATTGAGCCACGGCCCGTGTCTCGTCGATGAAGATCTGCGGTACCGCGTAGGGCTGATTGGTAAAATAAAACCGTCCATTTCCCGCGTCGGCGACGCGCCGCATCAGCGACGTTTCAGCGCCATCGCCGACGGCGACGGTGGTCACCGTGATATCCTCAACGCGCATGGCGGGCATGATTTCGGTGAAGATATTTTCCTCCGGCGAGATGCCGTCGGTCAGCAAGATTACGTGCCGAACCCGTGCCGGGTTGAAGACCATTTCGTCGTAGGCACCATCGAGGGCCAGCGCGATATCCGTGCCGCCGCGAATCTGAATGCGGTTTATCTGATTGAGTATTCTGGCTCGGTTGGCGATGGGTTGAATTGGCGCGATGGTGGTCACTTCGTGGTCGAAGGCGAGGATGCCGATTTCGGCGTCGCCGTCGAGTTCGCGGACGGCGGCCCGGGCGGCCTCGCGGGCCAATTCCATCCGCCGGTGCTCCGACATCGATCCCGAGCGGTCGATGACCAGCAATACCGCCAGGCTCGGCGTGTCGTGTTGCTCCTGGCCCTCGAAGGTCACGGGCATCAGATCTTCGATAGGTGTTCCCTGCCAGCCTCCGGGACCAAAGGAATCCTCGCCGCCGGCCATGACTAATCCCCCGCCGAGCCGGCGGACGTAGGTGTCGAAGAGATCCATTTGTTCTGAGGAGAAGTCGTCGGCGTGGACATCGGAGAGAAAGACGAGGTCGAAATTCTCCAATTCCTCCATCGACGTGGGAACGCCGGCCGGACTTCGCACCTCGACATCGAAGTCCTCGTCGCTCAGAGCGCGCTGTAGATAATGCCGGGCCCGCATCTCACCTTCTACGTACAAAATTCGCGGCTCACCGGTGATATGAGCGGTGTGGATATATTCGTTATTCTCCTCATGCGTATCCTCGCCGTGGACGTTCATCTCGAGCTGAAATTCCTGGAATCCGGGCTCCGAAACCTCGGTCTGAAATCGAACCTCGGTGATACCGGCCTCGATGTCGACGGTCTGCTCGTCGTCTCGATAATCTCCCTGCCACAGCGTCAGATCGACCCGGTCGTCATGGGTCGAGAAGATGCGGGCCGTCATGTGAAAGGGGGCACCGACCTCGATACTCTCCGGCGCGTCGACGCCCTGTATGAGCACCTCCGGGTGCGGCTCGTAGTCGATCTCGTGGGCGAAGAGCCGGATGCCGAAATCGGCGGCCCGGTTGACCTCGGCAAGCAGGTCGCCGTGGGTTTCGTTTCCGTCGCTCATAAGAACGACGCGCTTTAGATGGTCGTCGGGAAATAGCCCGTAGGCCATGCGCATCGCCGCTGAAATATCGGTATCGAAGAGCTCCTCGTCACTGTCCGGGCGGGGAATCGCATCGTAGCTGCCGTCGACCTCGGGCTCCACCAGGGTGGGGTAGCCGGCAAAGGCGATGACTCGTACTTCGTCCTCGTCGCCGGCATGGTCGACGGCGGCGTTGATATGGACCAGCGCCTCGTCGAGGGCTTCGTCGGGAAAAGACGCCGACGCATCGACCAGAAATACCGTCGAGATCCGCGAGTCGAAGTCGGTGACCACGACCTGCACTAAGGAGGCGACGATAGCGGCGATGACCAAAGCCCGCAGACCGGCGTTTATGACCCGCTGATAGCCCGGCAAATCGGAGAGCGTAAAGCGACTGACCACGGCCAGCAGCGGCAATACGAGCAGGACCCCGAAGAAAAGTGGGGCTAAGATCTCAAAGGTTCGCCCGCCGGCATCAAAGGCGAGAGTTTCCACACCGGGCCAGACCAGCCACTGCATAAAACTCCACACACCGGCGCCCCAGATCGCGACGATGGCGATCCAAAACGACAGGCGGGTGATAAGTGTGCGGGCGCTTATCATCGGGTTAGACAGTCCATCGTCGGTTATAGGTCAGCCACTCGATGAGCAGCAGGGCGAGGGCGGCCAAAAGCAGGGCAACCCACAATTGTCGGCGGTCAAAGAGCAGGTCGTCGATCTCGCGGCTGACCTCGGCCGTCTCAAAATCCAGCGATTGCGGCGTGATATCCGACTCCTCGGGATTGGCCAGATTGGCCGCCACGGCGGTCGACTCCCCGTCGGTATCGAGGCGATAGATTCCGGGGACTTCCCCGTAATAGTGGGCGGCTCCGCTGTGGATCACAGCTCGCCGGGTTTCTCCTTCGGGCGTGATCATCTGCGCCGACTCCACGCCACTGTCGACGGGAATCGACCAGGTCTGCCCGGTGGCGAAGGAGTACATCAGATCCACGTCGTCCTGGGCGAAAAAGTCGAGAATATTGAGCACGAAGACCGGAAAGCTCACCCGGAGCGGAAAGTCGCTATTTCGCACGTCGAAGCCGACGGCTACCTTGCGGCGCTCGTCGCCGTCGCGGGCGACGATCATCGGCCGCCCGAAGGCGCTCGCCACGGCGGTGTCCTCGTTGGTCATCGCGAAGGTGCTGGTCTGGCCAATATTGAGGTCGACCAGGTCAATCCAGCGCATCAACGGGTGACTCTGGCGCACGTCGGTCAAGATCGGCTCCTCGTCGCGACCGATGATCTCAAAGGGCGATGCCTCCTCGGGCGGGTCGAAGTACAAGAGATGACCCGACGGTGGCACTTCGGGGGCGACGCGGTCGAAGATAAAGACGTCGAATTCAGCGTTCGGGTCGAAGTCGTCGGGGTCGACGCGCTCGAACTCGATATGAGAGTTCAAGATCAGGGGGCCTTCGATAAAGAGATTGCCCGTCGAGACGAGCTGGACCTGCAATCGGGTCGGCGGCGGGATGACCGCATAGGCCCGGTCGTCCAGGGGGAAGACGTCCCGTGCATCGGCGGTGTCGAGGCGCACCCGGGCCTGTAATTCCTCGCCGGCTGTGGCCATGCCGGGATAAAATTGGCGGTGCAGTCCGCGAGCCTCCAACTCCAGGCTCTGGGTGTCGATAAGACGCCCGTTTGCCGTGATCTCCAGCGTGGCGTCGACGGGCCGATCGAAAAAGCTGCGCACCTCGACGTAGAGTTCGTGGTCGAGTCGGTTCGACGGATATCGCCGGGCGTTGAACGCCGTGATGGCCAGATTCTCCGACGATTCGCCGACCTCAAGGTGGCGCACCGTTGTCTCCGGGCCAAAATCGATATCCAATGACGTGTCGGGATCTAAGCCGGCGCCGTCGGTGATCACCACTAATTCGGCGGGCTGGCGGTCGCGCAGGCTATCGGCGGCAAAGTCCAGGGCCTGTTCGAGCTCCGTGGGATTTGCCGAGACCTGTTGCTCGCGAAGCGCGGCGTCGATGAGCGACGGATCGTCGACGAAGGGCCCGAGCGGCTGTACTCGATTGTTGAATAGGGCGACCATGACGCGATCGTCGCCGCCGACGGTCTCTAATACCTGACGGGCCTTGTCGCGTCCCACCTCAAAGCGGTCGTGCCCGCCGGTGACGTCCGTGGCACCCATGCTCGCCGAATTATCCAATAAAATCAGGATATGCCGCTCGTCGAGGACCTCGTCGTCGAGGTGTGGGCCGAGCATCGCCAGCGCCAAAAGGGCGGCAATGACGATATGTAATAGCCACGATAAAAGTCGCTTTAAACGCCGCCACCAATCGCTGCGGTGGCGTTTCGACGTGAGCACCCGATTCCACAGCGGCGAAAACGGAATCTCCACGGTGCGCTTGCGCAGCTTGAGCACGTATAGCGCCGTGATCACCACCGCCGCCAGGGCGGCGACCCAGGCCACGGTTTCTATGGGGAGTCCCGTCAGTTGCATCAGTTCAGAGCTCTCATTTCAAGAACCCACCGGCTCGAAAGATCTTCAGCACCAGCTCCTCGAAGGGCTGCTGGATGGCAGCGCGAAAATACAGAATCTGCCGCCTCGTGCAGTAGGTCTGAAGTTCGTCGCAGAATTCGCGAAAGACGCGCTTATACTCCTTCATCATCGCCGGTGTGACCGTCATCTGTCGGACCTCGCCGGTCTCACAATCGACGAGTTCGACGTCGCCCTGTACGGAGATCTCGAATTCACGCTGGTCGAAGAGCTGGATGACCATCGGCTCGAAGCGGTGGTAGCGCAATACGTCGAGCCCCTCGTCAAATCCTTCCGGGTCGTAAAAATCGGAGATGATGACCGCCAATCCTGGTCGCTTATTCTCACTGACAAAGGTCTTGAACGCATCTTTTAGCGTCGTCTGATCGCCGGCCTCGCAGCGGTCGAGGAAGTCGAAGACCTTAAAGATCTGTGCTTTTCCCCGCGTCGGCGCCATGCGGTCGTCGACGGCCGACGAGAAGGGCACGATGCTGACTCGATCGAGGTTGCACAACCCGATATAGCCCAGGGCGGCGGCCAGTTGGCGGGCCATATTCCACTTGTTGGGCGCGCCGATATGCATGGAGCGGCTGGTGTCGACCAAAAAGTAGATATGGAGGTCTTCTTCCTCCTCGTAGAGCTTCAAAAATAGCTTTTCTGTGCGCCTGTACACCCGCCAGTCCAGGTTTCGCACATCATCGCCCGGCGTGTATTGGCGGTGGTCGGCAAAGTCGATTCCGCTTCCCACGAGCCGCGTCTTGCGCTTGGCCTGGTGTTTTCCGGCGGCAATTTTTCGGGAGACGATATAGAGGTACTCAATTTTTTTTAAAAACGCCTCGTCGAAGGCATTCGATGGTTCCGATGCGGGCTGTGCCACGAATTAACTCCTAGGAGACGGATTCCGGGACTTCCTCGATGATCGCTTCCAGGAGGGTATCGGTCTCGACGCCTTCGGCTTCGCCCTCGAAATTGAGGATGATCCGGTGACGAAGCGCGGGCAGGGCGGTGTGGCGGATATCGTCACAGGAGACGTTGAAGCGGCCGTGCATCAGGGCGTGGACCCGGGCGGCGCTCAAGATCGCCTGGGCGCCCCTGGGCGAGGAGCCAAAGCGGGCGTAGCGCTCCGTGATTTCCGGCGCCGAGTCGTGCTCGGGGTGAGTGGCCTGTAGAAGGCGAAGGGCGTAGTCCTGTACGTGGCGCGCCACGGGAACTCGCCGCACGAGCCGACGCATCTCGAGGATCCGGTCGCGGTCGACGGCCTGGCTGACCTCCGGGCTCTCCGCTCGCGTGGTGCGGTCCATAATGGTGTGCAATTCGTCGAGGTCCGGAAAGCGAACGGTCAGCTTGAATAAAAACCGGTCGAGTTGCGCCTCGGGCAGCGGATAGGTGCCCTCCATCTCCAGCGGATTCTGAGTCGCGAGGACGAAAAACGGCGGATCCAACTCGTGGGTCGTGGTGCCGATGGTGACGCTTTTTTCCTGCATCGCCTCCAGCATCGCCGACTGGGTTTTCGGTGTGGCCCGGTTGATCTCGTCGGCGAGGACCACGTGCGAGAAGATGGGACCTTTTTCAAAGCGAAATTGCTTTGAGCCGTCGTCGTCCTCGACGATGATCGTGGCCCCCAGAATATCGGAAGGCATCAGGTCTGGCGTAAATTGAATGCGCGAAAAGTCGAGGCCAAGCGCCTCGGTCAGGGTGCGCACGAGCATGGTCTTTCCCAGCCCCGGCACGCCCTCTAAGAGCACATTTCCCCCGGCAAACATGACCATGATGACACCGTCGATAATCTCGCGGTGGCCGACGATCATCTTGCCGATCTGCTCGCGGATCTCGCCGCAATCTTGTTGAAAGGCCCGGACCTGCTCATCCGTGGCTTCGACGCTGTCGTCTGGGGGCACCATCTGCACACTCCTGTGGTGGCGAATGCTCTATTGCTGGGGTCGGATAAGCTGAAAATAGCGCTCGATATAGTAGCGGTAGCCGTCGGGTACGTCTTCGCGGTCCATGACCTGCTCGGCAATATCTTCGTAGTCGGCGTAGACGTCTTGATATTCCGTGCTGGCGAAGCCCTCCTCGCTGGCCGATTGGATGATCTCCGATCGGCTCATTCCCTCTTCGCTATCGGAGCCGGCGAGCTCTTCTTCGGTATAGTCGAAGTCGAGCTCTTCATCGTCACCGGCCATCTCCTCGTCGAGCCCTCCTTCGCCGGCGCTGTCGCCGAATTCGGCCTCGTCGGGATCGATATCGCCTGGGTCATGGCCGTCTTCTCGGGCGTCGCCGAGGTCGCTTAAAGCCTCCTCGCCGTCTTCGGGCATCTCGCCTGCCTCGTCATCTCCGTCGCCCTCACCGCTTGCCCGGTCCATAAAATCGCGCATCTGCTCGCCGCGGCGCTCATCTTCTTCGCCGTCGCCACGCGACATGCTCTCGCGCATATCCTGGAGTTGCTCGCGAGCCTGCTCTCGCTGCTCCTGGCGCTGTCGCTGTTGTTCCATCTCCTCGAGCTGGTCGGCGGCGTCGTCGAGCTGGCGGCCGATTTCGTTGCGATAGTCCGGCTCATCGGGATCCGGGGAATCGGGCTGTCCCTCGCCTTGCTGCTGTCCGTCGGCTCGTTGTTCGTCCACCATATCCGGTGGCTGTTGACCGTCCTGTTGCTGCTCATCTTGTTGCTGACCGTCTGCCTGCTGCTGACCGTCTGCCTCTTGCTCTTCGTCGCCGTCGCCGGCTTCTTCGCGGAGCTGATCGGCGGACTCCTCCAGCTCACGAGATAGTTGCTCGAGCTGCCTTTTAGCCGTCGATTCGTCGAAATTTTCGCGCCGGTCGGCGGCGTCCTCCATCGCCTCGCGGGCGTCGTCGAGCAGTTGCTCATCGCCCTCGAAACCCTCGCCGTCGAATTGCTCGGCAAGATCTTCGAAGGCGTCGCGATGTTCTTCATACAGCTCCTGGAGGCGATCTTCGTGGCCGTCGAGGCGGTCGGCGAATCGCTCCAGAAGTCCGGCCAGACGGCTGGCTTCCTCGGGGCTTAAATCCTCTTCTTCAATCCGTTCTGCGAGGTCGGATAAAGCGTCGGATGCGGCCTGGAAATCGCCATCTTCTAAGGCATCCATGACCTCCTTCATCTCCGGGATCTCTTCGAGTTCTTCCTCGAGCTCCTCGGCGGTCTGACGAGCGGCCTCGGCGAGGGCGTCGCTTAAAGCCTGCATTTCTTGTTGTTCCTGCATCTCTGCGGCGTATTCGCCATCGAGTAATTCCTCGACCCGTCGGGCAAATTCGCGATCCGAGATCTCTCGATTTTCCACGGCATCGAGCAATTCCTCAATTTCGTCTGCCAGCTCCTCGGCGCGCTCGTCGGGCAGAGTCTCAAGGTGGCGGCGAAACTCCTCGAGGCGGTCTCGCTCCATGGCAATCGTCGCCTCGTCGAGCACCGGGGCGTGTTCGACGTCGAATGCGTCGGGCAGCGCCTCTTCATGATCATTGATGGGGATGATGCCCACGGTGAGCACGGCGAGTCCCACCAGTACCAGCAAAAGTGTGTCCGGCGGTCGGCGCCAGGGAGCTGCGTGGCCCGGATCGACGCCGTCGGTGTGGCGAAGGGCGTCGCGGAGCTGGGCGCGCACGAAGGCGTCGTCCTGTGCCGATAGATCGCCGCGCCGGGCCAGCGACACGGCTGTCGACAGGCGATCATGGAGACCGTGAGTTTTATCGAGTTGCTGGGCCGCCGCCACGGTGTCGATGGACTGCATTCCGCGAAATAAGGCGCCCAATATGGTGACGATGACCGCCACGGATACCCAGATCCACCAGAACGACGAGTCCGCCCAGCCGGTGCGCATCGCCGCGATGGCCACGCCGCCTATCATCAGTCCCAGGCACGCACCTTCGACAACGCCGGAGATGGCGCGCTGAAATCGCAGCCGCCGCTCAAAGCGTTCTAAAAGCCGGTCGATGCCCTCCATCTCCGGCTTTGCGTCGTGAGGTGATTCATCCATGGGTGGTCAATATTATCATAAGTGAGGAAGAGACATGGCGTCTCGTAAGTCCCATCGTACTGGAAGCGCACGAAACGGAAAATGATTCCACTCAGGACCCAGGTTTGTCGGTTTCCGCCGGGCTTTTCGCGCACCGATAGTCAAAACGTTGGAATTTCCAACTCGAATTCCTGGTCTTCGTCGGCTTCCTCAATTGAAGTATCGGGATCGATGGTGTCGGTGTCGTCGATATCGAGGAGCGGATCGCCATCTTCGGGGATATAAAATGCCGGTGGATCACTCTCCATGGCCTCCTCCATTTCTGCCTCGGAGATGCGGTCTCGCCAGTACATCGCGCGAATATAACGCGACATTCGGCGAAACCAATACGGCGTAATTTCACGGCGCTCATAATATTGATGATGTCGCTTCGGGCTGGGGACGATGCTGACAAGCCAGGCGACCTCGGCGATGGTCAACTCGTCGGGGCGTTTTCCGAAATAATATACGGACGCCTCGTGAATGCCGTAGATGCCGGGGCCAAATTCGATGATATTTAAATACAGCTCCATCATCCGCTCTTTGGGGATGTCGGCCACGCTTTCCATCAACCACACCAACGCCACCTCCTGGAGTTTTCGCGACATTACGCGGTCGCGCTCCAAAAAGAGATTCTTGGCCAGTTGCATACTGATTGTGCTCGCTCCGCGGACGTAGCGGCCGGCCTCCAGATTGGCCTCTACGGATTGTCGAATCGCCAGGTAATTAAAGCCGGAATGCCGAAAAAACGACGTGTCCTCCGTGGTCATAATCGCCCGAATCATATAGGGCGAGACGTGATGCAGCGGCACGTATACGTAGGTGCCGTGGCGATCGGGATCGACCTCGATTTCCGTCTGGTGATATTCGGGAGGATCGGGCTTTTGGTAGACCATTTCCTCTACAGGAAGCACTACCGCGGAGTCGACGGCGATAGACTCCGAGGGCTCCTCCTGGGAGCGGGAATCAGCCCATTGTTTCCACCACGAGTCGTCTTCATCTTCAGAAGGGGCAGCATCCTCCCAGGGGCGTTCGGCAGCCGCGTTGGCCGCAACCGAGGTCAGCCAGAATTCCGGGGTGTCGAGATCCTCAGGATTCAGTCCCAGCGACGGATCCCACAGCGGAATAGGTGGCCATTCGCGCTGCCGGCGAATCGCATCGATCTGCTCCAGCTCCTGCGATGTATTTTCCAGCAGCCACCGGGCTGGCGTCGGCGTCATCTCGGGGATGGTGATCGTGCGCTCGTAGGAAAATTCGCGCTCTCGATAGGCGACCGGCGCTTTCCACTCGTCGCGGATCGTATGTTCAAACTCGTCGGTCAATTTAAAGACGTCGACCTCGTCGGGCAGATAGACGATCTCGAAGTCCGGTGACAGGTCCACTGTGGCATCCCAGGCCATATTGCTCGCCTCGTATAACGGGACCTCGAGATCGAAGTCCCAGGCGAGAGTGCCGAGCATCTCGATGCCGTCGAGAGGCCCGCGGATAGCCGCAGGGATGGCGTCGGCGATGGTCTGAAGTGGCGTCGGTTCCAGGGCGATCTGGAGGCTGGTCCGGTTGGGGCGCCGCGAGCTCTCTATACCGTATACGGCGAAGTCTACCGTGGCCTCCAACTCACCGAGGCGAGCTACAGCCTCGTCAATTACAAAACCTCCCTTATTCGGCGGTTGGTCGGCTTCTTCGTCGCCTTCTACATCATCATCATCGTCGTCGAGGACGAGTTCTTCGTCTTCGGTCTCATCCTCGTCGTCGTCTTCATCGATCAGGCGGGCCGGGGGAAGGGGCAGCTCCGGATCGTAAAAGCCGTCGAGGTGAAGGCTCGCGGAGTCGACCTCGATCGGGTCATCGGCGATGCCGGCGAAGAATACGCGCATCTGACGGATCGCCAACAACCCGTCGAAACGAGTGGTTGTCGCGTCGTTCTCATTTGCAATATCAACGGTGGCCGTCACCTCGCCACCGTGTAAATGACGTGCCAGGCGCGGGCCGCCGAGCTGTGATAAATGGGCCAGTTCCAGGCTTTCGATATCGACGGAGGCGTTCCAATCGCCGCTGCGGTAGGGAATCTCAAATTGCACGTCTGCCGACCCGCTGTGGTCGTCGGCTTCGAGCTGAAATTGGACGTCACCCTCTAGCACACCGTTAAGTGGACTGTGGCGAAGCTCCAGCAGGTCGCCGGCAAATTCCAGATGACGGGCCGGGCGGGTCAACGTCTCGTGGTCGCGTGCATCGTCGACGACGACGCGCACGTCTCGCAGTGTAGTTCGCCGCGGGAGACGCTCGGCGAGCCATTTCTCGATCGGAAAGTCGGACACCAGATTTGTCATCCTGTCGACAGGTCCCGGCGGCGCCGTGGTCTCATCGAGCTCGGCATTATCGTCGTCGTCCTCCTCGCTGGCTTCGGCCAGGGCGATGGCATCACCCACGTTGCGGGCGGTGGCCGCGGCGTTTTGCGCCGACGGTTGCCGCAACACGGAGTATATCTCCTGGAGGTTCGACGCCCCGGACTCGTTGTATTCGACGAAAGCCCGCGGGCCGTCTAGCTCCAGCTCGACGACGGTCAGCCGAGACGGCGATCGCGACCAGCGGTTAAATTGCGCCTGAACTCGGTCTGCGGCGGCCAGAGTTTGTGCTTCGCCGTGGAGACTGGAGTCCAGCGTGGGGGATAGGATCTCCACCGTATACTCGTCGGGCACTGATAGGCCGGAGATCGAAACTTCGGCGTAGGGAAGCTGTGCCAGATTGGCGATCCGCAACTCCGGGTCGATGTCGATAGAAAAGGTCGATTCCTCGGCAGGAAGCCGCATCGTGCCTGCCAGGGCGATATGCTCGGGAAGCTGGATATCTCCGCCCGAGCTGGAGTCGATCTCAAAGTCGGCACCGAAGGGAGCCTCCGAGGCATCGCCGTCCATCCAGAATTCGTCGGTGGCGATTCGGTCGAGGGGCCAGCGTTGAGCATCCTCGTGGTGGGTAAACGCGATATCCACATCGCGGACCTGCACGTCGGGATAGCGCCCCCCGAAATGACGAAGTACTTGCT
>SKQC01000128.1 GCA_007119175.1 Myxococcales bacterium | reverse complement strand
GTTGCAGCCGCTATATATCATGTTCTCCATTCCCGTGGCCGGCATCGGAGTGGTCCTGATGCTGCTGTTGACGGGGACGACCTTTAATATCCAGTCGTTTATGGGGTGTATTGTATTGACCGGGATCGTGGTCAATAACGCCATCGTATTGGTGGACTATATCAATTTGATGCGACGCGAACGGGGAATGAACGTGCGCATGGCCGTCGCTCAGAGCGCCCGCCGGCGTCTGCGCCCGATCTTGATGACCACGGTGACCACCATGCTCGCATTGACGCCAGTGGCTCTCGGGCTCGGCGAAGGGGGCGATACCCAGGCACCGCTGGCTCGCGCCGTTATCGGCGGGCTGTTTGTCTCGGGGGCAATCTCATTGGTCATCATCCCCGTCATCTATGATAGCGTCGAGGGCTGGCGAGAGAGACGCAGCAAAGCCGACGGCGATGCCAGCGATCCCACTGCAGAAGATTCGGCGTGAAATTGAACAAACCGGGGGGCTGTGATAACTATGAAAATCGGTCTCTACAGGCGGGCCGACTTTCGCCGTATAGTCATCAGTGGTCTTGCGGGCTTATTATTTGCCTTTTGGGATCGATGGACGCCGAGAGCTGGGATATCGTCGACGCGATTGATTTTTGCATCGGCGGTTTGAGCGCAAGGGTTGAGCGCGAGGACGAGAAGCTGGTAGTTTGCCTGCATTAAGCGTGGTTGACGACTACTGGAAGGAAGCGCGATGTACAAACTCCTGATCGAGGATGACGAGGGCGGCAAAACCGCGGTATCGCTCATCCGGGATGAAATCACCATCGGACGGAAGGAGGGGAATACAATCCGGCTGACCGATCGCAATGTCTCGCGTCGCCACGGGCGGATCGTTCGCGACGACGACCGGATCTATGTCGAAGACGTGGCGGCCCGCTACGGGATCAAGAAAAACGGCAAAAAAATCGACGATCGGACCGAGATCGAAGAGGGCGATGTCGTCTTGATCGGCGATTATCGCCTGACCCTTCAGGGCGAGACGAAGGGCAAAAAGAAAAAAGATAAAAAAGAAGCCAAAGGGGCCGACAAAAAACCACCGAAGCTGCCGAAGTCCGACGATTTCGACGGCGATCGGAGCGAGCCGACCCAGATCATTCAGACCATGCCGGCGAAGCTGGTGGTCATCTCCAGCAATTTTGCCGGCGAAGAATTTCCCCTCGTTGAAAATGAGATGGTCATCGGCCGCGGCGATGCCTGCAATATCATTATCGACCACCGCTCGATTTCCGGAAAGCACGCCAAGATCGTCCGCGAGGACAATACGACGTATAAAATCGTCGATCTGAATAGCAAAAACGGGGTCAAGGTCAGCGGTGATACCTACCGGGCGACGTTGCTACAGCGCGGCGATGTCGTCGAGTTGGGGCACGTTAAATTTCGCTTTGTAGAACCCGGTGAGAACTATGTCTTTACTCCTCAGTCCGTTGACGACAGCGCGCCGAGTCCGGCCCCGATAGGCGGCGGATCGTCGGGGTTGGACGTCAAGACCGTGGGCGGGATCTTGGCCGGAGTCGTGGCGTTGATGCTGCTCCTGGGCGTGGTCGTCGTTTTCGGCGGCGACGAGGACGAAGAAGAGGCGGTCGCCGACGAGGTCGCCGAGGTCACCGACGAGGACCAGGAAAGGGCGATTCAGGAGATCGAGGAATTAGAAGAGGAAGGCGAGGAAGGTCGCGTCGATGTCGCCATCGCCCGCGCCGAAGAGGGAATTGCCGCTGGCCAGTTGCGCCAGCCTGCGACTCGCCTGGAGACCATTCGAGATATGATGGATCCTTCGGCAGATCAGGAGGAGCGCATCAGTAGTCTGGAGCGAAAAATCCAGAATATGCAGCCCTTTAAGCCCAATTACGAAGATACGGTCCGAGCTGCCGAGCGCGGTGAATATGTAGCTGCTTTGAGCGAGGCCGATCAGATCCCCGGACATCTGGCGCTGCGAAATCGCCTGGAAGACGAAGGAGTCATGGACGAGATCTTCAACGGGATTCTCGAAATCGCCCATGATGAGTTGGAGCAAGAAAATCTCGACGAGTCGCGGGAGCTGGCCAACGAGATTTTATTGGTAGACTCCGATTACGCTCCGGCCCAGCAGATGCTGGAGGCGGTGAACGAAAAAGAAAGCGAATTGGAGGAGGCCATCGCTGCTCGAGAGGCGGAACGACAAGCGGCACCGACCCCTGTCGGTCCCAGCGATAGTAGTAGTGATTCGTCGTCATCGCCATCGCCATCCCCATCGCCTTCTTCGGATACCAGTTCCGGAAGCAGCGCTCCGAGCGCCGCGGAGGCCCAGGATATGTACATCCAAGCGGCCCGTAAGGTTACCGGCGGAAGTCCTCAGGACGCCATCAGCATCTGTACTGAGGCACTGCGCGCCGGGCATACCGACTGCCACCGAATTCTCGGTCTCGCCTATGGCCGCCTCGACGATACGGCCAATGCCTGCAATCACTTCCAGCAATACCTTGCGACGAACCCCGGCAATCCGGCGGCCGTCGAGGCCCAGATGGAAAATTACGGGTGTTGAGCGACGGGAATTCGTGATTTTATCGAATACTTCGAAGCAGGGGGAGAGTTCGTGATGGCCGGGATTGGAATGTCCTGTGTCGCAGAGATGTTTTTTTAATGATCACACCTGTTTCTACGCGGGAGGTATCCCTATCGCACGAGATATTCACGGTGATCTGAGTGGATTGAAGACCAGTCAGCGCCGCTTGTTGGAAAAGCTGTACCGACGTCGACTCGACGGATTTGACGCGGTCACCCAGGAGTTCGCCACCCATCTCACCAAGATCTCCCGGGAGCTGAATCGAGTCGTCGCCGTATTAGTCGATCGCAAGGGCAAAGTTGAAAATGTGATGCTCGGCGATGATCGGCGTGTCTATCTTCCCGATATTGGGCGTCATCGAGGTGGCCAGAGTCGATTTCGAGGCATTCGCCTGATTCGCACATATCTAAAAGGGGACGGACGGCAAGTCGAGATGACCCGCGACGATCTGACGGACCTGTCAAAATTGCAGCTCGATCTGGTGGTCTCTGTCGGCGTCGACGATGAGGGCTATCCCGGACAGGCTGCCTACGCCTATCTGATCCCGGAAAATCCCGACAATAAGATGTGGGAGATCGAAAAAGCGCCGAATCCGGCCGAGATCGATCTGAGCTTTACCTACTTCATCAACGAGCTGGAGAGCGAATTTCAGCGCAAGGCCGCCGAGGTGGTCACCACCGGTGGCCGGCCGGCGTTGCTGGCGTACGTCTCGACCTATCATGGACGGGACGAGGAAGTAGAACTCGAGGAGATGCTCGAGCTATGCCGCACGGCCGGTGTGGGTATCGTCGACACCATGGTTCAGCGCCGCTCGCGGATGCACCCCAAATACGGCATGGGCAAGGGAAAGATCGAGGAATTGACCCTCAAAGCGCTGCAACTCGATGTCGATCTAATCGTCTTCGGTCAAGATCTGGAGCCGCGCCAGTTGCGCGGGATCACCGACCAGACCGATCTCAAGGTCATCGACCGCACACAGTTGATCCTCGATATCTTTGCGCAGCGTGCCACGTCGAGAGACGGGAAAATCCAGGTCGAATTGGCCCAGCTAAAATACAATTTGCCGCGGCTCCACCAGAAGAATACAGGCATGAGCCGTCTGGCCGGTGGGATCGGCGGAAGAGGACCGGGAGAGACGAAATTAGAGATCAATCGTCGGCGGGCCCGAGATCGGATTCGCTCGCTGGAAAAGGATATTGAAAAGCTCAGCAAACAGCGCCAGATTCGCCGCAAACGCCGCGTCAATAATCGGGTCCCCACGGTGAGTATCGTCGGCTATACCAACGCCGGAAAATCGACGCTGCTCAACGGGTTGACGCACTCCGAGGTGCGCAGCGAGGATCGGCTCTTCGCTACGCTTCAGCCGACGACGAGGCGGCTTCGATTTCCCGACGAGCGCGAGATCGTCTTTACCGATACCGTCGGTTTTATCCACGATCTTCCACCGGATCTGGTGGCGGCGTTTAAGGCGACCTTAGAAGAGCTCGACGAGGCCGATATTTTGATTCATCTCGTCGATATATCCCAGCCCGATTATCCCGACAAAATCGAGGCCGTAAACCGCATTCTCACCGAAATTGGGCTCGGCGACAAAGAGCAACTACTGACCTTTAATAAGATGGATCTGCTCGGCGAAGAGAAGGCAATGGCGGCGGCCGAAAACCACGACGCCATCTCGATTTCTGCGGAAAATATGGAGACCATCGAGCCTCTGGTGGAGAGGCTGGAGAACCGACTATTTCGCCAGCGGCGTCAGGCTACGATCGCCGACGGGACGTCGACCTGAAAAAGCAATAAAATTTAGTACACGGCCACAGTGATTCTGAGCAGTTGACGCCGGTCCTGGACGACGATCTCTTTGCCGTCTGCACTCGACGATGCTAAGGCATCGCTTCGTTTCGACGGCTTCGACCTCGTCGCCCAGTCCTCGGCCTCAATCAATCATCTCCACTGTGGCCGTGTACTAGCTTTTATCGTCGCTTGATCGGCGCACGATGCGCCGCTGACCGCCCGAGGAGGTCGCAGAGCGAGGCTTGCTGCTTTTTTTCTTCTTTTTGTCGAGATTGCGCTTTAGCTTTTGCAATTTTTTCTTACGAGAAGACTTTTGCGGGGACTTTTTCTGTTTCGACGGTGGGGTTGATTTTTGCGGCGTCGATGGCTGACCTGCGCCACTGCCGCCGGAGTTCTGTGATATCCCCAATTTGGCCTGAATTTCGGCAAGTCGCTGTTGTTTGATCCGTTCTTTTTCGGCCTTTGATCGCTGTTTTTGGGCCGGCTTCTGCTGTTGCGGCGATGCCGACGCCGCCGGTTGCGACTTATTTTGTTGTCGCTGTCGCTGTTGCGGTTGTGGTTCGCGGGGCTGGGCGAAGACCTCTTCCATTTCGATGTCCTGGAGATCTTCGATGAAATCGTCGTCCGGATTCAGCTCGTAGGCCGCCTGCTGGTCTTTGTCTTCTTTTCGCTCTTTTTTGCGTTTTCGTTTGTTTCGCGCAGCCCGCTTTCGGTCCCGGTGATACGTCCCCTCCTCGATCTGGCGCATGATGCGATTCCACCGCGTCTTCAGCGTATTGAAGCGCTGAACAAGGCTGCGCAGGCGAAATCGCTGGGCCGTATTATTGATAAAGGTCTGCTCCAACTCGAAGACCTCGCGGACCACCTGTTTTCGCATCGCCGTCGGCGGACGGCGCTCCACTCCCAGAAAATAGCGTTCGTAGCGTTTTTTTAGGGTGTCGATGCGCTGCTCCAACTTCTGGAGCATGCCGTCGACTTCCCGTCCCGATGGCGTGTCATCGCGGGCCATGAAGAACCTCGGTCGAGTTGGCAGCATTTGCTGTTACGGTTAGTGTACCAACGGGTTGGGCTTTTGCAATTGATCCGAAAGTGAGCGGGTATGCGTCGATGAGAGCCATCGCAGTGATTTTGATGATCGGGGTTTTATTTTGTTTCGGATGTGAGCGCTCAGAGGAGCTGCCGGAGTCGGATACAGAGGTTACTGACTTTATGCTCAGCGAGTCGTGGCCCGACGAGCCGGAGCGAATTGTGTCGCTGGCGCCAAATATCACGGAGCTTCTCTTCGAGCTGGGACTCGGCGACCGCGTAGTGGCAGTGACGCGCTATTGTGACTGGCCGCCAGAGGCCGAAGACGTGCCCACCATCGGCGGAATGCTCGACCCCGATTACGAGGCGATCCTGGGAGCACGGCCCGACGTAGTCGTCGGCGTGATAGACGGCGCAGACCACCAGACGGTCGATAAATTCGACGGCGCCGGCGTGGCATACGGGTTTTTGCAGATCGACGATCTGAATACGGTCAGCGAGGGGATCGATCGGCTGGGAGCCTGGTTTTCCATCGAAAAAGAGGCCGCGGCGCTCAATAAGCGATTTCAAAATGAGCTAAAAGCATTGGAAGACCGAATTGGTGAGTCGACGAAGCTCGAGGCAAAAAAGGCACTTCTGGTCTTCGATCGACAACCTGTGGTGGCCGCCGGACCGGGCTCTTTCGGAGAGGACTTACTCAACCTGGCGGGATTGGAAAATGCAGTCCGCGGCGATATTGGCGCATATCCCGTGCTCGATATGGAAAAGGTGCTGGCCGCCAATCCGGCGGTGATCGTGGATGTGACGATGGGAGATGGTGAAGACGAGGTCCTCGATTATTGGCGGCGCTTTGAGTCGTTGGAGGCCGTCGAACGCGGTGCTGTGGTGCATATCGATGACCCCGTCATGATGCGCCCCGGCACGCGGATTCCCGACGCCGTCGACCGGCTCGGCAGGGCGCTCGAGGAGCTATGACGAAGCGGGCGACCAGTGCTGGGCGGATCGGTGGTGTGGCAGCGGTGACACTGATGATGTGGGTCGTGGTGGCCGTCGCCGGATTGGTAGTCGGCAGCAGTGAACTCGGCGGGTTCGACCTGCTCTCGCGCTGGATCGGCGGTGAGCTGAGCCAGAATGAAGAGGCGATCTTAACCCAGGCGCGATTGCCCAGAGTTGTCTTCGCCGGGCTGGTCGGTGCAGCGCTCGCTGTGGGCGGCGCAGTCTTTCAGGCCGTGCTCCGAAATCCGCTGGCAGACCCCTATATTCTGGGCATCTCCGGCGGCGCCGCGCTGGGCGGCACGGTGATATTGGTCGTCGGCACGGTCAGCGTCGGCGCTCTGGCGATTGGCGCACCGGTGGGTGCTTTTGTGGGGGCGCTGGGCGCGCTGGCCGTGATCTTTGGCGTCGAGCGGTGGACGCCGCCCGGGCGTGCATCGACGTATGTGCTGCTTCTGGCAGGGGTGATCGTCAACGCCTTTGCGGCGTCGCTGATCATGTTCTTGCAGAGCGTCGTCACGGCCCGGCAGGCCCAGGAGATCTTATTTTATCTGATGGGCTCTCTTGCTGTGGAGGGAACCTCGGTGGTCGTCATGGCCATGGCAGCGGCCGTGATTCTGGGCTCTGTGCTTCTGATATATCGCTATGCGGTCGACTTAAATGCCCTGTCACTGGGCGATGAGGACGCCGCGTATCTGGGCGTAGACGTTCAGCGAGTGCGGCGAGTGACCGTTATCCTGGCCAGTCTGGCCGTGGCGGTTTCGGTGGCATTTTCGGGCATTATCGGCTTCGTCGGCCTCGTCGTCCCCCACGCTATTCGCCTCGTCGTGGGGCCGGATCACCGCGTCCTTTTGCCGGCCTGTGCCTTTGGAGGCGCTGCCTTTTTGGGCGCCGCCGACGTCCTGGTCCGCGGCGGATTCGGCCTGCTCGGCACGACCCTTCCCGTCGGTGTGTTGACCTCGCTTATCGGTGCGCCCATCTTTTTGTATTTTCTGTGGCGCTCATTTCAGAGCCCGGGAGGGTGGTGATGGGCGGATTATTGCGCGCCGAGAAGGTGAAGATGGTCTTTGGAGATCGGGAGGTCTTGAGTGGGTTGGACCTCGAACTCGACGAGGCCGAGGCGGTGGCCGTCGTCGGTGCCAACGGGGCGGGAAAGACGACATTGATCAAGATCCTCATCGGACTCCTCGAGCCCACGGCGGGGGGGGTGCACTTACAGGGCGAACGACTCCAGACGTTGAGCCGCCGTCAGATCGCCCGTCAGGTCGCCGTCGTTCCGCAGGGGACGCCACCGGTATTCGCCTATCAACTTCTGGAGTTTGTGTTGATGGGCTATCACGCGCGCAGTCGCTTGTTTTTGCCCTCGAAAGATCAGATCGACGGCGCCACCAGAGCACTGGAGGCGCTGAATCTCGATGAATTAGCCGATCGCTGCGTATCTGCACTGAGCGGCGGTGAGTTGCAGCGCGCGTTGATGGCCCGGGCCATGGTCGCCGACGCCGCGTTGTGGTTATTGGACGAGCCGACGGCGAGCCTCGATATGCACCATCAGATCTCATTATTGGGGCAGGTCAGAGCACATGTGGAAGCCGGCGGCTC
>SKQC01000082.1 GCA_007119175.1 Myxococcales bacterium | reverse complement strand
CTTTTTTAAATAGATTGCCCCAGATCATCGAGATCTTTCATGCCCTTTTCGGTCAAAAAGGGACGAATCAGACCGACGACGCGCTGAGGATCGAGCCGAACTTCGCCCCGCGACTGCTTGACCTGGGCGAGGATCATATAGGAGCCGAAGAAAAGCCACGCCGAATCGTCGGCGTTTAGCTCTTCGACCACATAGCCCGTCTTTTGCCACCGGCGGATACACTCCGCCATCACGGCCACCGCCTGTTTTTGAAAGGGCAAATAAATCTCGCGCACATCCTCCTCGTCGAGCTCGGCGAGGACCAAAAAGATCATGCGCGCCATATCCGGGTGGGATTCCAGAATATTTACATAATACTCGATGCATGCCGAGATCGCCTCCAGCGGACTGTCGGCGTGTTCGGCGAGGATCTCCTCGAGCCCCTCCGTCAGATGTCCCGCTGTATGTTGAATGGCCTCGGTGAAAATATCGCGCTTACTGCCGAAATACCGGTATAGCAACGCCTCGGTCACACCGGCTTCTTCGGCGATGCTCTTCGTCGTCGCCCCGTGATAGGTGGAGCGAGCGAAGACCCTGATGGCGCTCAATAGGATCTGGCGTTTCCGCTTTGCGGCGGGCATTCGGCGTGTCGACAACTTCAAACTCCTGTACAGGGGCATTCCACTGGAGGCTGAGCTTCGCATAATTATCGTATTCGCGCAAAATCGCTGTAGGAACCGCAAAGGACGCAAAGACAAAACAACGTTTGAACCGCAAAGGACGCGAAGAAACAACGTTTGAACCGCAAAGGACGCGAAGAAACAACGTAGGAACCGCAAAGGACGCAAAGAAGCACGAAGAAAATACCTGCTTTTCGCTAGTACCACCTGCCGGGCGCTTTCGAGGTGAATTGGCCGATCGTCGCCGAACTCAGCAACGCCGCGGAAAAGACTCTCTTTTGGCTTTTGGCAATTCGTTGTTTTCCCTTTGTGCTTCTTCGCGTCCTTTGCGGTTTCAGTCGTTCCTTTGCGTCCTTTGTGGTTTCAGTCGTTCCTTCGCGTCCTTTGTGGTTCAGAGTGTTGTTGGGCGTGATTGTACAACCCGGGAACACGGCGCTATGATCCGCCGGCAATAGATAGGTATGATTTTCCGCATTGGTGAGAGGTCTAACGTTGCGCTTGATTTTCCGAACGTTTCTCGTCGTCTCGACGCTGATTTTATTCGTTTTTGTGTCCTGCACGGGCACGGAGGAACCGTCGATTGGTAATCAAAACAACGACGATCCGCCGACGAATACGACGCCGAATTCCACCGATCCCTGTCCCGACGAGGACTGTGAGTGCGACGATGTCGACGATTGTGGCCCCGGTCAGACCTGCCAGGACGGCGAGTGCGCCTGCCCATCCGGGGTTTTATGCGGTGATGAGGGCCTGTGCTGTGAGAGCGGTGAGAGCTGCGAGGAAGCCGAAGTCTGTGACGGCGACGACTGTGAGACGGTCGCATTTTGTCGCGAAGAATGTGCCGGCACGGTCTGTGGATTCGAAGGCGAGCTGTGCTGCGAGGGCGATACGCCGAGTTGTGGGCCCACCGGGGAATGCGTCCCGGATTGCACAGGCGAGGGCGATTTGTGCGGCTCCAATTTCGACCAATGCTGTCCGGGCGGTGAGGTGTGCGTCTTCGGCGAGTGCCGGACCCCCGGAGAACCCTGTGAGACGTTTACCGATTGCGGTTTCGGCGAATACTGCGACGAGGGACTCGGACATTGCATGCCCGACGATTTTCCCGACGGCATTGAGTGCCGCGCCGAGGGCGACTTCCACGATATGGAGATCAGCGAAAAGTGGTCCTGGACCGACGAGGATATCATCTCCATACCTGTCGTCGGCGATGTGACCGGTGATGGTGAACCCAACGTGGTGGTCAATACCTCGCGTATCGACGATTCAGAGTGGAATTTCGAGATCGGCGAGATCGTCATCCTCGACTCGTCGGGCCAACAGATCCAGCGCGTCGAGCACGACCCGGCCAACGACTCATGGGGCTCGCATGGACGGGCCAATATCGCACTCGGCGACGTCACCGGCGACGGCGTCATGGAGATCATTTACGCCAGCCGGACCACGACGGCGACCTACGACGGCCCCAGTTATATTATCGCCATCGACGGAGATGGAAATAAGGTCTGGAGAGCTCACGACGAGAACGGAAATCCCGTCAGCGGCACCGTGTATAACGGCGCCGTGACGGTGGCGAATTTCGATGACGACCCCGGCCGCGCTCAGGTCGTGGTCGGCGCCATGCTCATCGACAGCGACGGGTTGGTGGTGTGGAACGAGGACGACGGGCCGACCTACGGCTCCAACGCCGGCTATATCGGCGGCATCGCAAATGTCGCCGATCTGACGGGCGACGGAAATCACGAGATCGTCACCGGAAAGCACGCCTGGACGGTGGACTGGCAGTCCGGCAGTCCGCCGGACGTAACGGTGACGCCGCTGTGGACCCACGACGGACCCGACGGCTATCCGGCGATCGCCGATATGGATGGCAACGGAAAGCCCGAGGTGGTGCTGGTAGCCGATCAGACGGTGCGCATCCTCGAAGGAGATAGCGGTGAGTTGTGGTGCGGGATCGATCGCACCGGCGCCGAATGCGATGCCAACGACAGCCTTCGCACGCAGCCGGTATATTTGCCCGGACCGAGCGCCGATAACCGTGGCGGCCCACCGACGATCGCTGATTTCGACGGCGACGGACGGCCCGAAATAGGCGTCGCCGGCGGCCATTTTTATACGGTCTTCGACATCTACCGCACCGGTTTCGGCGACGACGACTCCGACGAAAATATCGACTCCGGCCTACTCGATGAATACGGCCAGCCGAGCCCCGATCCGGGGGAGATATTCGTGCGCTGGACTCATGAAACACAAGATGTTTCGTCGAATGTAACCGGCTCGTCGGTCTTTGATTTTCAGGGCGACGGCACCTCGTCGGTCATTTACGCCGACGAGTGTTATATGCGGGTATACTCCGGCGTCGACGGCGATATCGAGCTCGAGGTGATGAATTCCACGGGCACCATCCTCGAATATCCCCTGGTGGTCGATGTCGACGGAAACGGGCGCTCCGAAATTCTCGTAGTCGCCAACTACGTCGACTGGGGTTGCTCCGATATCGATCCCGATTATCAGCCGCGCCAGGGCTTATTCGTCTACGAAGATCCCAATGATCTATGGGTTCGCACCCGCTCGATCTGGAACCAGCACGCCTATTCGATCGACAATATTCACGACGACGGCTCGCTGCCCGATGTCATCGATCCCTGGTGGGAGACCCACAATACCTTCAGGGCCAATCGCCAGGGCGAGGTGCCGTTGAATGCCGCCGACGTAGAAATCGTGTCTGTGCAGGCCAACGCCCAGAGCTGCCCGTCGGATATCGATTTTCAGATCTCGGTGCAAAACGCCGGGGTGAGCGCCATTCCCGCCGGGCTTCCCATTACTATCTACAATATCGAAGACGACTCGGTGGTGGCTACGGTCACCGTGGACGATCCCATTGCTCCGGGCGGGATGGCCACCGTCGACGTCAGCTACGTCGTGCCGCAGCATCTATATAATGTGGAGCTCGACTTTTTGGTGGTGGCCAACGATGACGGATCGGGCGACGAGGTGGTCTACGACTGTAATCCCGACGCGGCAAGCGAGCTATTGGATCCGCTGATGTGCCGCATCGAGATCTGAATTGATTCTCAAGCAGTGTTGCCGGTGGGGTGCCTCAGGCGGCGTCGAAGGGAAGCGGCGGCGGCATTTTGCGAGTGCCCAGCTCTAATGCGGCCAAAAGGGCGTCCGTGACCTGGTGGACGTCGTATTTTTTCTGGGCTATCTGCCGACTATATTCTCCCATCGTTCGGGTCAGCTCCGGCTCGCCGATAAAATGAGTCATCGCCCGGGCAAGAGAGTCCACATTTTTGGACTCCACGAGAAAGCCGTTGTCCCCCGGTTCCACCGTCTCTCGGCATCCTGCCACGTCGGTGGTGACCACGGGACGGCCCATGGCCATCGCCTCCAATACGGTGCGCGGAGTGCCCTCGCGATACGACGGCAAGACGTAGACGCTGGCCTGGGCCATGGCGGGACGGATATCGTCGAGATAGCCCAGATATTCAATGGTATCGCCGTCGATCCACTGCTGTAATTGTTCCTCCGGGATCGCCGCCGGACCATCATCTCGTCCGCCGGCAAGACGAAAACGAACCGCCGGGTGGTGACTTTTGATGCGTTCGGCCGCCGCCACGTATTCGTTGACCCCCTTATTGCGGAGCAGCCGCGCGATCATCAAAAACGTCGTCGTCTCTGGAAGTGGCACCGGACGATATTGGTCGAGGTCGACGCCGCTTCCATTGACCAGGGCCACTTGTTCCGGTCCGCCGACCAGCCGGCGAGCACAGAAGAGATAGGCGTCATCGGCGTTTTGAAAGATCGCCCGATGACTGGTCAGAAGGCTGAATCGGTACAGCATCGATGCCACGGTCTGCAATAGATATTGCTTCATTCCGCGGACGTCGGTGAACAGGGTTCCCAGCCCGGTGATCAGCGCATAGCGCGAGGGGATATCGGCAACCCAGGCCGCCAAAAGTCCGTATACGACGGGCTTTATGGTATAGCCCAAAAAGATATCCGGCTTCTCCTGCACAAAGAGCTGGTGCAGGTCCCAGAGAGTGCGCACATCGTGGGCGGGATTCATGCCCGTGCGGTCCATCGGGACCTCTCGACAGCGGGCCCCCCAACTTTGGAGGGACTCGGCAATATCATCGGAGATATCCGGGGCGACGGCGACCACGTCGTGACCTTCCTCTAGAAGTCGTCGGATCAGGTGGCCCCGAAAAGCGAGCAGTGATTTCGAAAAACTCCCCAATAGTAAAACTTTTGCCATGGCGCCCCCCAAAGTTTATTCGTCTGATCACTGTGTGGGGCTAAAGATGATCACCGGTTTAGCTCAGGTCGAGCTCTCATCTTGATCGGCCACTTTTTCGCGGCGCCATTGTTCGGCGTCGAGACCGCCCAGCATCTGCAGGCCAGCCTCCGACGATCCGATAAGCCAGACCTGGTCGGCGGCCCGCACGACGAGCAGGCTCTGTTTGGGGGCTACACCGAGTCGATCGACGACCTCGAGGCGTTTTGAGCGGGTCGGATCGCCGGGGACGAAACGGCGCACACCCCAGCGCAACATCACATAGGCCAGTCCGCAAACCCCGGCGAGTACGGCCATCATACGCAATATCATCCAACCGAACTCCATCGTTCCTCCTCATCGTTGAGATGGAACCGGTACGGCGGACTTCCCCGGCCTCAATTCTACGGCTCGCCATTGTTATATCTATTTGTGGGCCATGGCTCAACAGGTTGGGGAAGTGAGCGTTCAGCCCCCGGGGCCCGCGGCCAGCCTGGCCGCCGAACCGCAGGGGCGTATTGGCGGATGACTTCGTCACCCAACGGAACGCTACCCTGGGGAAACCCTGGTGTGCAAAATGGGTCGAATTTCGAGAAATTTCATTTTTTACGCAAAATTCGCCGAGTTTCGTCGACAATAGATCTGGTGCACGACCTCTTTTGGTTGGTCGATTATTGCTTGAGGACTTCGAACGATGCCTCGACGACGAAAATGGGAGCGGTCTTTTGGGATTGCCGGCGCCGCCGGAGTCGGCTTTTTGGCCGTTCAGTTGCCGGCACTGGCGCAGGCTACCGAGGTCGCCGGCGATACGACCAGCCCGCTGGCTATGGTGGCGCTGCTGGCGGCGATGGCCCTGCTTCCCTTTGCGCTGATCATGGTCACCAGCTTCGTCAAAGTCGCCGTGGTGCTCTCGATTCTTCGCACCGCAATCGGCGCCCAGCAGGTGCCGCCCAATCAGATCATCACCGGCCTGGCCATCGTATTGAGCGTCTACATCATGGCCCCGGTCGGACAGGATATGCTCACCGAATTCGAGCCCTATTTAGATGCCTACGAAGCCGGGGAGCTGGAGGTCAATTTGGATACATTGGAGGAAGTCTCCGATGTCGTCGGCGCGCCATTGCGCACATTTTTGATTACCCATGCCGACGAAGAAGACCGCCAGCTTTTATACCAACTGGCCGTGGAGATGCGCTCCGAGGAGCAGGCCGAGTCGTTGTCGGACGACGACTTCTTGATCATTGTGCCCGCGTTCGTGGTCACCGAGCTGCGCCTGGCTTTTACGATCGGATTTATCCTCTTCGTCCCCTTTATCGTCATCGATCTGGTGGTCGCCAATGTGCTGCTCAGCCTGGGGATGCACATGCTCAGTCCGACCACGATCAGTCTGCCGTTTAAGCTCCTTCTCTTCGTCCTCGTCGACGGCTGGTACCTCGTCGTGAAGGGGCTGATCCTGGGCTATATGTAGGCCCCGACTGCAACTGCGTTGAACCGCAAAGGACGCGAAGGAAACACAAAGAAAACTCAAGTTCAGGTCGCGCACGACTGGTCGAAGTGCAGAGGTCACGCAGCTACCGAGATTCTTTCGACGGATCGGCAACGAGGTCTGAGATGCGATTCGCTAGCCACATACAATCGCGATGGCCACTGGAGAAGCGGCTTCAGCTCGACTGCAGCCGGTGTGTTTCACGTGAAACACGCACAGCTTGCGTTCTGACTTCGGCATTTCGACCCGAGGCGCCAGAGCGAGCCGTTAAATTTCTTTGACGCCTTTAGGTTTTTCTTTGTGTTTCCTTCGCGCTCTTTGCGGTTCCAAAGGGTTTTTTTCAAACCACGAGAGCATGCCCCATGGAAGAATTCATCCTGCAGGTCGCCCGCGAGGGGTTGATCCTGGTGCTCGTCGCCTCGGCGCCGCCCTTATTAGCGAGTATGGGCGTCGGGCTCGTGGTCAGCGTCATGCAGGCCACCACCCAGATTCAGGAGCAGACACTGACCTTTGTCCCAAAATTGGTGGCCGTCTTTTTGAGCCTCGTCATCGCCGGGCCCTGGATCGGCGCCCAGTTAGTGCGTTTTACCCACACCCTATACACCGAATTTCCGGGAGTTTTTTGAACCACAAAGGACGCGAAGGAGAACTGCTTGGAACCGCAAAGGACGCGAAGGAAACGCGAAGAAAAGCCGAAGATTAAGGTCTGGCGCGATTGGTCGAAATATCGAGGTCGTGTAGCCACCGAGATTCCTTCGATGATTGGGCAACGAGAGCTCTTGATGAACTTAGATGGCTGCATCCGACCGTAGAGCTACTGGAGAGGCGCCTTCAGCGCGAACGCGCCCGGTATGTTTCACGTGAAACAAGCACAGAATGCGTTTTGAGCTCTGCATTTCGACCCGAGGCGCCAGAGCGCCCCTTTGTATTTCTTTTGTGCCTTTTGGTTTTTCTTTGTGTTTCCTTCGCGTTCTTTGCGGTTCGCCGTTTCTTAGCGTCCTTTGCGGTTCGCCGTTTCTTAGCGTTCTTTGCGGTTCTGAGGAGCCCCGATGCTCGAACCCCTCCTAGAAGACGAGGTGCTGCGTCAGTCGATCGATCAATCGATCTTATTGGGCGCTCTCGTCGTGGCCAGGTTGGTGCCCATGGTTCAACTCGTGCCCTATATGGGCGGTGAGGCCGTGCCGCAGACCGTGAAGATGGGACTCGCCTTTGCGCTGGCGATCTTGGTGTACCCGGCGATCTGGATGCAGGGCGGCGCCGCCGTATTGCCGGACGATACCTTCGGCATTGCCCTATTGGTCACAAAGGAGGTCTTCGTCGGCGCCACGCTGGGCTTTGTCTGTGCGCTCAGCTTCGAGGCCATCCGCATGGCCGGTCAAATCATCGACAACTCGGCAGGGCTGACCCAGGCCACCACTATGGTTCCGCAACTGCCGGATCGCATCTCGCCGACGTCCAACTTCTTATATCAACTGGCAATCGTGGTCTTCTTTGCCATCGGCGGACACCGGATCTTTTTGTGGGCACTGACCAGATCTTTCGATCTGATTCCGCCCCATACCTTTATCGACACCGGCGAGGGCCTGGCCGAACTCGCCCTCGTAATCCTCAGGCTCACCGGCGATGCCATCGCACTCGGCGCCTTAATGGCATTTCCCGTCATCGCCGCCATTATGCTCACCAATCTCTTTCTGGCATTAGTCAATAAATCGGCGCCTCAGATCAACGTCTTTTTCCTCGGCATGCCCTTAAAAGCCGTATTGGCGAGCGCCATCGTCCTGCTCAGCCTGGAGGTGGTGCTGGCGGCCATGATCGATCGCTCCCTGGCCGACCTCGAGGTGCTCATGGGCCTGATGGAGATCCTCGGCAATTAGAACCGCAAAGGACGCAAAGGAAACACAAAGAAAACCCCCCAGATTAAGGAGTGTGTGCCATGGACGGTGTGTGCGCGACTACGGAACGATTGGCGAAGGAGACTATTGGTGCTGCGATCGAGGTTTATAAGGCGCTTGGGCCGGGGTATCTGGAGTCGCTTTATCATAGAGCGATGAAGGTCGAACTCCAGAGGCGACGGTTGAGCTTTGAGTCCGAGTATGAGGTTCCAATTGGCTATAAGGGCTGCCGAGTCGGGAAAGGACGACTCGACCTATTGGTCGGCGCTCAACTCGTCGTCGAATTGAAAGCCGTCGAAAAAGTTCGACCAATCCATCGCGCCCAGGTGCTTCATTATTTGAACGCTTCTGGTCTCTCTCTGGGCCTACTCCTCAATTTCAAAGAGTACCGCCTAAAAGACGGAATCCATCGTCTTATTCTGACGGAAAAGGAGTCGCTCCAACCCAATAAGTAGTTCTTTGTGTTTTCCTTCGCGTCCTTTGCGGTTCAAAGCCGTTGTCTCTTACAGAGCACCCCCAATGACCGAAAAGACCGAAGAAGCGACCCCGAAGCGCCGCCGAGAGGCCCGGAAGGATGGGCAGGTGGCGAAGTCCGCCGAATTTACGGGGGTGGTCGTCATGCTCAGTGCGATCGCCGTGGTGGTCGTGATGGGGCTGGCCGTGGTGCGTCGGCTCGCCGAATTTACGCTGCAGGCCATCGAGGTGGCCACGCGGCCGCAGCTCGACTCGTCGGCCGTGGGGCCCTTTATCTACGAGTCGCTGATGACCATCGGTTGGATGATGGGACCGCTGGTGGGTGTGACTTTTTTGATGGCCGCACTGATCACCTATATCCAGGTCGGCCCCGGGCTTTCAATAAAGCCGGTGATCCCGGATTTCGCCAAACTCGACATGGTGAAGGGATTAAAGCAGATGTTCGCTGTCGACAAGCTTGTGGAGCTGGCGAAGAACGTCGGGAAATTGAGCGCCATGGGCGCCGTCGGTTATCTGGTGCTCCGCAAATTGATGCCGTCCATGGCACTGACGCCGCGGGGAAATCTACTGGACTCCACCGTGGCCTTGGCCGCCGCGGCTCTGCATCTGTCGCTATTTCTGGTGGCTGGACTGGTACTCTTCGGGATCATCGATCTCATCTGGCAGCGCTATCAGCACGAAAAGAAGCTGCGCATGGCAAAACACGAGGTCAAACGGGAGTTCAAGGAAAGCGAGGGCGATCCGATGATGAAGGGCAAGCGAAAGGAGGTCCATCGCGAACTGGCCCAGGGCTCGGGGCTTAAAAATGTGCAGGATTCCGACGCCGTAGTGGTCAACCCGACGCATATCGCCGTCGCCCTGCGCTATCGCGAAGAGGAGATGACGGCTCCCACGATTGTGGCCTGCGGTAAGGGAATGACGGCCCGAAAAATCAAGCGCCGCGCCCGTCGCCACGGCATACCGCTGGTGAGAAATATAGAACTCGCCCACGCCCTGGTCGATGTGGGGCTGGAGTCGCAGATCCCTGAGGAGTTTTTCGAGCCCGTCGCCCAGGTTCTAAAATATGTCTACGAGCTGGAGGATAAGTCGTCATGAATCGCTCACTCAACGGCAGACAACATTGGACCGTCGCGCGGCTGGTATATTGGTATCTCGACCGCGGGCGCTGGGAGCAGGCAGAGACGCTGGCCCGAGGATTATTGACGCTCGACAACTCAGACGGGCTGGCCTGGAAATATTACGGCGAGGCCCGACGAAAGCAGGGCGACTATGAGGGGGCGGCCCGCGCCTTTTCGGAGGCCGCCAGCCGCCGTCCGGAAGATGGCCAGGTGTGGATGAGGCTGGGCGACTGCATGTTGCGCCGGGGCCGCCGCGACGAGGCCCGCCGGGCGCTTCAAAAGGCGCAAAAGGTGGTTGATGCAGAGTTGAGGCGGCGAGTAGAGGCGCTGTTGGTGGCCTGTGGCGCATAGGAGTCGCCTGAAGAGCCGATTGTTCATCGGTGGCTCCCCGACACTCCCCCATTGTCTCGCGGTGCTCGACATTTCCCCCGGCGGGGGAAAGGATTCATGCCGTGACCAACCACTCGGTTTTTCGTGGAGAGTAGTGGGGCTTCTTAATGATCGGCAATGAGTTCTTTGATCATCTGCGGCAGTTTTTCCGAAATCACGGGCATTCCGTCGTCTTTCGACAGCGCTCCCTGGGCTCCGGATTCGCTGGCGAGCTTCTCCAGCTCGTCGGCGGGGCGGCCGGAAATGACGATGATCGGTGTGTCGTTGAGCCCCTCGATGGCCCGCAACTGGCTTAGCGTATCGCCGCCGGGGACATCCGGCAGATTGAGGTCGGTGATGATCAGATCCGGGGTGCTCTGTTGAAGCTGGGCCTGTGCCTTTTGAAAGCTCTCGAAGGCCGCCACCTGATGGCCCGCTCCCTCGCAGACCATGGTCAGCATCTGGATGACCAGAGCGCTGTCTTCGATGAGCACAATATCGGACACATTCGCCTCCGTTCGGTCAGGAAAGCAATTCGGTCAGGAAAGCAATTCGGTCAGGAAAGCAATTCGTCGACGATGGACAATAATTTTCCGCCGGCCACTTCGCCTTTTAGCAGGTAGCGGTCGATGCCGGCGTCGATCGCCTCGTCGATCATCTCGTCGTCTTCCACGCTGGTCAGCATCACCACGGGCAGCTCGGCAAGGTCTGCGTCGGCGCGCACCGAAGAGACCAATTGCGTTCCGTCCATATACGGCATCTGCATATCTGTGATCAACAGATCGAAGTCTTCGGCTTCCAGTCGCTTCAACGCGTCGCGCCCGTTGCTGGTCAATACGATCTCGAATGGCCCCTCGGAGAGCACAAAGGCGATCGACGCCGCCACAGTCTCTGTATCCTCGGCCACTAAAATGCGCCGTTTGCGCATCTTAGACTTAGCCACGACCGGGGCAACTTCCAATAAATCCCGTACGCGACGCTGTAATTCGCCGCCGCCGATCGATCCCTTGATGATATAGTCGGTGGCGCCGGCTTCCATGCCCGCCTGTCGCTCCTCAGGGTGGTCGAGGCTGGTGAGCAAAATCACCGGCATCGAGCTCAGCGATTCGGTAGACCGGATCATGCGGGTCAGCGCAATTCCGTCCATCCGCGGCATATCCACATCAGAGATCACCAGGGAAAATGGCATGTCTTGCAATAATTTCATCGCCTCCTCGCCGTTGGAGGCCACCTCGATGGGAACGCCCAGCTCGGAGAGGATAAATCCGACACTGGCGGCGATGGTGTCGACGTCGTCGACGATCAAGATCGGTTGTTCCACCTCTTGCGGCGACTGCTCGCCGTCGAGTTCGCTGTCCTCGCCGAGTTCGCTGTCGTCGTCGGTGTTCGCTGTTTCACGTGAAACATCTTCCGCTCTGGACGGCGACGGCGGCGCCGATTGGTGCAGGCGCTCGATCACCTCATCGGTGGCATTTGCCGGAAGGGATGGCGGGTCTCGCTCCAGGCCTTCCTCGAGCAACGCATAACCGCGCAGCAATGTTTTTGTCGGCCAGTCGCGCTGCTCGGGCGGCAATTTGGCGCCCCGCAGCAGAGTATCTTCCATCTCTGCTGCCAGGCCGGCGATATCGTCGATCCCCAGCATGGCCGCACTGCCGCGGATGGCGTGAAGATGATCGGCCGACTGCTCCAATGCCTCCGCACTGGACTCGTCGCCGAAGATACCCATCATCGAAATCGACAATCCCTGAATGCGTTTTCCGGCCTCTTTTTTAAAGGTGGCCAAAAACTGATCGAGTCCCTGTGTGTCGCTATCTTCTTCGTCCGTGGAACTGAATTCTGCTTCCACGTCGCCGGGCTCCAAAAAGTCGGCCAGGCCCGAAAGGCCGCGGACGATGACCGCCAATCGCTCTCGGTCGGCGTCGTCGTCTTCACCTAGATGAGCGGCAATTTTTTCCAGCCCGGACGCCAATTCCTCGGCACCGGGCACCGACCCGTCGCCGTCAGCGAGGTCGCAAAACCGCCCCCGTAATTGCTCCAATTTATTCTCCATGGTCGTCCGGAGCTACAACGAAAATACAAAAACCGGGAACCGAAAGGGGCGCACAGATTGGTCTGTGCTTGTCTGGGCCCTCTTTTGGTTCCCGGTCGCTGCTATTTTAGTCCGGCTTATTCATGAGGTGTCGCAATGAGCCGCAGTACACGAGTCATGAATAATCCGGGTTAAGAGGAGGAGGAATCGGGCTCGACGATGGCCTGGATGCGCCAGCCATCGGCACGGGGTCGGGAGACGACCTTGATGTCCGTCTCATACTCTTCCTGGAAATCATCCAGCATATCGGCAAGTTGCTCGACCCATCGATCGGTATAGGCTCGCTCGCGGCCGCGCATTCGCACCACGAATTTGACCTGATTTCCCTTTTCGATAAATCGCTTTGCCCGCTTGAGTTTGACCTCGAGGTCGTGATCGTCGGTATTGGGACGAAATTGCACCGTCTTCAATTGGACTCGACTCGACTTCGATGCCGACTTTTTCTTGGACTGCTCGTACTGATACTTTCCGTAATCCATGATTCGGCACACCGGTGGACGCGCCTTTGGCGCCACTTCCACCAGGTCCAGACCGAATTCCTCGGCTTTTTCTCGGGCCTCTTCCGGTGTCATGACTCCGATCTGTTCGCCATCGGGATCGATGACGCGAACTTCTCGGGCGCGAATATTATGGTTGACTCGGTGAGACGAATCATCGTTACGGCCGCGGTTTCTGCTAGAAATCTCAGACCTCCTATGAGGGGTTCGTAATGCTCCGAAGAGTTGCTGAGGCTCGGCCGTTGTTAAGCGCTAAAAAACGGCCCGCTACGGGGCCAATAGCCCGAACCTCACGATTGGGATCAAGCTAGCACAGGCGGGATTGAAAAAAAACAGCACTGAGAAGGCGCCCTACTTCAAAAAGATTCGCCGCACTCGCGGCGAGATATTGCACAGCAATTCGTAATTTATCGACTCGCCAAGCTCCGCCCATTCGTCGACATGGATCGACGCTCCATTTTGGCGGCCGAATAAGACGGCCTCATCGCCGACGGCCACCTCGCCGGCATTCGTGATATCGACGACGGCCACGTCCATGCACACCGAGCCCACCACCGGGCAGCGCTTCCCGCCGATTAAAACCTGTCCGCGATTGGAGAGAAAATAAGGAAAGCCGTCATTATATCCGGCGGCCAATGTGGCGAGTCGCCGCGGCTTGTCGGCCCGCCAGCTTCGGCCGTAGCCCACGGATTCGCCGGCCTCTACATCGTGGATATGCAGCACTCGCGTGCTCAATTTAAGCGCCGGCCGCACGACCTCCGCGCTCTGCTCTTCCACCGTCTTTGATGGATGCAGCCCGTAAATACCGAGCCCGACGCGCACCATATCGAATCTGGCTTCCGGAAAGCGCCAGGCCGCCGCCGTATTCGCGGCGTGAATCAGCGGCGGCTCTATTCCCTGTTCAAAAAGAGCGTCGATGACCGTCTCGAATCTCGAGATCTGAAGCCGAGTAAACTCGTCTTCGTCGCTGTCGTCGGCGGCCGCAAAATGGGTCATCAATCCACCGATCTGCAATTGTGGCCACTGCTTTAATCTGGCCGCAAAATCAGCGACCTCGTCGGGGCGAAGTCCGGCACGGCGCATGCCTGTATCGACGGCCAGATGCAGATCGACGGTTTCTCCCCGTTTTTCGGCCTGCCGAGCAAGGGCGCGGGCCACCTCTTCGGTATAGACCAGGGGCTGAAGGTCGTATTTAACCAATTTATCGGCCTCAGCAGCCCGGGCATTGGTCACCAGAATGGGGAGCGTAAGTCCCCGCTGGCGAAGGGGAATCGCCTCGTCCGGAAATGCCACCGCCAGGGCGTCGACGCCCTGCTGGACCAGAGTCTGTGAAATCCGCGTGGCGTCGTTTCCATAGCCAAAGCTTTTGACCACGGCCATGACGCCCACATCATCGCCGACGTGGCGTCGAAGGGCGTGGAAATTTTCGGCGATGGCCTCCAGATCGATATAAAGGCGGGTCGGCGCCACACTCTCGATGAGTCGCTTCGCCGCCCGATCGAGGCCGACGCTGCGGCTGGCCTTAAATAATACGACATCGCCGGCTTCAAGGACCTCGTCGAGTCGTCGGTGGAGGGCGTCGAAATCGTCGACGCATTCAATACACTGGGCATCCATCCCGAATTCTTCGGCGCCGTCGCCGATATCCGTGGCGTGGTGGCCGACGCAGAAGAGCAGGTCGATTCCCAGCCGCGCCACTTGCTCGCCGACCTCTCGATGCGCTCGCTCGGCGCACCTGCCGAGGTCGAGCATATTGCCCAGTATTGCGACTTTGCGCTGCCGTCCGGCGTAGTTGTGGAGCACCCCCAGAGCGGCGCGAACGCTGGTGGGATCTGCGTTATATGCGTCGTTAATCAGCGTGATATCGGCGCCCGTGGTGTGCATCTCCAGGCGCATCTCGCGCAGTGAATAGGCGGCCAAACCGTCGCGAATAGCTTCGTTGTCGGCGCCCAATTCGGCTGCCATAGCCGCCGCCAATGCGGCGTTATTGATATTATGAATGCCCAGGATCCCAAGTGATATCGACACCGAGCGCCCGTTCTTCCAGCGAAGCTCGAAATCAAATCCCTCCTCGGTATCGATCACGTCGGCGACTCTTAGATCCCACTCGGCATCTTCATCGTCCAATTCGTCACCTGTGCCCACGCCGGCCACGCGAGATTGTTTCACGTGAAATATCTCATCCGGCAACAGGGGCTCGCCGGCCGGCATCACCACCGTGTCCTCGGTGCGCCGAAAGAGCTTGATCTTCTCGTTGGCCGTGGTCTTCTTATCGCCCAGGCCCGCCGCGTGAGCCAACCCGATATTGGTGATGATACCCAGGGTGGGCCGGATCATCTCTTCGAGCCGTTCCATCTCACCGACGCGGCTGATTCCGGCCTCCACGATCGCCACCTGGTGGTCGTCGCGCAGCCCCAATAATGACAGCGCCACGCCGACCTGAGAATTAAAACTGCCCGGGCTGCGGTGCACCGTCATCGACCTGCCGAGTATGGAGGCCAGCATATCCTTGACGATGGTTTTGCCGTTCGAGCCCGTGATCGCCACCAGGGGAATCGAAAACTGCTGTCGCCACTTCGCCGCCATTGTTTGAAGCGCCCGGAGGGTGTCGTCGACCACGATCTGCGCTGCCGAGCCACATTGGCGATGGACCAGAGCCGCGGCTGCTCCCTGCTTTATCGCCTCGTCTACGAAATCGTGCCCGTCAAAGCGCGGGCCCTCGAGCGCCACGAATAGCGCTCCGGGCTCCAATAATTGGCGAGTGTCGACACAGACCTCGCCGACCTCCATTGCGGGATCGCCACCGACGACTCTTCCTCCCACCCATTCTGCGATTTCAGCGAGTGTGCGATTCATCGAGTTTACTCCGGGAAAAAACGACAACAGATCGGAACCGCAAAGAGCGCGAAGGAAAACACAAAGGGGACCGCGTGGCGCTTTTGGTCGGGAACCCGGGTTGGATAATCACCGAGGCCCTTTCTACGCGACCGCATGCGCGCTCATGACGGCTAAATTCTCACTCGGCGAAATTAGCCTGGTGGTTCCCTGACCTCAGGCCCCCGACCAGAAGCGCCACACCGAACCCTTTGTGCCTTCCTTCGCGTCCTTTGCGGTTCCAAGCCGTTGTTCTCATGACCACGCCTTCCACATGGGATTGACCGGCGAGATACCCCCGCCGATCTTCGGTGCCTCGGCGATGGCCTGCGAGATGAATTGACGGGCAAAGCCCAGCGAATCCACCACGCTTTCGCCCTTTGCCAGCGCCGCCGCGATCGCCGCCGAATAGGTGCAGCCCGAGCCGTGGACCCTCTCGGAGTGGACGCGGTCGGCGCCGAATTCGACGAATCCCGTGCCGTCATAAAAGATATCGCGCACGATCTTGTCGAAATGCCCGCCTTTGACGACCACATTTTTCGCACCGCAGTCAAAGATGCGCCGCGCCGCCTCTTTCATAGACGGCACGCTCTCCACATTTCGCTGCTCTGCCAGCGCCGACGCCTCGAATCGATTCGGTGTCGCCACCAGTGCATGGGGAAGCATTTTCGCGCGGACAGCACCGAACGCCTCTTCGGCCATCAGGGGATGGCCGTGCTTCGAGATCATCACCGGATCGACGACCAGCCTTGCGATGGGCCGCTTTTCGAGCATCGTCGAGACGGTTTCGATCATCGGCGCCGTGCCCAGAGCGCCCGTCTTTGCCGCCACCGGCTTAAGATCGCCGATGACGCTATTGAATTGGCGCTGCACGATCTCGCCGGATAAGACGTCGATCTCGTCGACACTCTGCGTATTCTGCGCCGTGATCAGCGTCAGCACGCTGGTACCGAAGATCCCGCAGGCGGCAAAGGTCTTTAGATCTGCCTGAATCCCGGCCCCACCACCGCTATCACTGCCGGCGATCGTCAGTGCCACCGGCCTTTCGTTGCCATCGTTGGTCATCGGGGTTCCTCGTCAAAAAATGAACCGCAAAGGACGCGAAGAAGACACAAAGGGGACCGCATGGCGCTTCTGGTCGAGGGCCCGGGGTCGGATAGGCTCCGAGGTTCTTTCGACGTGAACACTTACGCGCTCATGACGGCTGGATCTTCACCTGTCGAAATAAGCCTGGTCGGTGTCTGCCCTCGGCAACCCAGCCAGAGACACCAGAGCAGTTTCTTTGTGCCTTCTTTGCGCCCTTTGCGGTTCAAAGCCCTTCTTTGCGTTCTTCGTGAATTCTTTGCGCCCTTTGCGGTTGCGCCCTTTGCGGTTCAAAGCCGTTATTCAGCTACTTGCTCCCCGGTCTTACCAAACCGCCGCTGGCGCTTACCGTAATCCTCAAAAGCCGCCAGAAGCTGTGATTCGTCGAAGTCTGGCCACAGAGTTTTTGTGAAGTATAGCTCGCTATAGGCGACCTGCCACAATAAAAAATTGCTGATTCGCTGCTCGCCGCTGGTGCGAATTACGAGCTCCGGATCGATGCAGTCCGCCGTATATAACTGGGAGGAAAAAAGCTCCTCGTCGAATTCCTCAATGGGGATATCGCCGCGTTTTGCCAGACCGGCGAGCCTTCGGCAGGCTCTCAAAATCTCGTCGCGACCGCCGTAGCTGACTGCCACCTGTAGGGTCATGCCGTCATTATCGGCGCTAGCTGATTCCAGGTTGGCGATCGCCTTTTGTAGTTTTTTGGACAGCCGGCTGCGATCGCCGATGACCTGGAGGCGAATCCCGTTTCGGAGCAGGCGCTCGCGCTCCTTTTTGATATAGCGATTAAAAAGCGTCATCAGCCCCGAGACCTCGCGGCGCGGTCGCCCCCAATTCTGGGCGCTAAACGCGTAGAGGGTCAGCACCTCGACCTCCAGATATCGGCAGGACTCGACGGTGCAGCGCACGGCGTCGGCGCCGGCCTGGTGGCCGCGAATCCGATTTTTGCCCCGTTGTTTAGCCCATCGCCCGTTGCCGTCCATAATAACCGCTACATGCCGCGGGATCGCACCCTCGTAGCCGTCTAATACCTCTTCGTCGACCGTCAGGTCCTGTACTGCATCTGCCATCGATACTCCTCGTAACTACTTTTCGCCTATTTTATAGCGACAGGATCCCCTCTATCCGTCCCGTCAGGCCTTCTTCACCAACCAGCACCTCGCCGCCGATTTCGTTGTGGCCGCGCTTTATAAAGCCCAGCGCCACCGGGGCCTCAAATTGGGGTGAATAGGTCGCGCTCTCCACCTTGCCGATCGCCCGCTCGCCGCCGTCTCCGGGGAAAAACTCGGTCTCCTGTGGTGGCACCTCGTCGGAATCGATCACGATCCGGCGCAGCATCTTTGCCGGCGTTCCCAGCGTGTCGAGTCGGGCGATGATCTCCTGGCCCAGATAGCAGCCCTTTTCAAAGGAGATGGCGTCTTCAAAGCCCGCCTCCAGCGGGATGATCCGGTCGTATAATTCGCGTCCAAAGCGGGGGACGCCGGACTCGATGCGCAGCGTCTCAAATGTGCGTTGACCGAAAAAGGGCAGCCCGTCACAGATTTCGTCGAGTCCCTCGAGCAGATGGGCGGCGTCGCCTGTGGCACAGGAGAGCTCGAAGCCCAATACCTCGCTCCACACCACGCGCTGGGCGATCAGGTCGATTCCCTGCCACCGCGCCCAGGAGCCGTAAAACGGCGGCCTGTCTACCAGATCGTGCTCCCAGGTGGTGAGTTCTTCGAGGATCGACGCCGCCTGATCGCCGTAAATACCGAGCCGCCAGGTGGCCTCGCTGCGATCGGCGAGCTCCGCGTCTTCTAAGATGATATGCTGCTTTAGATGGGAGAATAATCCCGCGCCGTGAAGCGTTTTTGGCTCGAGGTCCAAAAAGAGAAGCTCCGGAAGATGGAGCAGTCTGGCCTCGCCGACGAAGCGCCCCGTCGTATTGACCATGGCGTTGCGCTGACCATTTCCCTCATCGACCAGATCCAGCAGATCGTTGGTCACCAGGCCCTGCAGCCAGGGCACGGCTTCGGCGCCGAAGATCGCCAATGTCTCGCGCTCGCCGCGCTCAATGGCCGCCAGGCCGCCGTCGACCACCGATTCGTACTCCCCTTCGGGATCTCCAAAATGGTCGACCATTTCAACGCCATCAGATTCGACCCACTGCGCCCCGCGATCGCTCAAAAACTCTTTGATTGTCTCTATTCTACCCATGGAGAGCCCTTATAACGTTCTCGGTGGTCGTCGGCCACCTCGGTAATTTTCAAAAAGCCTTCGGCTCACCGAATTCACTCAACCTTGCACTCCCCATCGTCGTTGACTAAATTCCGCTGGCCACTCGGCATCGACTCAACCCCATCCGATTTACGAGCTCATCGATAGTGACATTCCCGGACCTCTACAATCGGCGCTTCGTCCTATTCTCCGGAAAGGGCGGCGTCGGCAAGACCACGTTGGCCGCCTCATTTGCCCTGAGTTGCGCCCGCCGAGGGGAAAGGACCCTGCTGATGGAGCTCGACGCAAAGGATAAGTCGAGCACACTCTTCGGGGCCACCACGGTGGACTCCGAGATCCGTGAAATCGACGATAATCTCTTTGCCGTCGACGTCACGCCGAAGGAGGCGATGAAGGAATACGCCCTGATGATCCTGAAGATCAAATTGATCTACCGGGCGGTCTTCGAAAATCGAATCGTCAGCTCCTTTTTGCGCGTCGTCCCCGGCCTCAACGAATTGGTCATGCTCGGCAAGGCCTACTACCACGCCACGGAGACCGACGACGACGGAAACCAGGTCTGGGACAAGGTGGTCGTCGATGCGCCGGCCACGGGCCACGGGATCTTTTTTCTGAAAATTCCCATGGTGATCACCAACCTGATCAGTACGGGATTGATGTTCGACGAGGCCCGCCGCATTCTCGATTTGCTGCGTGACCCGGAGCGCACGGCCGTCGCCCTGGTCACCCTTGCCGAGGATATGCCGATCAACGAAACGATCATGCTCAGCAAGACGCTGCGCGAGGAAATGGAGCTGCCCGTCGCGCTGGTCATTGCCAATGCCATCTACCGGCCCCTATTCGACGACCAGCAGGTCCGCTGGATCGAAGAGGCCCGCACGGAGGTCGATGACGACAGCGATTTGACGGGCTTTTTAGAGGCGGCGCGATTTCGGAATGACCGGGTCACCATGCAGCAGAACTACCTCAAGACTCTGCGCGACAAGGGTGACTGGCCGATATTGGAGATCCCCTATTATTTCTTCGATCGCATGAGCTTTGCCATCATCGACGAGGTCGCTAAAGATCTCGACGAGCATCTAACTGACTGAGAGCACCGGGGCTGAAGTATCGACGAGTTACTCAAACAGCGAAAGATCTTGATCTGCGTCGGCTCCGGTGGCGTCGGAAAGACGACCACCAGCGCCGTTATCGGCCTGCAGGCGGCGCTGGCCGGAATGCGCGTATTGGTGCTGACCATCGATCCGGCGCGCAGACTGGCCAATAGCCTCGGTATTGACGCCATTGGCAGTGAGCTCCAGCAGATTCCCCTGGAGTTATTTCAGGAGGTGGGTCTGGAGCCCGAGGGCGAGATGTGGGCGATGATGCTCGATATGAAGGAGTCCTTCGACCGCATCGTCGAGCGCGATGCTCCCGACGAAGAGACGCAGCAGGAGATCTTGGAAAATCGCTTCTATCACTATTTTTCGACAAGTCTGGCGGGCACCCAGGAATACGCGGCCTCGGAGCGGCTCTACGACTTGCATGAGGAGGATCAATTCGATCTGATCGTCCTCGATACGCCGCCCACCACGCATGCCCTGGATTTTCTGGAGGCGCCAAAGAGGCTGGCCGACGCCGTCAGCTCGCGGGCTCTTCAGTGGCTGTATAAACCGGGCATTTTGTCGGGTACGCCGGGCCGGGGCATTCTCTCCGTCGGCACCTCCTATGTGACCCGCACGCTCAGCAAATTTACCGGCGGCGAATTGATCGATGAATTGAGAGTCTTTTTGCGCACCTTCTCGACCCTATTCGATGGCTTTGAGGAGCGCGCCCGATCGGTCCAGAAGCTGTTGTGCAGCGACGAGACGGGCTTTGTCGTCGTCACCGCGCCCGACACGTTGACCGTGGAGGAGGCGCTGTATTTTTACGACCAACTCGACAGCGACGCCTTAAATGTCGACGCATTCGTGGTCAATCGCGTCCACCCGAAATGGGTCGACGAGGCGGCCATGGAGCGCGCCGAATATACGCTGGCCGGCGAGCTGGAGTCATTGCAGTCGCGAGTCGACGCGGAGTTTGTCGACGCCAACGAACTCGCCGAGGGACTTCTGGAAAATGCCCTCCAATTTCAGCTCCGCGCCACTCAGGACGCCGGGAGCATCGAAAAAATGGGCGACGAACTCCCCTCCTCCATGCCCATCGCCTGTGTCCCGTATTTCAACCAGGATATCCACAGCTTAAGCGGGCTCGATACGGCGCGGCAGGAGCTATTTTCGTAAAAACTGCTTTGAACCGCAAAGAGCGCGAAGGAAACACAAAGGGGACCGCGGGGCGCTTTTGGTCGGGGGCCCAAGGTCGAATAACCCCCGAAGCTCTTTCGACGTGAAAACTTACGCGCTCATGACGGCTGGATTCCCACCCGTCGAGATAAGCCTGGTGGTTGCCTGACCCCTGGCCCCCGCCCAGAAGCGCCATACCGACCCTTTGTGTTTTCTTAGCGTCCTTTGCGGTTCAAATAAGATCCCCGTGCTCGCCCAAAAAGGCGCTGAGCTCCTCCTCCCAGTCGCCGAACGTATCGAGCCCCATCAGCCGCAACCGGCGGTTATCTAGTACGCAATACTCCGGCCGCTGTGCCGGTGCACCCCACTTTTCGGACGTCGTCGCCACCACCTCGGCATTGATGTCGAGCCCTTCGACGATGGCCTGGGCGAATTCAAACCACGTGCACTCGCCGTGGGAGCTGGCGTGGTAGACGCCGCCCATAAATAGGGGGCCGTTGGCCAATTCCAGAGCCGCCCGGGCGAGCGTGGTCGTCGGTGTGGGCGAGATGAATTGGTCGTCGACGACCTCGATGCGCTCCTTATCGCGGGCATGAGAGGCGATGGAGCGCAAAAAATTCGATCCCCACCTGCTGTACAGGCCGCTGGTGCGCAATACGGCGGTGGCGCTGTGGTTTTGCATCGCCAATTGTTCGCCGACCAACTTCGTCGAGCCGTAGACCGACAACGGCTCCGGCTCGGCGAGCTCGTCGATCGGGAAATTATGGCCGTCGCCGAAGACGAAATCCGTCGAAAAATGAATCAGCCGGCTACCCTTCTCCCGACAGGCCGCCGCCACATGAGCCGCCCCCACGGCATTGACCATCATCGCCTTGTCCGGACGACCCTCGGCATCGTCGACCGCCGTATAAGCCGCGGCGTTGAATACGGCGTCGAAGCGCTCATGCTCCGAAAAATACTGCGCCACCATATCGGCGTCGGTCACGTCGCATTCCTCGTAGTCCGCGTAGGCATACGTCACCGGCGCGTCGTGAACCTGCGCCTGAGCCATTAGCGAGCGCAGCTCCGAGCCCAGTTGGCCATCGGCGCCTAAAATAAGATATCGGTATGACATGTAGAGCTCCAAAAAGAACAGCGTTGAACCGCAAAGGACGCGAAGAAAACACAAAGGGTGCGGTGGGGCGCCTCTGGTCGGGGGCCCGGGGTCGGGCAACCACCACGCTTATTTCGACGAATCGGGACCCAGCCGTCATGAGCGCGTAAATTTTCACGTCGAAAGGGCCTCGGTGGTTATCCGACCCCTGGCCCCCAACCGAAAGCGCCGATCCGCACCCTTTGTGTTTTCTTCGCGCTCTTTGCGGTTCCAACAAGTAGTTACGCCACCAGGTCGATCAAATATTGCCCGTAGCCAGTCTTAATCAGCGGATCTGCAAGCGTCAGTAGCTGGGCGTCGTCGATCCATCCCTTGCGCCAGGCGATCTCCTCTGGCGCCGCCACTTTCAATCCCTGCCTCTTTTCGATGGTGGCGATATAATTCGACGCCTGCATAAGCGAGTCGTGAGTGCCCGTATCGAGCCAGGCCATGCCGCGGCCCATCAGCTCCACGCGGAGTGTCTCGCGGCGCAGATAGGCTTTATTGACGTCCGTGATCTCCAGCTCGCCCCTGTCCGACGGGGTGATCTCTTTGGCGATGTCCACCACGTCGTTGTCGTAAAAATACAGCCCGGTCACCGCATAATTCGACTGCGGATTCGACGGCTTTTCCTCGAGACTAATGGCGCGTCCGCGCTCATCGAAGTCGACCACGCCGTAGCGCTCCGGATCTCCGACATAATAGCCAAAGACCGTGGCGCCGCGCTCTCTTGATGCTGCTGCGCTGAGCTTTTCGCTCAATCCGTGGCCGTAAAAGATATTGTCGCCGAGAATCAGGCAGACGCTGTCGTCGCCCACGAACTCCTCGCCTATCAAAAAGGCCTGGGCCAACCCGTCCGGGCTGGGCTGGACGGCGTAGCTCAACTCCAATCCCCACCGCCGTCCGTCGCCTAAAAGCTCTTTAAATACGGGCAGATCCCGGGGCGTGGAGATCACCAAGATCTCGCGAATCCCGGCGATCATCTGCACCGACAGCGGATAATAGATCATGGGCTTGTCGTAGATCGGCAAGATCTGCTTGCTCACAGACCGCGTCAATGGATATAGCCGCGTGCCGGATCCTCCGGCGAGAATAATGCCCTTCATGATGCCCCCCGAGATAGACGAGAATTCCTGAGTTGAGGATAACCTCGAATAAAGGGATTTCAATCAGTTACGTGGTTTCACGAGAGTACCCCACCGCCGCTGCGCGGCCCCTCCCCTGGCAGGGGAGGAAGGTCATCGAGCCAGAGGAGTCACAAGAAGAGTCCGCTCCCCTCCCAGGGGAGCTGGCGAGCGAAGCGAGCCTGTGGGGT
>SKQC01000134.1 GCA_007119175.1 Myxococcales bacterium | reverse complement strand
TCTTCTGCCTCTTCTGCCTCTTCTGCCTCTTCTGCCTCTTCTGCCTCTTCTGCCTCTTCTGCCTCTTCTGCCTCTTCTGCCTCTTCTGCCTCTTCTGCCTCTTCTGCCTTTACTGGTTTTTTGCCGCGCTTCGAGACTGTCCTCAAGAACTCGCCCCAGCCATCATCGGACTGCGAGCTATCTTCCGCTTCCGACTCTTCCGACTCTTCTTCAGTCTTCGATGCCGATTCTTCGTCGAGCGAGTCCTGCTGAAGTTCAAAATCCGTCAACGAGGGCATCCCGTAGCTGGTCGAGCTGACGTCTGCCGTGTCTTCGTCTTCTCTGTCGGAATCTCGCGATTCATCGCTCTCAGCGGCCGATTGCTCATCATGATCATCGTCGGACAACGCACTTGCCACAGCGTCGAGCATGGGCGACGACGCCTGCTCCTCCGCTATCGACGATTCTTCTTCGGCGACCGATTCCTCCTCGGCGACCGATTCTTCCTCGGAAACCGATGATGCTTCGGCTGAAGACTCCTCGATGACGTGGCTTATATCGACAATCTCCCATCGGTGCTGTTTCTCGCCGCGCTCGCGCCGGGCGATCTTCTGCTCGACTAACGAGTCCTCGAAACTGAGGCCGAGGGACCTTTTCGGCTCTGGCAGTGGTGGAATTCGGTCCGCCGGTGCAGGCAAGTCATTCTTTTTGACGCGCTTGATCATCTCCTCGAGCTGTTCTCCCACCCAGGACGTGGCCTCGATGAGTGTTTCGACCTCGAAATCCTCGGCAAGGGCGTCGAGTCGAATCGCCGCCGAACGGTCCGTGGGCACCCCGACCAGATTCATGGCACTGCGGCCACCGATTCGAACGGGAAGAGTGATCAGAATTGACGGGGGGGCAATCTCGAGTGCCTCAAATAACGCGGCCAGTCCCAGCGATTCCGCATCGCCGCTCTGCCAGTCCCCATCACTCGTCCAGATCGTGTCATTCGATGTCGCAGCTCGGATCTGACGCAACTCTTCGACGTCATCGAAGCGCTTTGCCAATTCCGGCCATTCCTCCATAAAATAGGGCTGAACGCCCTTTTTCCCGCGCACCAAAATAAGCCGATTCGCCATCCAATGGCCGGCAAAACCGAGCAGCACCTTTAATAATGTGTCGCGATCAAAACAGGACTCTACAAAGGTCCGCACCTCGTTGCGCGGCCACTGCAATACGTCGAGAGATCGCGACGTTTTCAGCGCCTCCATCACGTCCACCGCATCGCGGCGCGTCGCATACCCCAGGGTGACCGGGTGATCGCGTAGATAGGAGCGAGTCCATTCGGGAAGTTCGTCACCCAGAAAAAAGTGGCGGGCCTGCAAAAACCGGAGCCTCGGCCAGATATACTGGCGAATGGGCATGCCGAAGCGCTCTTCCAAGATATCACGGCCCATCTCGTTGATGGGCTCCACAGCCACCAGGTCGACCCGGTCCTGCTGGTGACGGCGCACGGGCAGCACCTCATATTTTCGGACCATTTCCGGTCCGAGCTCATCGAAGAGTTCGCGCTCGATGAATAGGCCGTCGGCATAGCCCGCCGGAGGTGCATCGAAAGTGACGGCCAGATTCTGCAGCAATGCCTCCTCGCTGATCAGATCTTCGATCAGCAGAGCAGCCGCTGCGTCATCCCCATGATTCGCTCGCAGTTTGTCGGCGACCTCAGCGTCTATCAGATTTTCTTCGACAAGACGGTCGATCACTTGGTCTTGACGTCCCACGCTAAGCCTTGAGTCACGGTCAATAGTTCGGGCGTCGTAGCCCGGATGGTAACACGAAGTCCAACGATCCCAAAAAGGAAGATCGCCGCTGATCAGGGGCAATTTCTCAATCTCTGTCATCGACCGCCGCACAGCGCCGAGGCGGGGTTATCGGTCGGCGAGAAAACACCGGCGCGACAGGACGAGATTGACGCCACTACTCCGCCGTACTTGAGCGAAGCGGAAAAGAGGGAAAGCGCAAATCCAGAACCTCGAAGTCGGTCACAATACTGGTCACCTTTTCGTCGGCGTCAAAACCGACATAGGAGTTGTAATAACCGTTACCGAAGCCCGCATCGAAGACCAGAATATTTCGCCCGTCGCCAAAGGGCAATTGCAGATCCCGACGCAGGTCAATGGAGGCCCAGCCGGCGCCATTTTGGCGACGACGGTGAATACGACCCCACAGATGGCGCTCAAAATCATTGTCCTCGGGCATCACCAACTGATGATAATTGAGCAGGGAACTGGCCGTTTCTTTGTCGACAAACCCACCCAGGGCGGAGTCGACGGTATAGCCGTTTTCATCCTGAGGATCGATGAGCGTCGACTCCGAGCGCGGCGGAAGGGGCGCCAATTCCCAGCGCCGCACGCCCGTGGAGCGCACCTTGACGACCGCATAGGCCACCAGCCGTTCATCGCGCATTTCAGGAATGATCAGATGCACCGGATATCGACCCGGCTCAAGGTCGATATCGAAGGGCTCGCTGTCGAGCGTCAACAGGGGATCGCAGGCGATGAGCTTGCCGGAAGGCAAGACCAGATCGCCGATGGAACGGCGATGAACGATGATGTCGTAGCCGACACCGTCGATCATTTCGCCGTCTTCGAATTCGCGAAAGGCCCGAAATTGCATGGTTCTTCCGGGAGTGAAAAGAGAATGCAGACATTTTCGGCGGGAAGGGGATAAGGATACGTCGCCCCTCCCATATACAAACCGGCGGTGAGAGCGGAACATTTCACCGTCTAGCCCTAATGCCAGTAAGTTAAGGCGATTGCGGACTGAACTTTTGGCTCCTGAATCGAGACACGAAGCGAAGTATTCTGCGTTTGTCCAGCGACCACCGGAGGTCATCAAAGCCTCCGGTGCCCCATCCGCTTCGCGCTAAAAAGCCGCGCTGAAGCACCTTCCCCACGGGGAAGGAAAGTACTGGCGCTGCGATTCACCATCGGTGGTTATCGGAGCCATTTTCCGGATGGCAACCACTTAGATATTGCCTGCAATTCGCGCCAACTCCAGAAAGCTGTCGGCCTTCAGGCTCGCTCCGCCGACAAGTCCGCCGTCGATGTCATCTTGTGTGATGAGAGTATCGAAGTTGTGGGGTTTGACGCTTCCTCCGTACAAAATCGGCACCGTTTGCGCCGTCTCCACATCGAAGCGCTCTTTTAATACGCCACGCAAAAACCGATGAACCTGTTGAGCCTGCTGCGGCGAGGCAGTCTTGCCGGTGCCGATCGCCCAGATCGGCTCGTAGGCCAAAATGACCTTCTGCGCCTGTTCGGCGCTCAATCCGGCCAGAGCGGCGCGGACCTGAAATTCGACCTTGGCCTCCGTGCGCTTTGCCTCGCGATCGCTCAACGACTCGCCAAAGCAGACGATGGGACGAAGCTCCTGGTCCAGCGCCGATAGCACCTTGCGATTAATTTCTTCATCGCTCTCACCAAAATATTGCCGGCGCTCGCTGTGGCCGAGGATGACATAGCGCACGGCGAGCTCGCGGAGCATCGGGCCCGAAACCTCTCCGGTATAGGCGCCACTATCGGCCCAGTGCATATTTTGCGAGCTCAAGAGCACCGGCGATGTAGCCAGCGCCTCCGTCACCGACGCCAGATGTACGGAGACCGGGGCAACGATGAGTTTGACTCCGTTTTCCGGAGCTCCATCGGCGATGTCCTGGGCCAATTGTACCGCCTCGTCCATTCCGAGATTCATCTTCCAATTACCGGCGACGATCGGGGTGCGCATCGGGGGTCTCCGTTTTTAAAAAGGTGGGATGATTGAATAATAGCTGCTGAGCACAAAAAGACGACTCAATCGAACTCTGTGGGAACCTTTCCCCAGATGCTCAACGAAAACGGCTGCAAATTCTGCAAAGCAAAAATAGGCTTTTCGCCCTTGCGGTCGGCAGTTGTGGATTAGCCATTTTTTAATTCGCCTCGCAACAGCGTGCAAGCCTCAATCGAAGGGATAGTTGGGTCTAAGCGATTCAACGCCGGGCAGTGGTTTTCCTTCGACCAACTGAAGGCTGGCGCCGCCGCCTGTAGAGACGTGACCGATATCGTCGGCGACGCCGGCACGAGCCACGGCGGCTGCCGAGTCGCCGCCGCCGATCACCGAGTAGGCCTCGCATTCGGCAACGGCCCGGGCGATCGCCATCGTCCCTTCGGCGAATGCCTCGTTTTCGAATACGCCGAGCGGACCGTTCCAAAAAATGGTGGCCGCCGATTCGATAATTTCACGAAAACGAGCCCGAGTTTTCGGACCGATATCGAGGCCCATCTTACCCTCGGGGATGGCCGCATCGGCGGTGACCTCCGCCCTCGCGGCGTCGATCCCGTCGCCGATGCCGTGATCGAGGGGCAGTATCAGCTCCGTTTTCTGCATCTTCGTGCGCTCTAAAATCGAGCGCGCCTCGTCCACATAATCCGCTTCCACCAGGGAGTCGCCGACCTCCACACCGTCGGCGGCCAAAAAGGTATAAGCCATCGCACCGCCCACCAAAATGGTGTCAACTCGGTCGATAAGTGCCCGGAGTACGCCCAATTTATCGGAGACCTTCGCGCCCCCCACGATCGCCACATAGGGCGATGCCGGATGGTCGAGAAGCCGACCCAATCCCTCTAATTCATCGCGGATCAAAAATCCGGCCCCGCGGTGATGGCGATCAAAGAATTTATTGATCGTATAGACCGAGGCGTGTTTTCGGTGGGCCGCCCCGAAGGCGTCGTTGATATACACGTCGGCCAGCGCAGCGAGGCGTTTTGCAAATTCATCGTCGCCCGCCTTTTCGCCGGGCTCAAATCGCAGATTCTCCAGCAACATCAATTGGCGCTTCGGATTGAGCTCCGTCAACAGCGTGTCGACGTCGTCGCCGACCACATTTTCCGGAAATACGACCTCCATATCGTAGATCAGGGTATCCGTATCGATGACTTCGGCCAGCCGCGCTGCCACCGGCTCCAGGCTCAGCTCGGGAGTGCGCTCTCCCTTCGGGCGGCCGAGGTGGCTGCACAAGATGACCTTCGCCCCGGACTCGATGGCGTGGGCAATCGTGGGAATCGCCGCCCGGATTCGGGTTTCATCGGTGACTTTTCCGTCTTCGAGGGGAACGTTGAAGTCGACGCGAATGAGGATTGTGGCCTCCTCATTTAGGTCGAAGTCGTCGATAAAATGGATGCCCGTCGTGTCCATAAGGTGGTGTCCGGTGTTGAGGTAATATGTCCTGTGGTGAGTTGCATAAAAAGGCCCCCTCGACGCATAGCGAGGCGAAGGGGCCCCCTGGTGGTTCGACACTGAAGTTCCTTGAAGAATTCGGCGAGGACTGGGCGACGAGGTTGAAGCCGTCAAAGCGAGGCGATGCCTTAGCATCGTCGAGTGCCGGCGGCAAAAAGATCGTCGTTCAGGACTGGCGAAGGCTCAATAGACTTCGGTGTCGAACCACTAGCTGCAACCCTATGTAGGGTCATCCCCCAACCACGAATTTGGCCGCATCGACCATCCGTTGCGAAAAGCCCCACTCGTTGTCGTACCACGACAGCACCTTGATGAACCCATCGCCGACGCTCATCGTCGAATCGGCGTCGATGATCGAGGAGTGGGGGTTGCCGACGTAGTCCGTCGACACCAGGGGCTGTTCGCTATAGCCGAGGATGCCCTTCATGGGGCCATTGGCCGCTTCGCGAAGGGCCCGATTGACCGTATCGACGTCGGCCGCCTGCTCTAAGGAGACCACGAGATCGACGAGGGAGACCGTCGGCGTGGGCACGCGAATGGCCATGCCATTTAGCTTTCCTTCCAGCTCCGGCAGTACCTTGGTGACGGCGACGGCCGCTCCCGTCGTGGTGGGAATCATATTGACCGCGGCCGCCCGGGCTCGGCGAAAATCCTTTTTATGCGGCGTATCCAGCACGTTCTGATTGTTGGTATAGGCATGAACCGTGGTCATCAATCCGTGCTCGATACCAAAGGATTCGTGGAGCACTTTGGCCACCGGTGCCAGGCAATTGGTGGTGCAACTGGCGATGTCGACGATTTCCATATCGGCGTTGAATTCATCGTGGTTGACGCCCATGCACATCGACAGATCGACGCCTTTTCCGGGAGCGGAGATAATGACGCGCTCAGCGCCGGCGCTCAGATGCTTGGCGGCTTTATCGCGCTCTCGAAATACGCCGGTGCATTCCAACACCGTCTCCACGCCCAGATCGCCCCAGGGCAACTCGGCGGGATCGGCGACGGCGGAGACGGCGATTTCTTTGCCGTCTACCGTCATGCTTCCCTCTCCGCTCTCCACTTCACCGGAGTAGGTGCCATGCACGGAGTCGCGCTCGAATAAAAATCCCAACTGATCCGGGCTGGCCAGATCGTTGATTGCCACCAGATCCACGTCGGGATCGTTTAAGGCAATGCGCGCCACGCAACGTCCGATTCGTCCAAAGCCATTGATCGCTATTTTGGTCGCCATAATCGTCTCCAGAAAGTCTCAAAGGGGGGTTATGAAGAGGTGGAAAATAATTTCAACACATCTGTCCAACTGTGCCGGTAATACAGCGCGAAACGCGGCATCGTCAATCCGTGCGACCTCACCTTAGTCACGGTCCCTGTCGAAGCAACCGGTGGACATCGCGGATCGGTCTCGAGCGCGGGGATCGATATCGGGGATCGAGCTCGATCTCGAGGTGGTCACCCTCTCCTGTCTGATAGTGATGACCACTGAACGTATGAACGAAATCGTTTCCTCGTCGGAAACCACGATTTGTGATCAATCGCCAGATGCCCACGGGAGGCGAACTCCGTGCTCTTTGCGTCCTTTGCGGTTCACCCTTTTTCCACGAGCCTGGCACCGATCTACGCCCACGGGAGGGGAACTCTGTGCTCTTTGCGTCCTTTGCGGTTCACCCTTTTTCCACGAGCCTGGCACCGATCGTTGAACAAACCTGCGGAGGACATCACGCGGTTGTCGAAATAAGCGAAGTTCGATACACCTTTAGCTATGACTGCGACATTTGAATGATTCTGCGCTGTCGGGACAGTGCCGAAATAAACCTGGGCTATTCAGGTGTCGCTTAGACGTACTGCTGAGGACGGTACTATGGGACTTGCCATCGAGGTGGGTTGTCTTGCGAAATATGTCGGCGACGGCGACGACGCCAGAGCCGATCAGTTTCGAGAGGATATGACCCACATCAATGCCAAATTAGAAGAGCGGGATTTATCGCCGCATTCAGAGCCGCAATCGTTTGATAACGAGCTGGCGATGCGGGCGTCACTGACCTCCTTTCCCTACTCCTGGCTTCATTATCTTCGGCGCTTTGCCGCCCACGCCATCCGCGATCCGAAATGGGTTCCCTACCCGATTCAGCCCGGCGAAGATCCGGCCGCCGATCCGGTGCTCCACCAGATGTATCGCCAGATGCGCTCCCATCTTTTATGCCATTCCGACCGAGAGGGCTATTATATCCCCGTCGATTTCGGGCCGTTGATCCTCGATCCCAGCCACGAGATGCGAGGCGGGGTCGTCGGCTCATCGCAACAACTTCGCCAGGAGTTAATCTCTATTTGCAATCCCCTGGAGATCGAATTGAACGACCAGGGAGAGCTCGACGATCAGGCGGCATCCAGGCTGTCGACACAGCGGCCAAATGAGACTCCATTCGCCATCGAGCGGCTGGTGTGGCTGGCGCTATATGAGGCGGCGACCGTGAGCATCGAGGAAGATACGGCCATCGTATTTTGCTAGGCCCCACCCTGTGCTATTGAGTCCTCGCGGCATCGAACGGACCCACAACGCACAGCGAGTCATCATGAGTCTGAAATTGGATCTGGACCGGGATATCATCGACCGGGCGCGACGGGCGGCGGCGTCGATCGCCGACGAGATGGATGGTTTTATTCGCCGACGCTCCACGGTGGCCGTCGAGCGCACTACCCTTCGTCTGATCGGCATCGACGGCACCGATGAGTTGGACGTCCCCTTGCCGAATGTGGTCGTCGACGCCGCCGACGAAGCCGGTCTGTTGCCGCGGGGCATCATGACTGCCATGGCGGCGGCGATGATCGAGACCGGTCGCGATCCCCAGACCATTGCCGAAGCAGTGGCCGACGGGCAATTCGATTTTGGCGAGCTGGCGACGGCCAGTGAGACCGAAATTCACTCTGTGGGCGGCGAACTCGCCGCACAGGCGTTGGAGGCCATCGAAAACAGACGGCGCGAGCGCGACCTGTGGTATGAGCGTTGTGACGATCGCCCACAACCGCTGCACTACGTCATCGTCGCCACCGGCAATATCTACGAAGATGCCGTACAGGCCCGCACGGCGGCCCGCCAGGGCGCCGATATCATCGCCGTCATCCGCTCCACCGGCCAGAGTCTGCTCGACTTCGTGCCCTACGGGGCGACCACCGAGGGCTATGGCGGGACCTTCGCCACCCAACAAAATTTCCGAATCATGCGCGAGGCCCTCGACGAGGTCGGCGAGGAGCTCGGGCGCTATATCCACCTCTGCAATTATTGCAGCGGCCTGTGCATGCCCGAGATCGCCGCCATGGGCGCCTTAGAGCGCCTCGATGTGATGCTCAACGACGCCCTTTACGGCATTTTATTTCGCGATATCAACCCGCGCCGCACCTTTATCGACCAGTATTTCAGCCGCCTTATCAACGCCTGCGCCGGAGTGGTCATCAACACCGGCGAGGATAATTATCTGACCACTGCCGACGCCGTCGAGGCCGCCCATACAGTGACGGCGAGCCAATTTATCAACGAGCAATTCGCCCTGCGAAGTGGGCTTCCTCCGGAGCAGATGGGGCTGGGCCACGCCATGGAGATCGATCCGGAGATTAAAAACGGCTTTTTATACGAGCTCGCCCAGGCTCAATTGGCCCGCGAGCTCTTTCCGGAGGCGCCGCTCAAATTCATGCCTCCCACCAAATATATGACGGGCAATATCTTTCGCGGCCATATCCAGGACGCATTATTCAATCTGGTCGGCGTCTGGACCGGTCAGGGAATCCAGTTATTGGGCATGATGACCGAGGCCATGCACACCCCGCATATGGGCGATCGCTATCTGGCCCTGGAAAACGCCCGCTACGTCATGAATAACGCCCGAGATCTGGGCGAAGAGATCGAATTCAAAAAGGGCGGCATCATCCAAAACCGCGCCCAGACCGTATTGAGTGATGCCTGCCAGATGCTGGAAGAGATCGAGCGCGACGGCATGTTCCGCTGCCTTGAAGAGGGCCATTTTGCCGACGTGGAACGGCCCGTCGACGGCGGCAAAGGAAAAAGCGGCGTCTTCGAGCGAGATTCCGATTATTATAACCCGGTCGAAACGGCGCTGCGCCAGAGCGCGGGACTGACGCAGAACACTTCGCTCCACGAGATTTGAATGCGTTTTGCTCAATTGTGGTTATAATGACGAAGGTAGTGCCCGGTGGGCAACTGAACGCACGGAACGCAACTCGAGGTATTTGCGATGATTTATAAAATCGCCAGCAGCTCCGGAAAACCGCTCTGGAAGAAGGTAGGTGAAAAAGCGATCACCAAGGCCGTGGAGACCACTGTCGAAGAGGGGGTCAAGGCCATCGTCGATCTGTGGAAGACGCGCCATATGAAGGAACTCGATATCGAATTCGAGGAGCGCAAAAAGGCGCGCAAGGCAGAGGCTGCAGACTCCGGGTCGAAAAAAGAACAAGAAGAGCCGGAAGACGTCGACGAAGACGACGATCTCGACGAAGACGACGATCTCGACGAAGACGACGATCTCGACGAAGACAACGAGGGTGAGAGTTCTCGATTTGCGTGGTAGATTCTTGCGCCAAGGAGCCAATCGGGCCTGTAGTCCGTGCCCCCCCACGACTCTCTATAAGGCCGTATTAAATGCCCCTGGTCGAAATCGGAATGGTCATCGCCGGCCTGGTGGCGCTATACCTCGGCGCCGAGGGGTTGGTCCGTGGAGCCAGCTCGGCGGCTCTCCGGCTGGGAATCACACCGCTGGTCATCGGTCTAACGGTGGTCGCCTTCGGCACCAGTGCCCCCGAACTTCTGGTGGGCCTGCTCGGGACCGACGATATCGCCGTGGGCAATATCATCGGCTCCAATGTCGCCAATCTGGCCCTTATTCTGGGGGCGGCGTCGATGATTCGCCCCATCGAGGTCAAAGCGCGCGCCGTGCGCCGCGATATGCCGGTGATGGTGGCGGCGACGATTCTTTTTATCATCCTCGCCATCGACGGAACCATTACTCGCGTCAACGGGGCCATTCTACTCGGTGCGATGGCACTATATCTGAGCTATACATTTGTCGAAGCTCGCCGCGATATCGCCAATTTTCAGGATCTGCTGGGCGACGAAGTCGATCCGGAGGTCACGGAACGCCGACATTGGGGGGCCGATGCAGCGTTTGTAGTCGCCGGCATCGTCGGCCTCGCTCTGGGAGCGAAGTGGATGGTCGACGGCTCGATTGTGATCGCCGATTTTTTCGGGATCTCCGAGTTGGTGATCGCCATTACCGTCGTCGCCCTGGGTACGAGCCTTCCCGAACTTGCGACCTCCCTGGTCGCGGCCTACCGCGACGAAGTCGATATCTCGGTGGGCAATGTCATCGGCTCCAATATCTTCAACCTCTTATTGGTCATCGGTGTCGTGGCGTCACTGGAGAGCCTGCACGTCGGCCGCGACGCTCTGTCGATCGACCTGTGGGTGATGCTGGCCGTTTCCATCGGTATATGGCCGCTTCTGCGCACCGGCCATGTCCTGGACCGCCGCGAGGGAGGCCTGTTGCTCGCCCTGTACGTGGGTTACGTGGTAAGCCTCTTTTTGCGGTAGTCGTGGCATAGCAAAACGTCGTTCGAACCCCAGCGGGAAGTCTCATGCAGCAAGATTCAGATTCGCTTTGCGTAGCCCTGGCGCAGCTCAATTTCCGGATCGGGGATATTCGAGAAAATAAGGCGAAAATCCTGGACGCCATACATCGAGCTCGCAGCCAGGACGCCGATCTGGTGATCTTCTCGGAGGTCGCTCTCCTGGGCTACCCGCCTCGAGATATGGTGGATCGCCACGACTTGCTTGCTCGACAGCGACAGGCATTAAAAGAAATCGCCTCTCAGACCGACGAGAAGCTGGCAGCCATCGTCGGTTTTATCGACAAAAACCACGCCGATGAGGGCCATCGACTGCTCAATAGTGCCGCTTTTTGTGCGCGCGGCGAGGTGACGCATACGGTGGCAAAGACGCTCCTTCCCACCTACGACGTCTTTGACGAGTGGCGGCATTTTTATCCGGCTCCCGGCAACGGCGTGGTCACCTGGAAGGGCGTAAAGCTGGGCATCTCCATCTGCGAAGATGCCTGGGCGCATGTGCAATCGCGGGAGATGCCGAGCTACGGACGAGATCCGATCGCCGAACTCGTCGACCATGGCGCCCAGGTGCTGGTCAATATCGCCGCCAGCCCATTTAGCCTCGACAAGGGCGATTTTCGGCGAAATTTGCTGGCCGATCACTGCCAACGCCACGACTGCCCGATGATCTTCGTCAATCAAGTGGGAGGCAACGACGAGTTGATCTTCGACGGCCGCTCGCTGGCGCTGGACTCCGGCGGCGAAGTAAGGACGCGGATGGCTGATTTCGACGAGGATTTTCAACTCATCGACATCAGCCCCTCGGGCCGTATCACCAACGGCGACGACGCGCCGATTCGACCAGTTGCCGAATCCCACGCTGAACAGGCCCGCCAGGCCGTGGTCTCTGGCATTCGCGACTACGTCCACAAATCGAATTTCGACCAGGTCTTGCTCGGTCTGTCGGGCGGGATCGACTCTTCGGTCAGCGCCGCTCTGGCCGCCGAAGCGCTGGGCGCAGAAAATGTCCACGGCGTGGCCATGCCCTCTCGATATTCGAGCTCTCATAGCCGCGAAGACGCGCGAGCGCTGGCCAATAATCTGGGGATCGACTTTTCTGAGATCCCTATCGAGGCACCCCATAGCGGGATGCTCGAGGCACTTTCGCCCCACCTCGGCGAAGACGGCCCGGCGGTCACCGAGGAGAATATTCAGGCCCGCATTCGCGGGGTCTATCTGATGGCTCTGAGCAATCAATTCGGAAAATTGGTATTGGCCTGTGGCAATAAAAGTGAGCTCGCTGTCGGTTATACTACTCTATACGGCGATATGTGCGGCGCGCTGGCCGTCATCGGCGATCTGCCGAAGATGTTGGTCTATGCCGTCGCCGATCTCATCAACGAGGAGGCCGGCGAGGCGTTAATTCCCACGCGAATTTTGGAAAAGCCACCGTCGGCGGAGCTGCGGCCAGGCCAACGAGACGAAGATAGTCTGCCCGCCTATGAGGTGCTCGACGAGATTCTCGAGCGCTACGTCGTCGAGCACCGAACCATCGAGGAGATCGCGGCCGACGGATTCGAAGAGTCGACGGTGCGCGAGGTGGTGTCCATGATTCATCGAAGCGAATTTAAGCGATGGCAGTCGCCGCCGATCCTAAAAGTCACGACCAAGGCATTCGGCGTCGGCTGGCGCTATCCGCTGGCCGCTTCGTATCGATGGTAAATCGATCCAATTTTGGAGACCCACAAATGGAGAGATGGCGAAAAATTCTGAGGCGATTCGGTCCTCGAAGCGATCGCGATCGACCCTTTTACGGCGATCGCCTCGATGTGGAGGGCCCGGTGCTCATCAACACCATGGGTCCCATGTCGGCGGCGTTTGTGGGCGCCCGGGTGTTGCGCGCCATCGCCGCTCGCGGCGGCACACTGCTGCGGCCGGCGGCCATCGAAAAGCTCGAGAACTTGATCGCCCGTGGCCTACCGCAGGCTGTCATCCATCATTGTGAGGCAGAAGCAGAGCAGATCCTGGAATGGCTTGAGCGGGCCCCGCCGAGCGAGGAGAGCGAACTACAGGGAGTATCGCAATCCCCAGAGCTGGATATGATGATGGCCGCCGATCTGGAGAGTCGGCTCTCCGTGGCCACCTTCGCCCTGGAGGAGGGATACGGAATCGAGCTCGAATATTTCGACGAGGACACTGAGAGTTGGCCCAGAATCCGCGCTGAATTGGTGGAAATCGACGATGCCGAGGCCGCCGATTTTCATACCTCGCTGGTGGTGCAAAACCGCCACGGAGAGATGGTCGTTCCCCTGAAATATGTGCGCTGGCTGATGCCAATTCCGCCGCTTCCACGCGAGGAGTTGGAGCACGATCACGGCGAGGTCGTCGATTTTCCCGGCCCGCTAAACGAAACGTGACGCGTCGTAAATTGTGAGAAATCCTCAAGATATGAGAGTATCGACCAGGCGAAGATATTCGACCGTGAGAGGAGCGAGATTCATGTTTTATATGCGCCACAGGCATCTTCTGGCTTTCCTCTGCTGTGTGGTCGGCTGGCTGTCGGCCTGCTCCACGTTTAGCTCCCGCGATGACGAGCCAGTCGACGAGGACGCCGTCGCCATCGAAATGGAAGTCGATCCGGTCCTGATTCGGGTCTCCCAGGACGGCGACGAATTCACCTCCGAACATATTGAAGCCGAGGAGGTCTTTGAGCGCGCCTATTACGATTTTCAGGCTCGCCGCTACGAAGACGCTGCCGAAAATTACCAGCTTATCATCGATTATTTTCCGGATAGCCGTTTTTATCTGGCGGCGCTGTACAACGGTGGGCTCTCTTACGAAGAACTCGATCTGTGGGAAGACGCGGCGGCGGCGTTTTCGGCGATCCTGGAGAATTTTCCCGACGAAGACGAGGCGCTCAACGCCCGATTTCGCCTCGCCAAAGCCTATCACGAACTCGAAAAATACGAGGACGTCGACGAGCTTTTAATGGAGGTCTTACTCCGCGACGACCTGGAGCATTTTGACCGCAGCGAAGCCCATATCCGCCGCGGTAAAGCACTGCTGGAGCTCGAAGAATGGAGCGACGCCGAAACCAGCTTCGACAGCGTCCGAAAAAGCAACCAGGAGGCCCTCCCCAGCGAACGCCTCGACGCCGACCACCGATTTATGGTGCTCGCTAATTTCGGCGTCGGAAAGGCCAATCACGGCATGATGAACGAGGTCCCCCTGGTGCTTCCGCCGGAGCGAATGGAGGTCGACTTAGACACCAAGGCCGACTACCACCAGGCCGCGCAGGTCGCCTATATCCGCGCCCTCAGAGAACACCATCCCCACTGGTCGGTGGCGGCCGGATATAAGATTGGCCGGCTATACCAGGATTTTTATCTCGATATCTTCACCGCTGAGATTCCCGACGATCTGGGCGAGAGAGAATTGGCGTTTTATTTCGAGGAGTTACGCGACAAAATCGAAGTCCTCATGGACCGGGCGCTTCATGTGTACGAGCGGAATCTCTCATTTTCCAGACGCATTCCACAGAGCCCCGATGCCGAGGACTGGGTGGAGGCCACCTCATTGCATCTGGACCGGATGCGGGCCTTTATCGAAGACCCGCTGGTGCAGGAACATGCGGAGCGATTGGTGATCGAAAAGGGCGAACTCAGCGATCTGTGGGATCCCACCTATTATGCGCGGATTCACGTCGGCGACGCGCTCAAAGAAGCCGCCGAGGATACGGTGGAAGACGGCGTCGACGAAGATGGCGACGACGACAGCGGCGACGAAGAAGTCGCGCAGAAGTAATTTGCGATAAAAGCGACGGGGAAATTCAGGACAATTCTCGCAGTATCTTGGCGGGAACGCCCTGGCGGACCAGCTCGGTGGCGGCCTCGATATCGCTGTGAAGCACGCGGTCGCGATCCAAAAATGTGACCTCTTCGCGAAGAGCGTCGACGGCGCTCTGTGTGCCGACGCCGGCGCTCATCTCGCGCAAATCGATGGCCTGAGCGGCGATGAGATATTCGATGCCGACCACGTGCTCCACATTGCGCAAGATGCGATGGGCGTGAAGGCCGGCGTGCATCCCCATCGAGACATGATCTTCCATATTGGCGCTGGTGGGAATTGAATCCACGCTGGCCGGATGCGCCTGAGTCTTATTTTCGCTGACCAGAGCAGCGGCCACGTATTGGGGGATCATCATCCCCGAGTTGAGCCCCGGCTCGCTGACCAAAAACGGCGGCAATCCTTCCGAGAAATATTTATCCGTCAGCTTCGCGCAGCGGCGCTCAGAGACCGACCCGACCTCGGCAATGGCGATCTTCAAATAATCGAGGGCCATGGCCACTGGCTGGCCGTGGAAATTGCCGCCGGAGAGAATTCCGCCCTGTTCATCGTCATCATCGCCGGGCGCAAAGACGAGCGGATTGTCGGTAACGGCGTTGGCCTCGGTGACCAGCACCTCCGTGACGTGATCGAGGACATCGCGGCTCGCGCCGTGGATCTGGGGCATACACCGAAGACAGTAGGAGTCCTGAATATACTCCACCTTCCCGTCGATGCTGCCAGGTTGAGCGCCCGCCAACTCGCTGCCGGCGAGCATGGCCCGAAGATGGGCGGCGCTGTCCATCTGGCCCGACCGTCCCCGCAGGGTGTGAATTCTGGGATCGAGGGCCTCCATCCGACCGGCCACGGCGTCGAGGCTCATCGCCCCAACGGCATCGACCCCGTCGAGCAATTGTCTAAATTCAATGGCCGTGACCGCGCCGAGCGCGGTCATCGCCTGGGTGCCGTTGAGCAGGGCGAGGCCCTCTTTATAGGTCAATCGTGTCGGCTCCAGGCCTACTCTTTTCAGCCCCTCTTCGGCGCTTAACTGTTCGCCCTCGACGACGACTTCGCCCTCGCCGATGACGGGCAGACACATATGGGCCAGCGGGCATAGATCGCCGCTGGCGCCGACACTGCCCATCTCCGGTACGACGGGGTGAAGCCCTCGATTTAGCATCTCTACCAATAAATTCAGCGTCGACAGGCGAATCCCCGAATTACCGCGCGACAAGGCGTTGATCCGAAGCAGCATCATAGCCCGCACGGCCTTCGTCGACAGCGGCGCCCCGACGCCACAGGCGTGACTGACGAGCAGCCGCTCCTGAAGCGTCTCCGCATCCTCGCGGCGAATGACATGGTCTCGATTGGCCCCGAATCCAGTGGTCACTCCGTAGACCGCCTCGCCACTCTGCGCCATCTGTCGGACGTAGGCCGCCGACTCCTCGATGGCCTCCTCGGCATCGGGATCGAGGCTAATCGGGCGGCGGTCAAAGACAACCTCCTCGATGTCGTCTAAGGTCAGGCGACGGTGGCCAATAAGAAGCGGCTCGGACATGGGCGACTACTCCGACAGGTGAACTACTTTCACTGAGGGCAAACCCGGATTATTCATGACTCGTCTACTGCGGCTCATCAGCCCCAAAATCGCTTCATCTCACTCCTCGACGATGCTCCGCATCGCCTGTGGGGCTCGATTTTGCGCTTTTGACGCTGATTTCGCCTCGTCACGACGCCTCATGAATAATCCGGGCAAGGATCTACTACGCAAATCTTTTCAATCCAAGGCTCCACCATTTTGAGGGCTCCGCACCCCACCGATTATCGACGATGCGGCCAGCTTGGCCGCGGGCCCCAAACGCCAACGCCCCAACGATTATCGACGATGCGGCCAGCCTGGCCGCGGGCCCCAAACGCCAACGCCCCAACGATTATCGACGATGCGGCCAGCCTGGCCGCGGGCCCCGAACTCCCAATTAGACCAATTTCAGCGCCGCCAGCATACAGCAGAACCAACCGGCCATCAGCGCCAGGCCGCCGATCGGGGTGATGGCGCCGAGTCCGCGAACGCCGGTGAGGACGATCAGATATAGAGAGCCCGAAAAGACGAGAATGCCGGAGGCAAAACTCCAACCGGCGACCAGGGCCACTGTGGCCTCGGTCTGGTGATATAGCCAGGCGGCGGCGAATAGGGCCAGGGCGTGGTACATCTGATATTGAACGCCGGTCTCCCAGATCTCGATCATGCGCGGCTCGAATTTATCGGCCATGGCGTGGGCACCGAAGGCACCGGCGCCGACGGCGATCAGGGCGAAAATACTGCCCAGAAGGGCAAAGATCTTCATCGGTTCTCCTCTAGATTGGGCAGCGGAGTATCGCGCCAGCGATACACTCCCTCCAGTTGGCGCTCGATGTCGTCGCGGCGCTGCCGGGAGTGTTCATCGGGCATGGAGTCCTCTAACTCCTGCAAATATAACAGCTTCTCGCGGGCGTGGCGCTGTCGGTCGGATTGGGGATGAAATAAAACCCATTCCCGGGCATAGACGATGGTCCGATCGGCCAGAAGGGCGGCGTTGGCTTCGGCGTGGCGGGTGGCCATCCGCTCGTCGATCTCATCGGTGCCGTCGTCGCAGCCGGCACCGATGAAAATCATGACGACCAGGGCGATGATCTTAAGATGGCGCCAATTCCTGCCATAGTTGGTGGCTGACGCGAATGCCGGCATAAAAATTCTCCACGTTGAATTTCTCGTTCGGACTGTGCAGGCGATCATCTTCCAGTCCGAATCCCATCAAGACCGTCGGTATCTCTAGCACTCTGGAAAACGTAGCGACGATGGGAATCGTTCCACCGCCGCGGGTGAAAACGGCGTCTCTGTCCCAGACCTTGGACAGCGCGCGAGTGGCGGCGTCGACGATGGGATTGTCGCGATCGGTGATGACAGGGGGCCCGCCGTGATGAACGGAGACGTCGACTTCCACCGCCTCGTCGGCCAACTCGCGCAGCCATTTTTCGACCTTGTCGGCGATAACGTCGGCGTCCTGATCGGGGACCAGACGGCACGATAATTTAGCATGCGCCGTCGAGGGAAGGACGGTTTTGGCGCCGGGAGCGGTATAACCGCCCCAGATGCCGTTGCAGTCCAGGGTAGGACGCGCCCAGAGCCGCTCCAGGGTGCTAAATCCCTTCTCACCCTTTAAGGCCGGGGCACCGGTCTCGACGAAAAAGGCCTCTTCGTCGAATGGTAACTCGGCAAAATCCTCTCGCTCCTCGGGCTCGATTGGTCGCACGTCGTCATAAAATCCGGGAACGGTCACTCGCCCGTCGTCGTCGTGGAGTTGGCTGATGATACGAGCCAACTCGTTGATCGGATTGGGCACCGCCCCACCGAAGAGTCCGGAATGCAGATCGTGGTCCGGCCCCCGTACCGAGATCTCCAGATAGGCCAGTCCGCGCAATCCATAGGTGATCGACGGGATCCCCGGGGCGAACATCGAGGAGTCAGAGATAAGCAGCGCGTCAGCGGCGAGTTTGTCGCTGTGGTCCTCGACCCACTCGGTCAGATGCTCGCTTCCTACCTCCTCCTCACCCTCGATGACCATCTTGAGATTGACCGGCAATTCCCCGCGCGTGGCCAGCCAGGCTTCCACTGATTTTAAGTGAGCGAAAAATTGGCCTTTGTCGTCCGTGGCGCCGCGGGCAAAGATTTTGCCGTCGCGTACCTCCGGCTCAAACGGCGGCGACTTCCATTCGTCGAGCGGCTCCGGCGGCTGCACGTCGTAGTGGCCGTATAAAAGCAGCGTCGGCGCCTCCTCGGAGCCGGTCAGAGTCTCGGCGTAGACGATGGGATGACCGTCGGTGGAGTGAATCTCTACCGTCTCCACACCGATCTCGCGCAGGTGGTCGGCGAGCCACTCCGCGCAGCGCTCTACCTCGCCGGCATAGGCCTCATCGGTGGAGATGCTGGGGATGCTCAACAACTCGAATAACTCCTCTAAAAAGTCGTCGGCCTCGGTCTCGAGATAATTCTGGATATCTGCATCGCTCACGTGGGCTCCTGCCGGTGGTACCAAAAAATTCTGGTGATAGTGCTCAGACAATCAGGTGGGAATAATGCGCAATCAGTCGCCGTCTATTTCCTGTAAATGCACAGCGATCTCTGGCTCGTGGTCTTCGTCGATCGCCAATTCTTTGTCCTCGTAACCCTCTTTTCGAAAGACGACCTCCAGCGGAAATTGATATCCATCAAATTCCCAACGCAGGGCGGTCTCCCCTAATTTTTCGCCGTCGAACCAGAACTCGGCACCTGTCGGTTCGCTGTCGATCCGGATCGTGGTCGGATTGCCGGTCTTGACCGCCTCGCCCGGTTCCGGGGCATCGCGATTAAAGGGGTCGAGCATCACCCAGGTACCGATCAATACGGCGAGCACGAGCATGATCTCGATCGATGATCCCAGCGCCCCGCGGACCTTCGCGAGCACGCCGGCTGTTCCTGTGCGTTCTTTTTGCTTTTCTTCTTTTCGCTTCTCCTCCAACAGCGGTGCATCGACGATGACCCGCGAGGACAGTCCACTTAGATTGGGCCCCGTCGATGTGCGCTGCTTAGCGTGTATCGGATCGGCCGGCGAGGAAGTCGTCGACGGCGACGGCGTCTGTCCGGCGACGAATGATTCGTGCTGAGGCACGTCGCGCAATAATTCGAGGCTCACTCCTTCGCCGGCGGCCTCCAGTTTTTCGAGGAGTCCGGGGTTGGTATCGGTGACCGGCTCCGGGATATCGGTTGCCTCCAGGGTCAATTCCAGAGGTGAGTCGTCGCGGGCTTTGACGAGTGCCCGATACATCTCGTCGCCGTCCTGGTAGCGGTCTTCGGGGTGTTTTGAAGTCGCCCGACGAATGACCTCTCCAAGGGGAGTTTCATCGATGGACTCCGGGATCACGATCGGTTTTTTTAGATGCTGCAACAGCGTCTGGGCGACCGTCGCCCCTTTAAAGACCTCGCGGCCGATGAGCATCTCGACGATCACCAGTCCGACGGCGTAGATATCGGCCGCTTTTTTATTCGTCTCTTCGAGGCCGAGCATCGTCTCCGGAGCCACATAGGCCGGCGTTCCCGTCAGACGCCCGGTAGCGGTCAATTTCGTCTCGTCGGACTGGATCAATTTGGCGATGCCGAAATCGAGCAATTTGATCTCGTCCGTGCCATGCCGGGTCTTGGTGACGAAGACATTGGACGGTTTGAGATCGCGATGCACCACCCCACGGCTGTGCGCCTCGCCGAGGCCGTCGAGTATCTGCAGGCTGATATCGATGGTCCGGCCCACCGACAACGGAGCTTCTCGGGCGATGATATCCTCGAGTTCCTCGCCCTCGAGCATCTCCATGACCAGGTATAGCGCCCCGTCCTCGGTCTCACCGACGTCGTAGACCCGCACGATATTGGCGTGATCGAATAGGGTCGTCACCTGAACTTCGCGCAAAAACCGCGCCGCCAACTGCTGGCTCGACGCCACGTGGGGATGCAATAGCTTCACCGCTACATCGCGGCCGATGCGGATCTGCTCGGCCTTCATGATGATGCCCATTCCCCCGCTGGCGTGAATATCCTTTAGCCGATACAGGTCATTGATGATCTCCCCGGGTCTGGGCAGCAGGACGGTCTTGCCTTTCTTGTCGTCAGTACCCATGGGTCGACTAAAGAGCGCGAGAGGTGAAAACCATTTTATTCAGTTTCTATCTTAAACAATTAATAATGCCACTATATCACGGCGACGTGTGGAACCAACCACCGGATGGCAGCCCACCGCACCCGAGATCCCCTTCATACGGGGGGCAACGCAGGGCCACCTAACTTTCGCCGGAGACTTTGATGGTGATCGGGTGGTCCCCGGTGCCCCATCCGACCGCTCCCAGACTGCGGTCGCGGCCACCTTCCCCACCGGGAAGGGGATCTCTGGTGACTTTGATAACCTCTGGTGGTTGCTGGACCGATTGCACATCAACGACCGAAAGCAGCGTTAGTGGTTCGACACTGAAGTTCCTTGAAGAATTCGGCGAGGACTGGGCGACGAGGTTGAAGCCGTCGAAGCGAGGCGATGCCTTAGCATCGTCGAGTGCCGACGGCAAAAAGATCGTCGTTCAGGACTGGCGAAGGCTCAATCGACTTCGGTGTCGAACCACTAGTCTGCCCCAACTTTTGAAAAACGCAAATTCTATCATGCATTATTCGTGAGTCGTCAACGCCGGGTAAAATCAGCTTCAAACGCTCAAACGTGAGCACCTACTACAGCGGTGTGGTCGGCGCATCGTGGAAATCCTCCGGATCGCCGGGATCGGCCGGAGGTAGATCCTGGAAATGTTCCTCGGTCAACGCCGCCTCCTCGAGGACCTGGTCGGCGACGTAGATGGGGATCTCGTCTTTTACGGCCAGGGCGATGGCGTCGGAGGGACGGGCGTCGATCTCGAGGATCTCCAGCGGCGTCACCAGGTAGATAGAAGCGATGAAGGTACCGTCGCGCAGCTCATCGACCTGAATTTTTCCCACCGTTGCGTCGAGGCGACCCATGATATCGTCGACCAGATCGTGAGTCAGCGGCCGCTCAAATGTCTCGCCGTCGAGACCGAGTTGGATGGCCATCGCCTGGGAGGGATTGATGAAGATCGGCAACACTGATTCCTGCGACAGCGATCCAAGCATCACCGCCGAACCCTGTGGCGAGGCGACCACTCCCAGAACCTCCACCGAAGAATAGGCGTCAGGGGCCTCGCTATAATCCGGGTTCGGTCGCTCCGCGATCGCCTCTTCTTCGCCGTCGTCGTCAGTGGTTTCAGGGCCCGACGAGCAGGCAGCGCCGATCAGGAGCAGCATCGCAATCAGAGCAAATTTAGCTACTAATGCCGTCTGTGAGCTGCGTGCGTACATAAAGGCCACCGATCTGAATAGAAGAGGTCAAATCTGAATAGGAGAGGTCAAAAAAGTGTCGCATTTCAAGATGTGGACTGCAATTGTCAGATAGTAAACGCGACCCCCTGCCGAGTTGATTCCGATCCAGGTGTTTTGGTGTCTCGTCGAAAATTATTTCGCCACCACCACCTGGGCGGGACGCACCACGGTTTCGCCGTCGGCCAAGACCATGCCCGGACGGTCGACGCGCACAATTTCGCCGCTTTCGGCATCGGCGTCGTCGACGGCAGCGATGGCCTGGTGAATCGTCGGATCTAATTTTTCGCCGATCTCACCGGTAATCGTCGCCCCCTCGCCGCGCAAATAGGCATATAGCTGGCTTCGAATTGCCTCCAACCCCTGGCGCCACGGCCCCCTGGGCTCCCCCATCTTCAGGGCGCGCTCCACAGAATCGAGGACTTCTCCCAATCCCGCCAGCAGGCGGATCTGTTCTTCGCGCCGGGCGGCCTCCACCGACTCGGAGCTCCGCCTTCGCAGCCGCTCCATATCGTCGGTGAGTTTTTGGATGCGATCGGTGAGCCTCTCCACGGTTTTTGTATCATCGCTCTCATTGTCGGCCGACGTCGGCGATGCCGACTTTGCGTCAGCCAGCTCCCGGCGCAGCGCCTGGGCCTCTTCTTCGGAGGCCGCCGCTCGATCCTCCATGACTTCCCAATCCCTGCCGAGGCGCCGCAATTCGGCATCGAGTCGATCGTTTTTCCGTCGTGTGGCCTGTAGCTCGGCGACCAGCCGATCGCGTTGCTCCAGCAGCTCCTGGGCCACATGAAGGGGAACGACTTTACCTTGATTGCCGTAACGAGAACTCATAGGACACTCGATTTGATAAACCATGGATTGTCTCGCAGATCAGACTGCGGCAAATAGCATGGCATTTTAACTCATCATTCGAAATACACATCCCCAAAAAACCACCGGGGAGGGGGCACCGAACCAGTGGAGGACATGAAGAGTCCGCTCCCCTCGCGAGGGGAGCTGGTGAGGGAGCGGAGCGAACGAGCCTGTGGGGTGGTTTCGATAAAACCCGTTACCCCGGCTCGATCACCGAATAATGTATGGTCATGGCGCGGATGCGCCCGTCCTCGATGAGATAGGAGTCGGCGCCGTCTTCGACGCGGGCGCCGTTGTCGGCCTCGCCGCTCCACTCCAGAAAGCCCAGCTTTCCCTCGGCCATCACCTGGTGATAGATCCAGCGTCCGCCGGGCATCTGGTCGGCCAGTAGATTGACTTTGGCGCGCAGGCCCTCGATCCCTCGATAGATTCCGTAACTGGTCATGAGCACAATATCGTCGCCGAAATTGCGCTCCAGATCGGTTTCGAAATCCCAGCTCTTCGCCAGTTTTAGATGGTCATCGAGGACCTGCCGCGCCGTGCGATTACGAAGCTCGTCGTCGGTCATTTGCCTTCCCGCTTGAGACTCGACTCAGGTCCGCGCCGTGGGACGCTGCTCATAAGTCTCTTCGGTGGTATCGCCCATCATCTCCACCCACTCCGAGCGCCATTCGGGAGCCTCGAAGGGCTCGGCGAAATAAGCCTTGATATTGGCGATTTTTCCGTCTTGAAACTGAACGATTTCGCAGGCGTTGTAGATATCGCCATCGGGATAGTTGAGGAGCATCTCCAGCACGCAGAGATCGCCGCACATATGAAGGTTATAACCCTCGATATTCGGCAGTCCCTCGAAATTCTCGTAGAATTTTTGGAAGTTATCCTTGCCGCGAATTTGCTCGCCCGATTGGGGATATTGCTCGACGAAATCGTCGTGAATGAGGTTCAGGAGCTCTTCTGTATTCCCCTCGTGAATGCAGCGTATATACTGCTCGACCAGCTCGCGATTTTCTTGTTCTGTCATTTTGCCCTCTCTACGTCGGGGGGTTGTGGTTGCTTCGGAATTCCAAAGGTCGACACATAGTCCCGAGGACAAAATATCATGTAAGCGTTTCCGTGGGGTGACGAAGTCATGCGCCAGGGCGCCCTTAGAGGGTCGGGCTGGCAGCTCGAAATGCGGCCAGGCTGGCCGCGGACCCCGGGGGCGGGCTGACGGCCAGGCTGGCCGCGGACCCCGGGGGCGGGCTGACGGCCAGGCTGGCCGCGGACCCCGGGGGCGGGCTGACGGCCAGGCTGGCCGCGGACCCCGGGGG
>SKQC01000062.1 GCA_007119175.1 Myxococcales bacterium | reverse complement strand
TTGCGGGCGGCCAAAATGGCGTCGTAGGCCGCGGCGTAGGCGTGGCGTCCGCGGCCGATGGCGTCGCCGGCGGCAAAGACCCGCTCGTTGGTGGTCTGCATCGACTCGTCGATGACGATAAATCCCTCGTCGCTGAGCTCTACATTGCCCAGGTGAGGCTTGAGTCCTTCGATGCGCGGACGGCGGTGGTCGACGACCACGAAGCACTCCGCATCCCAGTGGGCCGGATGTCCGGCTTGAGTTCCCAGCAGCCGGACCTGACCGTGGAGTTGTTCGGCGTGGGTGACGGCGATATCGGTCACCAGATCGACTCCCTCATCACCCAGGATTCGCGTCAACTCGGAATCGATATCGAGGCAATGGGCCTCGCCCAGAAGCCGTGAACGCTCCGTTAAAATCGTGACGTCCGTGCCGATTCTGGCCAGAAATTGGGCATAGGCAATCGCCACGTCGCTGGTCTCCAATAGCAGCACGCTCTTGGGCTGTCGGCCCAACTCGTTGAGCGTTTGCAGCGAGTGGGCGGTGACGTCGTCGATGCCGTCGATATCCGGCCATTGAGAGTGAGAGCCGGGAGTGAGCAAGATGCGATCGGGATAAAAGAGGCGTTCACCGGCGCGAAGTGAATCACCGTCGACGAAAGTGGCCGCCCGGTCGACTACCTCGATATTTGGTCGCTCCGCAAAGAGGCGTTGGTATAAATGGCTGAAGTCCTCGCTGCTGCGCATGCGCACCTTCTGGAGTTGTTCCCAGTCGGCGTCGGCCGCTGCGGTGTGCAGGCCGCTAAATCGCGGGTGTTGGGCGTGGAAATGATCGGTGGCCGCCGTCATCAATAGCCGCGTGGGAAAGGCGCCGGCGTGGATGCAGGTCCCGCCCAGCGGAAGTCCGGCATTGAATAGAGTCACGCGAGCGCCGTGGGAGGCCGCCCAGGAGGCAGCGGCGCATCCGGCGACCCCGCCGCCGACGACGGCGAAATGCAGCGGTTCAGACGTAGGTTCGGCGTCGGCTTTGGCCATGGATATCCCCCCCCGGAGGGTGCGTTGTCGCTAATAGTGGAGTGTTGCTATCAGGAATGAGTGCACGGCGAGTAGATTTTCAAGAACTAGATCGGGGATCGAGGATCGATATCGGGGATCGGGGATCGGGGATCGGGGATCGAGGATCGAGGATCGAGGATCGGGGATCGGGGATCGGGTTCAAGTTCTCAGTTTTATTTGGGCATGATGCGATCGATGGCCGCCGCCTGATCCTGGCGACCCATGCTCAACCACTGGGAGCGGGCGAGGTTCAGGGCATCGCGGGCGCGGTCATTTTGACCGGCCACCAGGGCTCGCTGGCCGGCGTCGCGGGCCAGCCGGGCCAGATCGGCGTCGACCAGGCCGCTCGCTGTGAGCAGGTGTTTGGCCTCGGAGATATGATAATCCCACTGTTTCCAGTCTTTGCGGTGGGCTGTGGCCGGCAGGCGGGCCAGATGGGCGAGCCCGATATATCCGCGGCGCTGGGAGCCGGATAAAAGCTCTAAGACCCGGCGAAATAACGGGTCGGCGTCCTCGACGCGATCCTGGGTCAGCCGGACCATGCCGAGGTTCATCATGATAATGGCGTCGTCGCCGATGCCGATGCGGCGAAGCAATTCCAGCGCTTCCTGATAGGCCTGCTCGGCGTCGTCGAGGCGGTCCTCGAGGCGATAGGTCTCGCCCAGATTGTTGAGGCAATAGGCGACCTCGCTTAAGTCGCCGTGTTCTTTGAAGACCTCGATGGCATCGTCGAACATCTCCTGGGCGCGCCGGGTGTCCTCAAGGCTCGTATAAAGCGAGGCCATTGCCTTTTCGACGCGGGCCAGATCGAGGTGGTGGTCGATGCGGGCGAATAATTTTTTGGATTTTCGGTACGCCCGCTCGGCGTCGTAATAATCACCGGCCCAATAATGCAGATCGGCAAGGGTCAACAGCGACTGGGCGCGACCATGGGTGTCGCCGAGTTCCTCATAGATGCTCAAGGCCTCGTCGATGATGCGCATTCCCTCCGGCAGGCGACCGCAGTCGTTGGCGACGACGGCGTGCTGGTGGAGTGCTTCGGCGAGCAGATCTTGTCGGCCTAATTTGCGAGCTGTCTTTTCGGCGTTTGCCAGCAGCGGTTCGGCGTCGGCAAATTGCTCACGGCGAATAAAGGAGCGAGCCTCCTCAATCCAGCCCCGCGCCCGGCGCTCATCGTGTTCGGGGATATCGAGTTTGTCGAGAAAATTTCGGTACTGACGGTGGATTTCTTCGTTGAGCTCGAAGTCGCAGCGAATCCGGGTGTGGGCGGCGGCGTCGAGCATCGGCTCCAACGCTTCGGCGATCTGGTCAGCTTTGATGAAGTGGCGGGTCAGGCGAAGCGGCAAGTCCGGGTGATCTTCCGGGTAGAGCTGGCGCAGCACCTGAGCACAGTTGAGGTGATGTTCGCTCAAGCGTCCGTTTCGCTCCGCCGTATTGAGCAGAGTCTCGCGGAATGCCTGGTGGGTAAAACTCCAGCCAGCGGGGCCGAGGGTGGCCAGATCGTTGGCCACCATGGCGTCCAACACCAAAAGCGGAAGCCGCACCTCGCATAACGAGCAGACCGTGGTCCATTCGGCGCGTTTTACGTCGGTGCCCAATACGGCGGCGAGCTCCATGGCCAGCAGGGCGTCGCTCGGATCGGCATCGAGGTCCTGGCCGACGAGTTTGGTCAGGCGGTCTCGGAAGACCTCCTGCAGGTCCGTGGGCAGCGGCGCCGCCTCGCCTCGACGCAATCGAAATCCATTCTCTCCCAGCTCCAATACACCGCGCTCAACCCAGTCGCCGACGAGTTGCACGGCGTATAGCGGGTTTCCGCCGGTCCGGGAGGCGACCTGTTGGACCAATTCGTCCTCCAGGCCCAGCAGGCGTTTGATGAGAAGGCGGTGATCGTCAGTGGGGAGCGGGCCGACGGAGATGGTATCCGTATCCTCGCCGGCGGCCAGGTGTTCGATTTTTTCGCGGGCCACCGGCCGGTCGACCAGAGCGTCGGTCTGGACGGTGCCCACGACCAATAGCGGCAACTCCCGGGTGGCCGCGGAGTCGACCAGGTATTCCAGAGCGTTGAGCGTCTCATTTCCCCACTGTAAATCGTCGAGAAATAAGATGATCGGTCGGTGTTTGGCGAGGCGCTCGATAAAGCGAAACATCACTGCGTGGCGCTCTTCCGGGGTGTGAAAGCGGATGCGCGCATTTTCCTCGCGGTAGTCGTCGAGGACCGACGGGGCGATAATTTCACTCATCGCCAGACAGTCGTGCAGGGCGTCGGGGTCGAGCGTGTGGTTGTGCAGGCTGTGACGGATTCGCTCCAGAATGGCGTCGCGGTCGAGCCCGCTGCAGCGCAGGTGGTTGGCAAACATCGCCCCCAGCCCGTCGTGGGCGCCGCCCATGGGGCTGTGGGAGGCGCGAAGTGGAGTGCCCGCGCCCAGCTCGTGGGCCCGCTCTGAGATCCAGGCGCCGAGGCGCGATTTTCCGGTTCCGGTGGCGCCGCGCAATAACACCAGATGGGGGCGTTTGGTCAGGCTGACCTTGCGCAATGCACTCCAGATCTGGTCGCGCTCATCGTCGCGGTCCACAAAGGGTATCTCGCGGATGCCGAAGAGTCCGAGGCCGACGCCGATGAGGTCGGTCGACAGTGGCGGCGGCTGGCGGCGGTGCCAGGTCTGGGGAATGGGCACCAGCTCCGGCATATCGCGCGGTGTCGGTGTGTAGCGCGGTCGCTCCAGAGCCTGCAGATCGGGCACCGATGGCGAGGCGACGACATCGCTGATGATCTCGGTCATCCCCATATCGGTATCCGGGTTCGACGGGGTGACGTCGTCGTTTAACGTGGAGTCAAATTCCAGGCGCGGGTGGTCCTCGGGACGCTTTTGTCCGGGAGGGTCGCCGAGGGCGAAGAGCGCCCGGGCGGCGTCGGCGGTGCGCTGAAAGCGGTCTGCCGGGTTCTTGGCCAGCAATCGGCCCAGCCAGCTTCCGAATCCCGACGGCACGTCGAAGGGAGCGTGCATCGGCGGCAGCGGATCTTCGAGATGGCTCTCCAAAATCTCGTCGGTGCTCTCGCCGCAGTGCGGCGGCTCGCCGTCGACAAGCCAGTAGGCCAGACAGCCCAGGGCATATAAATCGGTCCAGGGCCCGTGGTCGCGCCAGCGGCCCGTGATCTGCTCCGGGGACATAAATCTCGGTGTGCCCGTGATTTTTCGCGTCAACGCGTTGTCGTCGGGCGATTCATCCAGGGCGTGAGCCAGACCGAAATCGGTCAGCTTGAGTTGACGGCCGTCCTGGCCCTCTACAAAGAGCACATTGCCCGGTTTTAAGTCCCGGTGAATGACGCCGCGGGCGTGGGAGTGGGACAGGGCGTCTAAGATGCGCACGAAAATATTGCGGACATGCCACCAGTCGATCGAGGAGCGGTCGAGCTCCTCCAGGCTGTAGGTGGCCAATTCCATGGCGAACCAGGAGGAGCCGGCGACGTAGCGGCCGTCGGTATTTCGCTCCACCTCTTCCGGGACCTCGCCGCAGTCGAAGACCATGATGATCCCGGGATGGTAAAGCCGGGCGACGGCGCGGATTTCCTGGCGCAGAGCGTGGCGAAATTCGGGATCGCGGGCTCGCTCGGCGTTGAGGATCTTGACGGCCACCGGAAAATCGCGATCGATATGAACCCCGCGAAAGACTTCACCCATGCCGCCTTGCCCCATGGGGGCGAGCAGTTGGAACGGCCCGAGTTCTAGCGGTAGGTTCGGCACTTCACACAGCTCAGTTGGAGGTGATGGCGATGACTGCAATCAATATTGTAGATCAAGCCGTCGGCAAGGGGAAATGGACGGTATATTTATTGAGATTCGCTAAAGTCGAGACCGGAAAAGCGCATCGGTAATAATTGGTCCAGTGTCGCAAAACGATAATGTCCGTCGGGGTGAAGCATCATAATCGGCAATTGCTCGCAGAACTCCGCTAAGACCTGCCGGCAGATGCCGCAGGGAGCCGACGGGGGGTCGACGTCGGTGACCACGCAGAGTGCGGTAAATCGGTTTTGTCCCGCCGACAAGGCGCAGCCAATGGCGGTGCGTTCGGCGCAGACAGTGGCGCCGATGGTGGCATTTTCCACGTTGCATCCGCTGACGATATCACCGGAGTCCGTCAGTAGCGCGGCTCCCACCGGAAATTTCGAATAGGGCACATAGGCGCGCTGGCGGACGTCGAGCGCCGCCTCAGCAAGTTCGCTCCAACGGGCGGCGTCGATACCACCGAAGTCCTGGAATGAATCACTCATCCACACACCTCGCGAGAAAGAGAGGAGAAAATCCTCGACACCACTAAAAGGACCTGCCGAGGGCGGCGATAAAGCGGCGGATGACGCCGGTAAAGGTCTCGCGGACCAGATCGGCGGTCTCTTTGACCTCGTCGTGCGATAATTTCTGGGCGCTCAGTCCGGCGGCCATATTGGTGATGCAACTGATCCCGGCGACCTTCATTCCGCAGTGATTAGCGACGATGACTTCCGGGACGGTGGACATCCCCACGGCGTCGCCGCCGACGGTGCGAACCATGGCGACTTCGGCAGGGGTTTCGTAGGTGGGCCCGGCCATGCCGGCGTAGACGCCCTCCTTGATATCGACGTCCAACGAGGTGGCCACAGAGCGAATCATGGCTCGCAGCTCCCCGTCATAGGGGTCGGTCATATCGGGAAAGCGGGGACCAAAATCCTCTTCGTTGGGGCCGCGAAGGGGACTGGCGCCCGTAAAATTGAGGTGGTCACTGATGATCATCAGATCGCCGGGCACAAAGTCCGGGTCGGCGCCGCCGGCGGAGTTGGTCACCAGCAGATAATCGATATCGAGAAGGGAAAAAACGCGGACCGGAAACGTCACCTCCCGCATCGACCATCCCTCGTAGTAGTGAGCGCGACCCTGCATGACCACTACGTCGACGTCTTCGAGGCGGCCGAAGACCAGTTGGCCGGCGTGTCCCTGCACCTGGGAGACCGGAAAGCCGGGAATTTCTGCGTAGTCGATGGCCACCGGGTCGACCAATTCATCGGCCAGCGCGCCCAGGCCGCTTCCCAATATCATGGCCACCTGCGGAAGGGTGTCGACGGCGTCGCGCAGTACCTGCGCTGTTTTCCCGGCGCGGCTATATAGGTCAGATGTTTCGGTGGGATGACTCACAAAAGACTCCTTAATTTTCCACATCTTCGGTCGACATCGCTGCCGGTCATCAGACGAGGATTCCGGCGATGGTTCCCGTCATAAAGGCGGCGATGGTGCCTCCGATCATGGCACGGAAGGCGATTTTCGCAAGATCTTGTTTTCGGCTCGGGGCGATGCCGCCGATGCCGCCGAGTTGGATGCCGATAGATCCGAAGTTGGCGAATCCGCACAGGGCATAGGTGGCGATGATAATCGAGCGCTCCGAGAGGACGACCTCGGGATCGAGCAAAATCTGCTGCAGGCTGGCGTAGGCCACCAATTCGTTGATCACCATCTTCTCGCCGAGCAATTGGCCGATGATGAAGCAATCCTCGACGGGGACTCCCATGATGAAGGCGAAGGGAAAGAAGACCCAGCCGAAGATATCCTGCATCGTGATCATCGGGGCCACCCAGATGTCGGTATGGCCGGCGGCGCTCAATTCGGCGGCCACGCTGGCTCCGGCGGCGGCCAGATGAACGGCGGTTACTGCGGCGTCGGAGGCGGCGGCGTCGGCGATGAGTTGCTCGATGAGGCCCGCAGCAATGGTTGAAACCTCCTGCATTTTATTGACGCAGTCGGCGACCATATCATCGGCGACCATATCGGGATGGCAGCCGTCGGGGATGGTCAATCCGTGCATCAGATAGGCGTCGGCCAGACTGGAGAGCTGCATCTTATTATACAGCAGGCTGGGTAGGCCGATCAGATAATTGGCCATGGCGATCAGGGCGATAAAGGCCAGCAACATGGCGCCGACGTTGAGTGCCAGCTTAAGCCCCTCGGCGGCCCCCCGGCTGGCGGCGTCGAGGACGTTGACGTCCTGTTTTATGTCCTGAACCTCCAGGCTTCCCATCGTCACCGGTGTGCCGGTCTCGGGATACATAATCTTGGCCACCACCAGCGCGGCCGGTGCGCTCATCACCGAGGCGGCGATCAGGTGGCCGGCGATATCCGGGAAAGTGGCGTCTAACATCCCCACATAAATGGCGAGCACACCGCCGGCGACAGTGGCGAAACCACCGGTCATGACCACCATCAACTCCGACTTGGTCATATCCTCGACGAAGGGCTTAATGACCAGCGGCGCTTCGGTCTGGCCGACGAAAATATTGGCCGCCGCCGACGTGCTCTCAGCACCGGAGAGGTTCATCGTCTTCTGCATCCCCAGCGCGAAGAGATGAACCAGCTTTTGCATCACCCCCAGGTGGTACAAAATGGTCATCAACGAGCTAAAGAAGATGATCGTGGGAAGTACAGCGAAGGCAAAGTTTATCAGCCCCGGTTCCCATTCCTGGGTGACGAAACTCTCGAAGATAAACGAGGAGCCGTCGTCCGTAAATTGCAGCAATTTGGTGACTGCTTCGGTGGCCACGGCGAAGACGAATTCGCCGCCCGGGATAAAGAAGATAAAGATGGCAAAGGCCAGTTGTAGGCCGATGCCCATAGCGACCAGCCGCCAGTTGACCTTGCGACGATTATTGGACATCAACCAGGCGACGAAGAGCAAAAAGAAGATGCCCAAAAAGCTGATCGCCCGCTGGTGAATCGGTGTGTCGTCGGCCATCTCGCCAAGGGCGATGGTCTGGGCTTCTTCGGGCTCGTCCTCGGCAATATCCTCCGCCTCGTCGACTTCCTCAGTGTCGTCAGCCTCGTTGGCCTCCTCTGATTCCTGGCCGTCGTCTTCCTCCTTTTCCAGGATCTGTCGGGCTATATCCTCGGCAATTTCCTGAGCCAGAAGCTCGACATCAGCGCGGTCAGCGTCGGCTTCTTCGCCCTCGTTGTCGTCCTCTACAGCGTCGTCAGAGGAAGCCTCAT
>SKQC01000088.1 GCA_007119175.1 Myxococcales bacterium | reverse complement strand
CTGATGGAGCTCGATCCCCATCGCCATATCGAGGGTTGCATCATTACCGCCTGGGCGCTGGGCATTCGCTACTGCTATATTTTCGTGCGCGGAGAGCTGCAATTTGCCATGAAGCGGCTTCAAAACGCCATCGACCAGGCCTATGAAAAGGGCTATCTGGGCGAGAATATTCTGGGCCGCGACTTCGATCTCGATATCTACGTCCATCCCGGTGGCGGCGCCTACATCTGTGGTGAAGAAACAGGGATGATCGAGGGCCTGGAGGGGAAGAGCGGACAGCCGCGAATGAAGCCTCCTTTTCCAGCGGTGGTCGGGGTTTTTCAATCGCCGACGATCGTCAACAACGTGGAGACCGTCTCGTCGATCCCGTTTATCATCGAGCACGGCGGGCAGTGGTTCGCCGATATGGGTATCGAGAAAAACGGCGGTCCCAAGCTCTACGGGCTCTCCGGCGCGATCAAAAACCCGGGCGTCTACGAGGCGCCATCGGGAATCACGGTCCGTGAGTTGTTGGAGAGCGAGCGATTCGCCGGTGGCATGCTCGATGGTCACGAACTCAAAGCCTATATCCCGGGCGGGTCATCCTGTGCGGTCGTCACACCGGACAATCTCGACGTTCAGCTCGGCTTTGAGCCGATGCAGGAGATCGGAAGTTCGCTGGGGACGGGGTGTCTGACCTTTATGGACAAAAGCACCTGCATGGTGCGGCTGGCCGCACGATTAGCCCATTTTTACCATCACGAGTCCTGCGGGCAGTGTACTCCCTGCCGTGAGGGGACCGGGTGGGCGGCCAAGGTATTGGATTCCATCGAGGCCGGTCGCGGTCGCATGGAGGATCTCGATCTGCTCCTGGATATGTGCAACAACATCCAGGGCAATACCATCTGCGCCCTCGGCGATTCCATCGCCATTCCCGTGCGCAGTTATATCAAGACTTTTACGGACGAATTCGAGCGCCATATCACCGAGAAGGGATGTCCCTTCCCGGCCTGGTCGGGCCGCACTGGCGGTGCCGACAGCGATGCTGCATAAGGTGCGGTTTTATGGGCCGCATCGGCGGCATTTGCGGTGCCCTTCGCCCTTTGACCTCCCGAGAAAAGTGCGCTATCAGACACCCGCCCGAGACGGGGTCGGAATTGCTCCGGCCACCAAGTGCGGGACGACCAACGCATCAGAGCCCTCGTCGAGGGTTTTGAATTAGCCTGTCGAGTGGAGACTTTCATGGGTTTTTGGGAACCCCTGTTTTTCTGGATTTTTGCCTTTGGAGCGCTGGCCACGAGCTGCGCTGTCATCGTGATGCGCAATCCTCTGTATTGCGCGCTCACGCTGATCGCCGATTTTTTCTGCTTTGCCGGTCTCTATGTCCTCCTTTCGGCACATTTTCTCGCCGTCGTCCAGATCCTGGTCTACGGCGGGGCGATCATGGTGCTATTTCTATTCATCATCATGTTGCTCAATTTACGGGGTAAGAATCTGGAGCCCAACCGCTTCCAGATTCACTACGTATTGGCCAGCATCGCCGGTGTCTTGATGTTTGTCTTCGCCGGTTGGGCGATTTTTTCGGCGGTCGATATGGAGACGGTCGCCGAGGAGCGCGCCCAATATGCCGAGTGTGTCGAGGTGGTCGAGGAGGCCGCCGAGACGGAGGCGGTCGACGACGCGGAATACGGGGCCTGTGTAGCCCTGGTCGGAGAGCCCGACGAATGGGTGCCCCATCGCGTCGACTCGCAGATACCGAATCTGAGCGCCGACGCCTCCGAGGAGGCCGTCGAAGAGGAATACGTCCACCGGTTACGCCAGTGGAAAGCGGGGACGGCGACGCCGGCCGAGGGTAAGTACCCGAGCTTTGATCCGGATCGCACCTTTGAATTGCCGCCGTCGCTTGAGCCCGACCCCGAGCCCGCAGACGTTGTGCCGGGCCGCGAGGGACTCTACGGAACGTTTAAACCGGTGAGCATGATGCTGGTTAATCGCTTCGTAATTCCCTTTGAGTTAACGGCTATCTTGCTGCTGGCAAGCATCGTGGGAGCCGTGATTCTCGCCAAACGCCGAGTGACATAGGATCCGCCGACGTGTGGAGAACGCTGCCCGAATTGGCGGGTGAACCAAGATTTTTATCGTGGATGGAGTAACGGGAATGGCCTGGGTATCAACCCTCGGAACCTACTGGGAACCAACGCTTGCGCATTTTCTATTGCTGTCGGCGGCCGTATTTTGCATCGGCCTTGTCGGCGTCATGGTCCGGCGCAACGCGATCATCGTATTTATGAGCATCGAGTTGATGCTCAATTCGGTGAACCTCACTTTTATCGCATTTGCCCGCTACCGATTCGAGATGGATGGACATGTCTTTGCCTTCTTTGTCATGGCTGTGGCCGCCGCTGAGGCGGCCGTGGCGCTGGCGATTGTGATACACGTCTTCCGCCACAAGCGAGGCGTCAGTGTCGACGATCTGCAGGAGTTGAAGTACTAGGTGCCCTTCGTGTCCGCCGCCGCAATGGCGGGGTGGGCGCGGTTTTTCTGGTAAATTGGAAAGGCGACGATGGAAACGCTCTACGCCGATGAATTCTACTTTCTGGGTCTGATCGTCCTGGCTCCATTGCTGGGGGCGATCATCAATGGACTTTTAGGCTCCCGGCTGCCGCGCAAGGTCGTGGACTGGGTGGCCTGTGGCGCCATGGCGTTTTCCTTTGTATTCGCCCTGATAAGCCTTCAGGGGCTCGTCAACCACGGTGCGAATTACGACGGGGAGGACGGGTTTGGTCCTCATCTGACCTATACGGTCTATCAGTGGATCTTTAGCGGCGATTTACAGGCCGATATCGCGTTTTTATTCGATCCACTCACGGCGGTGATGGTATTGGTGATCACCGGTGTGGGACTTTTGATCCACATTTATTCCGTCGGTTATATGGCCGATGACCCCGATAAATGGCGGTATTTTACCTATCTGAACCTCTTTGTCTTCGCCATGCTCCTGCTGGTGCTGGGCCAGAATATGCTGGTCACCTTCATCGGCTGGGAGGGCGTGGGACTATGCAGCTATTTGCTGATCGGGTTCTGGTATAATGACGAGCAGAAGGCGGCGGCCGGTCAAAAGGCGTTTATCGTCAACCGGGTCGGCGATTTCTTCTTTATCCTGGGGATGTTCATCATCTTCTACACCGCCGGGACCTGGGATTATCTGGAATTGCACCAGATGGCGACGTCGACGGCCACGGTGGCTCAACTTCTGCCGATTGCGTTCCCGGCCGGGTTGTTGATCTTTTTGGGCTGCACCGGAAAAAGCGCCCAGATTCCACTCTACGTCTGGCTGCCCGACGCCATGGCCGGTCCGACACCGGTCAGCGCATTGATTCACGCGGCGACCATGGTGACCGCCGGCATCTTCTTGTTGTGCCGCCTTAACTGGTTGATCACGTTGAGCCCGGCTCTGATGGCGATTATCGCCGTCACCGGTGCTCTGACGGCTATCGTGGCGGCGTCGATCGCCATCGTTCAAAACGATATCAAGCGCGTGCTCGCCTATTCCACGGTCAGCCAACTTGGCTTTATGTTTATGGCCGTCGGTGTCGGTGCCTTTGTGGCGGCCATTTTCCATCTGATGACGCATGCCTTCTTTAAGGCATTGCTGTTTTTGGGCGCCGGCAGTGTGATCCACGGAATGCACCACGAGCAGGATATCCGGAAGATGGGCGGGCTGAGAAAGTTGATGCCCTGGACCCACGCGACATTTGCAGCGGCCACCCTCGCCATCGCCGGTGTGCCCTTATTTGCCGGGTTTTATTCAAAAGACCTGGTGCTGTGGAATTCTCTGGCCAATACCCATGTGCTCAACGTGCAGGGGGTCATCGAGAATATCCGGGCCATGCTGCCCGAAGATCGGCTTCAGGAGCTCGAAGTGCTCCTTACCGACGAGGTGGCGGCGGCTATTACCGACGCCGGTGGCGAAGCAGTCGAGGTCGTGACCTGGGCGCTGGCGCTGAACTGGGGTGTTTATCTGGTGGGGCTTCTGACGGCCGGGCTGACCGCGTTTTATATGTTCCGCCTGTATTTCCTGACCTTCTGGGGCGAAAACCGATCCGACGAAGAGACGAGAGCTCATATCCACGAATCGCCGGGCTCGATGGTGGGTCCCCTTTCAGTCCTCGGTGTGCTGTCGGTGATCGGTGGCTATATCGGCTGGCCGCACTTTTTGGCCCGCTACTTCCCGGAGGGACTTCAGCCCTATGTGCTGGGGCTCGAGCACTGGCTGGCCGACGTCTTTTTGGTGGCCGACCAATATCGGCTGGTGGGGCGCTTTGGTGAGTCTCCGTATCTGCCGGAGGCGATCTCCGCGGGAGCGGCGATTGCCATCGCCGGTGCCGGCATCTTTTTGGCCTACGTGATGTATATCAAGCGCCCGGAGCTTCCCGGCGTCATCCATGAGCGCACCACCCGGCTATATGATGTGCTGATGAATAAGTATTTTGTCGACGAGGCCTATGATTTCCTCTTCGTCAAACCCACCCTCTGGCTTGGAAAGGCGTCGTATTGGTTTGACCGATATATCATCGCCGGACTTCTGGTCGGTGGAGTTGCCTTTATGACCCAGAACCTGGGTCAGGTCTTGAGTAATCTGCAGAGTGGAAACGTACAGCGCTACGCGACCTATATCACGGTGGCCCTGGTGCTGATCTTCATCGCAATCTACTTCGGCGTGATGTAAAGCCGAATAACGTCGCCGGTGGTGTGTATGGCCGCCGGTGAAGTCGAGAACTGGGAAAGGTAACGATGGTTGAGTTGACGAGTATGTTCAGCGCCCTTGCGGCCCAGCCGATGCTCGCCCAGGCGGCGAGCGGGGAGGGCGGATTCCCCTGGCTGACGTTGACGACGTTCGGCCCGCTGCTCGGCATTCTGGCGCTGATGTTCATCCCCCGAGACCAGATCGAAGCACTGCGCAATACGGCGCTGTTGACCACGATCGGTGTCTTTTTGGTCAGCCTCGGAATTATGGTCAATTTCGATCCGGGCGTGGCCGCTGGCGCCGGTGAGGCGTTCAAATTTCAGTTGGAACACGGGCCCTTAGAGTGGATTCCCGCTCTTGGAATCCAATATTATGTCGGTGTCGACGGATTCAGCCTGTGGCTGGTGATGTTGACCACATTTTTGATGCCCATCGCCATCTGGTCGACCTATTCAGCGGTCGATAAATACGTCAAAGAATATATGATCAGCCTCCTTTTCTTGCAGGTAGGCATGATCGGCGCATTGGTGTCGCTGGACGTATTTTTATTCTACATCTTCTGGGAGGTCATGCTGGTGCCGATGTATCTCATCATCGGTATCTGGGGTGGGAAAGATCGGGTCAAAGCGGCCATCAAATTCTTTTTGTACACCATGCTCGGCTCCGTGCTGATGCTGGTGGCAATACTCTACGTTTATCTACAGGCCGGTGCAGACAGCTTTTTGTACACCGACCTGCTGGCCGTGGAGTTGAGCTACACGGAGCAGTTCTTTTTGCTGGCGGCGTTCTTTTTGGCCTTCGCCATCAAGGTGCCGCTTTTCCCATTCCATACCTGGTTGCCGCTTGCCCACGTGCAGGCCCCGACGGCGGGGTCTGTGATTCTGGCAGCGGTGATGCTGAAGCTGGGAACCTACGGGCTGATTCGCTATGCCTTTCCACTTTTCCCCGATGCATTGGTGGTTTACGCGCCCTATATCGCGCTACTGGCCGTCATCGGCATCATCTATGGAGCGCTTTTGGCGCTGGTGCAGGAGAACGTCAAAAAGCTGGTGGCCTATAGCTCGGTGAGTCACCTGGGCTTTTGTGTACTCGGTCTGATCGCCATGACCCCGGCCGGGTTGGCAGGCGGCATGTACGTCATGCTCGCCCACGGAATCGCCACGGGAGGCTTATTTCTGTGCGTCGGCATGCTCTACGAGCGACGCCACAGCAAACAGATCGCTGATTTCGGCGGGGTTTCAAAGGTCATGCCCCTATTTGCCGCCTTTTTCGGAATCATCATGTTCGGATCTGCAGCGCTTCCGGGCCTGGCCGGCTTCGTCGGTGAATTCTTGAGCCTCCTCGGCGCATCACAGAGTCACTTCCTGTCCTTCGGGGAGTACCTATTTTACGCGCCGAACGGGAGCGAGACGACGATTCCCTTGCCGGAGCGGTTTGCCGAGGTCAATCCCGTGGACTCCGTGACATGGGGACCGGAGATGACGGCATTTATCTTTACCATCGGCGGTACTCTGGGAGTCTTTCTGGGAGCCGCCTACCTGTTGTGGATGTTTAAGCGCGTGATGTTTGGCGCCATCAAGCACGACGCAGTTCGTGAAATGCCGCGGCTTACGGTGCGCGAGATCGGCGTGCTTTTACCCATCGTCATCATGATCATTTTCATGGGCGTCTATCCCAAGTTCTTCTTGAGCTATATGGATCCGTCCATGGAAGCCTATCTGACTTATATGGACGAGCAGGTCACGCAGGCTGTAGAGAGCGCCGAGGCCGACGAGGAGAGGGCACCGATTTACGGCGAGGTGGTCGTTGAACCGCTCGATCCGGAATGGGTTCCCGAGGGCTCGATGTGGGATCGAGCGCTGGACCGCGTCGACGAGTAATAGACGTATTGATTCACGAGGCCGCCACTGACGGCGGTCACTTAGAGAGACGGGCTTTTCCAACATGAACTTGCTGTCGACCCTCAATATCGTCGCCCTGCTGACGCCGCCGGAAGGCGCGGAATTTATCGCCGTGGTGCCGGCTACGATCGTCACTCTGGTGGCCGTGGCGTTTATCCTCATCGATATTTTTCATCGACAGGGCAGTCCCCGCGATTATCTGGCCTATTTCTCGGTGATCGGCCTCGGTGTGGCCGCCGCCAGTTCCTGGTATTTATGGGATAGCGGGCTGGAGCGAGCGGCGTTTTTCGGGATGCTGTATTTCGATCAGTTTGCCCTCTTTTTCTCGGCGCTGGCCTGTATTACGGCTGCCCTCGCAATTTTGTGCTCGCCTGCAGTTTTGCAGAGTAACCGCATGGATCGCGGGGAGTATTATCTGCTGATTTTATTCAGCGTCATAGGCATGATCGTCATGGCCGCTGCAGCAGATCTACTGACCTTGTTCATCGCCCTGGAGTTGATGTCGATCCCGATCTATGTCGTCGCCGGATTCTTGAGAAAGGACTCCCGCGGCGCCGAGGCGTCGATGAAATACTTCATCCTGGGGTCGATTTCTGCGGCATTGATGCTCTATGGCATTGCTCTGATCTACGGCGCTGCGGGAACGACGAACCTGGAGTATATCGCCAATAATCTGACCTATCTCACCAGCACTGCCGACGGCGGGTACGGGTTGGTCATGGTGGGAATGGTATTGATTATGAGCGGCTTTCTCTTCAAGGTCGCCGCCGTTCCCTTTCACGTATGGGCACCTGACGTCTACACCGGGGCGCCGACGCCGGCCGTTGGCTTTATGGCCGCTGCGTTTAAGGCGATCTCCTTCGCTGCGCTGCTGCGGGTCTTTATGGTCGCATTCCCAGCAGAGATTCTGCGAGGCGGATTTTTCGGTCTGGGCTGGATCGATATTGCCTTTGTCGCGGCCATGGCGTCGATGGTTCTCGGTAATTTCGTGGCCGTGATGCAGAATAACGTCAAGCGAATGCTGGCCTATTCAAGCATCGCTCATGCCGGATATATCCTGGTGGGATTAGTGGCCGCCAATGTGCACGATCAATTTTATCTGCACAACGACGCCATCTTATTTTACCTGGTCACCTATACGTTCGCCGTGGTCGGGGCCTTCGGTGTCCTGTCCTACTTCGGACGTCGCGGCCAGGCCGTAGAGACCTATGAAGATCTTGGGAGCCTGGGACTGAAACATCCCTTTATGGGGCTCGTCATGGGCATCTTCATGCTCTCGGCGGCCGGATTTCCCCCGACGGCGGGCTTTTTGGGTAAATTTTATATCTTCCGAAGCGGTGTCGACGTCTTTGCTCAGACCGGCGAGACGGCGATGTTGGTTCTCGTCGTCGTCGGTGTGCTGACCAGCGTAGTCGGCGCCTATTATTACCTGAAAGTGCTGGTCCATATGTTCATGAAGCCCGCAAAGCGCGAGTTTGAGCCCCTGGAGCATACGGGCACGCGCTGGTCGGTAGCGATCTGCGCCATTTTGACGATGTATATCGGTATCTTTCCGGCCCAGACCATCGACATCAGCCGCGACGCCGTAATGGATATGAGAGGCGTCTCCGAAGAGGTCGAAGACGTCATCGAGACCGGCCAGGAGCAACTGGAGGCCCTGGTAGAGGAAGAAGAGTATTGACCCGCCGCGATCCGCTCCAGACGCACGGTGCGGCGGTCGACACTCTATAGTTCGCGGACCAGATTTAGATAGGTGACCTGCCCGTCGGGAGTGACCCCCCGGTCGAATAAGTCGAACCCATTTTCAGCACATAAATCGGGGATGATTGGATCGTCGCGGTCGACGTCAATTCGCAGTCGAGAAAATCCGACAGTTTCGGCGCGTTTGATGCATTCGTCGAGGAGCAACTCTTCGTAGCCCCGGCCGCTGAAATCGGCGGTCGTGCCGAGCTTTGAGAGATAGAGATCGTTGTGCGCCACGGCGCCAATCAGGGGATAGACGGCCTGAATGCGCCGACGCAGATTCGGTGAGACGAGGGCCCCGGCCTGGCGGGCGAGATCGATGAGGTCCGCCTCGCGACGACGGGCTAATTGCCGTCCTGAGACGGCCACGAACCCCCCGGCGATATGACCGTCGGCGATCATGAGGCGAATTTTGTGGAGGGCAATCTCGGAGTCCCGGTTTCGCGCCCATCGGGCAAGGGTGGTGTCGACGCAACAATCGGCCAGCAGCCGGTCGTAATAGGCGCGGTCGCTGTCGCGGATCCAGGGGATGACTCGTTCGAGTCGGGCGTCGATGCCGGGAAGTTTATGTGCCTGCACAAAGTAGATCTGAGACGGTGATTCGTTCATCGGTTCTTCTCCGAAAAAGTGGATTGCGTTTGATGGGCATTGCACAACAGCTCTACCAGCCCACCGATGGTGGTCAGCAGATCTGGATCGACGTCGAAGAGGTCGAGTTTGACTCCCGCCCGGCGCTCGAGATTGGTCACCAATTCCAGAAACCGGAGGCTGTCGACGAGGCCGCTGTCGATGATGTTGAGGGAGTCATCGACGTCGGCTGGATCGATGGATGCCTCGCATAGGGCCGACGAGAGTAGGTCGATTACGAGGCTGCGATAATCTTTGGTGTTAACGTGCATTAGAGGCCTCCGTATTATCGCTGGCGATGGGGCGAATCAGTGCCGTCGGATCGCGGCGCAAAAGCTGCAGGGCGGCCACCGCGAAATCTCGCGCCCGGCAGGCTGTGACAGCCCCGGCGCCCAGGCGCAGGCGCCGAAGTTCGCCGCGACGGCGCAGGGCACGGCCGATTCGCTCCAGACGCACCTCGGGATCGAGATCCAGATCGCGGACATACATCTGATAGGTCTTATGACCGGCCCAGCGCCCGTCGCGATAAGGGCCGGAAAACGACTTCCAATACCGGTACGGCACACCCACCTGCTCCTCTGCCCAGTGCACCAGGGACACGGCCTCAAAGCCGCAGCCAATGGTCAAGATTTTTGCGTCATACTCGATTACGGCGTCGAAACTACTGTCCTCCTCAAAGGCGCCGGCCGTATCGCGGTGGGTGATGTCTTTGGCCAGTGGTCCGATGGCAGCCAGCGATTGAATCGGGTGTGGAGAGCGCCGCGAATCGGGGAGCTGACGGACATATTCTGAGAAGGCGCCCATTGATTTCGACGGGCTGTGATTGCGATCAAATTCTCGTCCGCGACAAAACTCAAAATTAAAAGTGGGCACCACAATCGTCCCCTCGGGGCCGACCTGACGGCGCAGGGCGGCATAGATCCGGGAGGGAATCTCCTGGATCGGTGCATCCCCGATTTGTCCCAGACGGAACAGGGCGCTGTGGACCATCGTCACATCGCCGGGGCGCAATCCTGCGGAGGCGAGGGCCGACTGAAGTTCTTGGGGTCTGATACTTCTCACGGTTACAGCTCCCCGTTTTCGAGCATATTGATGAGGGCCTTGCGATTGAGTTTTCCGCTCGTATTTCGCGGCAATTGCTCAAGGGCGATCACCTGCGAGGGCACCATGTAGTCTGGAAGCTGTCGGCGGCACTCGTTGAGGATGCGGCTTTCGTCGATGGCAGCGTCGCTGGCCACGAAGCCGACGACCCCGCCGACCTCGTCGGCCTCAGATGGCCAGGCGACGCTGATCGCCAGGTCGTGACCCATGATCCGACGCAGCGCATCGTCGATTTCGGCAAGCTCGACGCGGTGGCCCTGAATCTGGACCTGGTCGTCGAGACGCCCCAGAAAGTGCAGGCATCCCGACGGGTCGACTTCTACCCGGTCGCCGGTGCGATACCAGGTCTTGTCGCCGGTCTCATCGAGGGTGATAAATTGCCGTGCCGATAGCTGTGGGGCCTTCCAATACCCCGATGAAAGCTGGGTGCCGGAGAGCAATAATTCACCGCGCTCACCGGCGGCGGCCGGCGTTCCGTCATCTGTGAGCACCAGCGTTTGCTGCTCCGGAAATGCTTGTCCCAGCGGTACCACGCCGTTTCGGCACCGCTGTTTGCACTCCTCGCCGCGCCAGCGGTAGGAGGTGATAGCAATGGTGGCCTCCGTGGGCCCATATAGATTGTGGATCGACGAGTTGGGTGCAGCCTGGGTCCATTTTTCGGCCAATGAGGCCGGAAGGGGTTCGCCGCAAAATAAGGTGGTGCGAAGGCTGGGAAAGGCCCCCGGGGCGAGCTGATGGAATCGGTCCATCGTCATTCCCATGGTGGGAACGGAAAACCAGCGCGTCAGCTCGTGGTTGCGAATAAATCGGCCCGGAGCCATCCGGTCGCGCTTTGAGAGGGCGTATAAACAGGCTCCGCTCGACCAGGTGGTAAACAGATCGTGCACCGACAGATCAAAGGCGAGCTTGAAGGTCTGTGAGGTGCGGTCGTCGGGCTGCAGTCCGTAGGCATGGCAGATATAGTCGACGTAGGCGCGGGCGTTGCGATGGCTTACGGGAACCCCCTTGGGTTGTCCGGTGCTCCCCGAGGTAAAGAGCAGATACGCCGTATCGTCGGGTTGTACCTCCGGCAGCTCAAAGCAAGGGGTGGTATTTGCCAGGGCACTTGCCGATATGAAGCGATGTCGGCGGTGACGTCGCGCCCACAGGCGCAGGTCGTCGAACTCCGGGGCAATGACGGCCATGGGCCGATGGGACCGGCGCAGCAGCAGATCGAGGTGTTCTAATGCCTTTTGATCGACGATGAGGACATCGACGCCGGAGCGCTCGACGATGTCTTCGACGCGTCGCGGTGGAAAGGTGGGGTGAATCGGCACATAACCCCGCCCGGCAGCCAGAATACCGATGATCGCGGAATAGGCGCTCAGACTTGCCGAGGCGAAGACTCCAGCGAGCGCGTTGTCGCTGGGCGCCACGGCATCGATTGCCTCGGCAATCGTGGCTGCCTTGTCGGCGAGCGCTTCATACGTCCAGTGTCGATCCCCCAGATGAAGCGCCGCACGGGTCGGATAATTGACCGCCGATTTGGCGAACCCGTGAAGTAGTGATGCCATAATTCCCCCCGGAATAGTCAGTCACGGCTGACGCGCTCGGCGTCATGATACGAATACTGATATAAATGTGATCATTTTTGGTCACCTGTCGAGCTCATAGCTTCGATAAAGCGGTTCAATACAGGAGTCATTGCGCCCGCAGAAGGGGTGATTATGATAAATAGGTGGTAAATCGATACATCTTTTTAGGAGGGGGAATATATGTTCATTCGCATGCTCGCTGCTGCGAGCGTTGTATTACTCTGTGTTGCGGGATGTGAGTTTGAGCCGTCGCACCATCATCAGCCCGGCCATACCGGTGGCCCACCAACTCAAGACCCTGGCAATGGCAATAATGGCGAAAACGAATTTTGTCAGTCCAATGACGATTGTGATCCCGACGAGGGATGTACCCAGGGTGGTCAGTGTATCGATATTACAGGCACCACATCGGTACTCCAGGAGCTTCAAGCCGAAATCGATGCACTACCCGACGCCGTCGGGCTGGGAGTCCCCTACGAATTGCCGGCGAACGCGGTGTTGCGTATCGACGACGACAACGGCGATGGCCTGGGGCTGCAGATCGACAACGCTATTATCCTCGAGGGAAACGGGGTGAGGATGCTCGTTGAAAACGACATGGTGGGGATTCGCCTCACCAACGGCGCCTCCTGGTCACGCATCGAGAACCTCCGCATTGATCCACACGATCCCCGTACAGAGCATACGGGAATCGGTATCGACGTGCGCTCCCACGGAGTTCGTCTTAAAAATATCCTGGTGCGCAGAATGGGGACCGGAATTCGCGCCCATACACGGGCCAACGACCTGCCACATGCCAACGTCAATACCCAGCAGTGGAGCCGCATTATCCTGCGCAACAACTACCACCACGGCATGCACGTGCGCAGCCAGGATTCCAATGCCGGCCTCTTCTCCGGGATCGAAGTTCTGGGTGGGGGCGGCATTCAGGACGACTCATTTCTGGGCAATACCTATATCGCACCGGTCATTCAGTCTCAGACTTCGTCTTCATTCGCGCGCACCGGTCGGGCGGGAGCATCGACGGTGCTGGGAATGTATCTCGAGGACAGCGCCGCCGATCCGGTCACAAATTCTCAAAACGATCTGCACGTCGGGGGAAATGCCATCCGCCGGCTGGAGACGGTGGGCGACCGCGTCGGCGGCCTGGCCACGACACTGCGATTTCGCAACGATGCCGGAGTACAGATGCGAATTCCCGGCGGCCCCCATGAGCCGTTTGCCTTTCGGCATCCCTCCGAAAACGGAAACGAGTGGCGCATGAAATATTTTAACCACAACCAGAAATGGGGCTTTTCATATCAGGGACTGGGAGCGAAGGGCGATATGCCCTATCGGTGGACCGGCATTCATCATCCCGAGGGTCACGGCTTTTTCCAACTGGGTAATTCACTGGACGAATTGGAGTAAGTTGAGGTCGATTCCCACCATTTATCGAGCCCGCGTAGACCATCACCGTTGTCTACGCGGGCTCATTAATTTGTAGCAGATTATTATCCAGCAGGGTCTCAAAGGTCTCCAATAAGTCGACGCAGGCGACGTCGATGGTCTCCGCAATCTCCAAAAGATCTCGCGTTCCGTCGGCGTAGGTCAGGAGGTTTTTGATATTGCGCACGGTCTGCCCACTATTTCGGGTGCTCAAAGTGGGGTATAGACCTCGCCGTCCCAGTTGAGGTTCACAGGGAAAACAGGCCTGCGGCCGGTGGTTTTTCTCAAGAATACGCAGACATCGCTTATATAATTGCAGCGACTCGTGCAGGCCGCGCGGCGAGATCAATGACAGATCATCGAGGGAGGTGTGGTACTCCGGGTATTCACGGTATTTGCTGCGCATAATAGAGACCACTGGAAGGTCGACGCCGGGGCTGCAGAACTGGCGCTCGTCGCTGCCGCGATCGAGAAAGCTATAGGTCTCAAATTCCGGGGTATGCCGCTGCATGACGTGTCGGGCGACCCGATCTGCCAGCGTGTTGCCGCGCCGGGAGTGGATCATCGAGTAGGTGCGCGTATCACCACAGCAGGTCAGTTGGAATCCGGCGATGACGTGTTTGCGAAGCGCCTCCAGATGCTGGGAGATATAATAAATGGCGCCGATGGTCTCCGGCACGAAGACGAATCGGTAGGTCAAACGCCGGTCGTCGAGTTCGTGAAGCCAGCGGGCGAGGGCGGTGGCGATCACGGGGCCGGAGAGCTCGTTATTGGCCATCGACGGATGGCAGACATAGGTCGAAAACAGGACTTCGTCGCGCTGTCGCCCCGGCAAGACGGCGTCGCCGTACGTCATATAGCCCGGCTCAATACGACTGCGAATGACGACCCTATATTCGCCGGGAACAAGGGCCTCGCGCTGTCGATGGGTCAGGCAAAACCCCCACCGGCGCTGATAATACGAGGTCACGTAGGGTATCGCCGTCGGTTGTTCCGGAATCGAGTGCAGGTGCTCCTGCAGGGTCTCGAGGCTCATCGTTTTCTCCACAGGCACCGAATATCCCACCAGATGCAGGTTGTGATCGTGGTAGTCGGCGATCTTTTCCCCGTCCGGGGTGATGATATATGCCTCGTCGACATTCCACTCGTCGGGCGTGCTCCAGTCGAAAGCCGGCGTGTGGCTCGGCACTTCGTGAATCTCAAGCTGTGGAATTCGCTCCTGGAGATAGTGCAGAGTATCGCGCACGCCGTCGCCCGTCAGGCTGCGTGGAATCGGAAATAAGTCCTTTGCCCAGCCGTACATTTGTTCGCCGATCGTCGAGTCCATTTTCTACCCCCCTTGTGCGCTATTATCGATCGCCGATGACGCCCGTTAGATAGACGCCCCCCAAAAAGATGAACACCCTCTCCGACCGCGTCGAGGAGGGTGCCCGTTTTTTATTTTTCTATTTTGATTTTCTGTTCAAGCGACGTCGACGTCGAGGTCGAATCGAAGGGCGAGTTGTTCGCCGAGGACGATGATATCCCCGTCGCTTAGCTTGCGGCGTTCGCCGAGTTCGAGCAGATCGTCGTTGAGTTGGGTTGGCTCGTCAGCCAGCACATAGAGGGTGTAATTTTTGTTCTGCCGAAAGATGGCTACATGCTTTTTCGCCAGCCCCTTATCGGCGAACTCCGAGAGATCGACGACGACTGTGTCTATATCGTCGGTCTCAACATCGTCGGACTCATCTTGCTCCGATTCCTCGTGCTCCTCAGCATCAACTTCGTCTTCGATGTCGAATTCCTCATCGACCTCTGAGGTGGCTTCTAGATCGTCCGGTGATTCGTGGTCCTCAATGGATTCACCGTCCATCCCGGCTTCCTCGGAGAGATCGGCGATGACCTCCGGCTCCTCCGGTTGCTCAAGAGCCTCCTCGGAAACCATATCGTCGGCCGGCTGTTCTGATGAAGCCACGGAAGTGGCCGGTGCGGAGCCGATATAGGTCACCGCGTGTTGAATATCGACGAGATCCAGTGCCTGTTGATTATGAAAGATCGCCAGGGAAGGGGGGAAGGGAAATTCGGAGGGCTCGGGAAGCGGCTCTACTTCAATCGACTTTGGATCTGTGATGCGCTGTGCCGTGATGGCGGGGGCCGGGTCGTCAGCCGGCATCTCTTCGACCTCAAATTCGGTCTCTGCATCGACGGCGATATCGTCTTCGCCAGCCGGCATCTCTTCGACCTCAAATTCGGCATCAGCATCAGCGATTTCGTCGTCAGCGAGCTCGGCCGCTTCCACTTCGTCATGCTCGAATTCAGCATCGGGGTCCTCTGCGACCTCCATTTGCTCTTCCATCGCGAATTCGTCGTCTTCTTCCGACGCTTCTCCGGTCGGGTCTTCGCTGACCAATTCGCTGTCATCGTCGGCGGGCTCGGCAGGTGGGCCTTCACTCACCAATTCAACTTCGTCGTCTGCCGGCTCGGCGGGTTGATCGGCATACGCCTCTTCTTCATGAAGCTCGTCAGCTTCAGCAGCTTCAGCTTCGTGAAACTCGTCAGCCTCGGCAGCTTCACCTTCATTTATTTCGTCAGCCTCGGCAGCCTCACCTTCGTCGACCGCGGCCGCTTCCACGTTGTCATCTTCAGCGTCGAAATCCGCCTCCGGTTCAGATTCCATCTCCGCTGCATCAGAGATCTCCTGCAGCGCCGGCTCTTCGGCCTCGGCAGCTACGGCTTCGACGTCCTCCAACGAGGAACCACATTGTTCACAGAATTGATAATCCCCGGGGTTGGTTGCCCCGCAGGATGGGCAGGTTTTGGTATCTGTCATCGCGTCTCTCCGAAGGGCGGTGGGCAGATTGGTGCCGAATGGACTTCGCGCTGAGAATAGCCCAGCATCGTCGGTTCGTATAGTGCCCGGCGGGAGACAGGGAGAAGAGCGGAGAAAATCGCTTCAATCACGCCTCGTAGGGCGATTGATCGATCAGTACTTCGCGGGGCTTGCATCCATCGGAGGGGCCGACAAAGCCCTCGCCCTCCATCATATCGACCATTCGGGCTGCCCGGTTGTATCCGACGCGCAATTTGCGTTGCAGCATCGAAATCGAGGCCCGGTTGGAGTCGACGACCAATTTGACGGCCTGTTCGTAGTACTCGTCCTTTTCCTGCTTGGGCAAGCCTGTGGGGCCTTCCTCTTCTTCCTCGGTGAGAATCTCGTCGTTGTATCGCGGATCTCCCTGGTCTTTGAGAAAGTCGACAATTTTGTCGATTTCTCGCTCCGAGATATAGGCCCCGTGCGTGCGCTGCAAAAAGGAGGTTCCCGGCGGTACGAAGAGCATATCTCCGTTGCCCAGAAGGTTTTCCGCGCCGTTGGCGTCGAGGACGACTCGACTGTCGGTCTTGCTGGTCACCCGAAGGGCGATACGAGTCGGGAAGTTGGCCTTAATCAAACCGGTGATGACATCAGTCGACGGACGCTGGGTGGCGAGAATGAGGTGGATTCCCGCCGCCCGGGCTTTCTGGGCGAGCCGCGCGACGGCGGTCTCCACGTCCTTGGAGGCCGTCATCATCAGGTCGGCAAATTCGTCGATAATGACCACGATATAGGGCATATGCTCGTGTTCCGGCTCCCCAGAAGCATCGATGCCGAGGGCGTTGAGTGCCTCCGATTCCTCAAGCCCATTCAACTGATCGAGTTCGGCCTGTTTGGTGTAGCGCTCGACCTTGCGGTTATAGCCGTCGATGCCGCGCACGCCCATATCGGCCAGGGCCTGATAGCGGCGCTCCATTTCCTGGACGGTCCAGTTTAAGGCCACCGTCGCCTGTTTCGGATCGGTGACGACGGGCAAAAGCAGGTGCGGAATATCTTCGTAGATGCTGAATTCGAGCATCTTCGGATCGACCATGATCATGCGCACATCGTCCGGTGTGTGGGTATATAGGAGGCTGCAGACCATGGTGTTGACGGCCACCGACTTACCGGAGCCGGTGGCCCCGGCAACCAATAAGTGAGGCATGCGTGAGAGATCGGCGATGATCGGTCCGCCCTCGGTATCCTTGCCCAGGGCCAGGGGCAGATTCATCTCGTCGTCGTCGATGAACTCCTCGTCGGCGATGATCTCCTTTAGGTAGACCATCTCTCGTTCGCGGTTCGGGACCTCGATTCCCACCACGCCTTTGCCGGGGATGGGGGCGACGATACGGACGCTCCGGGCCGCCAGCGCCATGGCCAGATCGTCGGAGAGGTTGGCGATCTTCGAGATTTTGACCCCCGGGGCGGGTTTGAATTCGAACATCGTGATCACCGGGCCGGGGCAGATCTCGACGACCGAACCGTCGACGCGAAAATCGGAGAGTGTCTGCTCGATCTCGGCAGCCATCGCCCGCAGCGAGTCGCCGTCGACGGTGACCTCGTCCTCGCGCTCGAAATTCAGATAACTGATCGGCGGCAGCTCGTAATTGCCCTTTTTCTTGGGGTTGAACAAAACCCCGTCGTCGTCCTCGGCGAGGAGCTCCTTTCGCTTCCGCGATTTTCGCTTTGCTTCGCTCTCTACGATCTGGGGACCGAAGCTCGCCGCTTCACCGTTGAGCATGGCCTCCGGTTCGTTTTCGGCGCGCATATCGATGACCTGGGTGTCCGTGACCTCGTGGACCTCCTCGTCGTCGTCGCCGTCCTTAATTCCCTGGATGGGAATGGGGGCATCCTCGATCTCGGGCTCGGTTTCTGCGAGTTCGCCGATCTCCCAGTCGTCATCGCCTTCGGGTTCTTCAGCCTCGTCCGGCGATTCTTCTGGCTCGTCGCTGGGCTCCGCCTTGGACTCCGGTTTTGGGTCGGCCTTTTTGCCGGAGCCGAGCCGACCTCCAAAAAGTCCCACCAGGCGGCTGGCCAGTTTTCTATCGACCTCCTCGTCGAGCTCTGCTTCGAATTCATATCCCTCAGGCGTCAATGGCGCCACGGAACGCTCCGCTTCCTGTCGAGCTTGCTCGGAGATGGAGAGCTCTTTTCCCTCCAGCAATTTCTGGCGCTCTTCGACAAAGCGCTGCTTAAATTGTCGGCGCACCTCCCGTTTGTGGCGAACCCAGGCAAAGAAGCGATGGGTCAGTCCCAACCCGGCGCGAACCACGCCGCCGGGGCTCAGGGAAGTGACGAGAACGACGCCCACCAGAAGGGCGCTGCCGGCGATAATCGAGGTGCCGACGGTGCCGAATACACCGCGCATCATCTCTCCGCAGAATTCCCCGATCCAGCCGCCGGCGCTGTGGCCGAGGACGGTCTGTTCGACGAGCAGGAGGTGGCCCATGACGGTGCCGGAGACTACAAATAGTCCCTGGCCGACGATCTCCGAGGTGCGAGCCTCGATGGTCCGTCCCACCAGAAGGGAGATTCCGAAGAACCAGAGAAGGGCGTTTAAAAAGAAGGCACCGATGCCAAAGATGGACAGCAGGGCATCGCCGATATGAACGCCGGCGGGGCCGATGAGATTGGCCGGGGTTTTATCGGCCACCGCCAGATCTTCAGGGGTGAAGCTGACCAGTGCCAATAACACCACCAGGGCGGTGGCGATGAGCACCAATCCACCCAATTCGCGTTGAAGTCCGAAGCCCGAACTGCGCGCGAGAATACCCGATTTATTACTGTTTTTACTGGCCGTGCTGCTCTTGGCCGCCATAGCTGCCCTCCGTGGCAAGGATGCGACGGTTGGAAAGACCGAGTAAGGCGGCTGCGTCCATGCTGCCACCACTAAACCAAGGTCACTCGGTCTCCCGTGCGCTTGCGTTCGCGATCAGCGTAACAGCCAGCACAGCGGGAGCAATTTTTTTGGGGAGGTCCCGGGGCTACGGCCAGTGCCACTGCAGATCGAGGTTGTGCAGATAGGGACGGACATCGTTGTCGGTGCGCGTCATCCGTACCTCGACCTCGAAGGAGTCGCCCGTCAGCGAACCTCCGATCAGATCGTGGAAGTCAAAGGAGTGCTCATCCTCATTTGTGGGATAGTCGAAATACTCCGCTGAGGCGCCGCTTGGAGCGGGATACCAGTCGCCGATGGGATTGTCGTTGCCGTCCAGTGCCCGGATGCGCACTCCCAATGTGGTTGTATCGGGCACGGTGGCCTCGACGTCGATGCCGTCGACCTCGGTATTTGGGATCTCGCTGCTAAAGACGTAGCGCCAGATGCCTCGAGGGGCTGTGAAATTAAAGGCCGATGCTCCGGTGAAATCGGAGTAGGTATAGTGGCCGTGGGTGCCAATATTATGGGTGCTTTCGACCTCTTCTGTGCCCGGGTGGACGCGGAAGATCCAGGTGGTGGCCATGCCCAGATGCCAGGCGTAGCCGTCGTTGTCGAAGCCGACTCCGCGCATATCACCGCCACCGGTGGCCTCGGGCAGCCAATCGCCGTTGTCGTCGCGCATCACCGGGATAAATCGCCAGGTGCTCTGGGAGGGATCATTTTCGTCAAATTCCATACGCAGCAGATAACCGTTGTTTCGGGAGGTTGCCCAGACGTCTCCAGTTTCTGGTTCGACGGCAATCGCCGTGGTCTCCCAACCTGCGCAGCCACTGGTGCAATCGGTCTGAACCTGAGCGCTCGTGCCGCGTGGCGGAAGTTGACCCGAAAATTGATCGGGCACATGGAAGCGGTGGATGCGTTCGGTATTGGGATCGAACATAGCGATGCCGTCGCCAGTGGGACTGTGGGTATCCGCCCAGCCCGGATTTCCGCACCCCATCCAGACTCGGTCGTCGCCGTCGATGGCGATACCGTAGATAGCGCAGTTGAATCCACGTACATTCATATCCCACTCGTTGGTATTGGTATTAAATCGGGGTAGCCCGTCGGAGTCCCAGAGGTCGGCCATCCACAGATAGCCCTGGGAGTCGGCGACCAGGCCGTACACGCGGCCCGGGTCCGCATTCACTCCCGGTGTTTCGGTGACCATGCCATCACCATTGGCATCCTCATAGACGGGGATATTTTCCGTGGGATAGGTCTGCGAGATATCATCGAAGTCCGAGGGGTTGATGCGTTGGACGGCGCCCCCGCTATCGGAATAACCAATCCATACCTGACCGCTGGCGTCGACAGCGACACCGCGACCGCTGGTATAGCCGTCGCTGGCCCCTGGGGTGTCGCTGTAGACGACGCATCCATCGGCCAGGGGATCGGCTGCGTCATTGACGGTATCGACATTGCCGTCGGCGTCGGGTTCGGAGGTGGGCAGATTGGGATCACAATCGGTGTGGTTCCACAACACCTTGGTGACGCGGCCGTCATTGCGACCGACGACCCACATATTCCCGTCCAGATCCACGGCGGTGCGGCTCGGGTTTGCGCCGACCCAGTAGCGACCCACTTCCTCTCCCGTCGTGGTGTCGACCTTGCTTACTGTATAGCCACTACCGCCGGAATTGGCGGCCCACAGATAACTGGGGAATGTCGAGGCCTCCGATAAGGTGACGCCATCTTTTCCGGAGGCATTGTCCGGATCGTCGCCGTCGATAAATTCTAGCCCCTCCTCGATATCGCCGCCCATATCTCCCGGCGTGGTCTCGTAGGTATAGCAGGGCCCCTCGCATTGGCCGCAGGCATTTCTGAGGTCGTCGTCGACGATGCCGTTGCAGCTATTATCGACGCCGTCACAGACCTCTGGCTCGGGACCGATGGCGTCTTCGCACTCGCCCCATTCGCCGTCCTCACAGGTCTGGGTTCCCTGCTCACAGGCGCCGATATTGGTGCCGCAGGGCCGGGTGTCGCCGTCGGTGCATCCACAGCCCTCATCGACGATGCCGCTGCAGTTATTGTCTAGGCCGTTGCCCATTCCGTCGGTGCCGCATTGCTCGGGCGTGGGTAATACGTAGTCCTGACACTCGCCCCAGGTCTCGCCCTCGCAGTACTGAACGCCCATTGCACATTCGCCGACGCCGGCCACTTCGTGTGGGCCGGGATAGCAGGGCTGAGACCCGTCGGTGCATGGACAGCCCACATCACCGCTTCGACCGTCGCAGGTATTGTCGAGCCCGTCGCCGCAGACATGTTCGTCGGCCACCTCTTCGCACCCGCCGCAATCGTTTCGCGGGCTTCCATCGGGGCAGGGCTCGTCGAGGTAGCCGTCCTCGAAACTATCGCAATTTTCCACGCCCGGCGGGCATAGCTCGGGACATCCATCGTCGATAATGCCCGTACAGGTATTATCGAGCCCGTCGCCGCAGGTCTCTTCCTCAGCCGGCAATACCTGACCTTCACAGGGGCCCCAGGTGCCGTCACCCTGACAGTCGCGGGTGCCCGCCTGGCATTGGCCGACGCCCAGCGTCTCTGCAGGCCCTGTATAGCAGGGCTGGTTCTGGCGGGCGTATTCCTCGCCACCTTCCGGGACCTCACAGGAGCAATAATCGCCAATTTCATCGGTGTCGCCGCCGGCGCAAAAGACATTTTCGTCGGCCGGCTCACCGGTCGGCCCCTCTACGCACTCGCCGTATTCGTTGATGAATCCGTCGCATTCCTCCGGCGTCGACGGCGGCGAGCAGTCGCCATCGCCGGGGATATGCTCGCCGATGCATTCATCACTCCACTCGCCGTCGACGCATTCTTGAAAGCCGGGTACGCATTGCGAATTCGGTGGCAGGTCGGCGGGATCGCCGTCGCTCAGGCAGAGTTTGAATTGCCCGGCTTTACAGGGACAATCCTCATCGTAGACCGGATTGCACGACTCCTCTTCTTCCTCGCCGGCATCGGCATCCGGGTCGGGTTCGGTGATATCCGGTTCCTCTCCAACATCGCCAGCATCTTGCTCCTGCTGGTTTTGTTCCCCTGGCTCGGTCTCGTCGGAACTACAGGCGGCGAAAAACGCAATTGCTCCAACTACGGCGATTATTCGGGATAGTCGTCGGACATTCATCTTCAGCGCCTCCGGGGGGGCAAAATGCAGTAGAAATCTCAGCGTTCAATACTGGCCTATAAGTATAGGTGGTGGCCGTACCCTTGTAAAAGCAACAGGTGGGTCAATCCACGCAATCTGCGGTTGGGGCCCGCGGCCAGCCTGGCCGCCTTTCGAGCTGCTAGCCCGAACGCTTACTACCCGCAATCTGCGAAAGCGCGGAACAACTGGTTTTTCTGCGCTGTTGTCTCCGCAACGTAGCGCCCCTGCCACGTGCGGACCTTGAAAATTGCTTGCCTTTGTATGTACAGTCCAGCCGCTACGTCGATCGAAAAATAGCTCTCCCCACGGCTGATCGCCCGTTGTCGAAGTGATGACGAGTCGTCGGCGGAAAAGAAATTTCGTCAACCGACGTGACAGCAACAAGGAAATAGGGTAGTTGCCAATCGACAATACCCACCTTCTGCAATGACGAGACCGCTTCGTTACCAGAAGTCGGGGGAGCGGGATGGCAAGGAGTGAGGCGCCAGGCGAAGTACGACAAACACGCGGCGCCATTTGTACTTTACGTGAACAGAGTAGGACCATGAACAACGATCTCAACAAACTTCGAAATATCGGGATTTCTGCCCACATCGACTCCGGCAAGACGACACTGACGGAGCGGATCCTGTTTTATACGGGAAAAATCCATGCCATCCATGACGTCAAAGGAAAAGACGGTGTCGGCGCCAAGATGGACTCCATGGACCTGGAGCGGGAAAAAGGCATCACCATCCAGTCGGCTGCAACGTATTGCACCTGGGGTGAGCATGCCATCAATATCATCGACACTCCGGGGCACGTCGATTTCACCATTGAGGTCGAGCGCGCCCTTCGCGTACTCGACGGTGGGGTCCTGGTGCTGTGCTCGGTTTCCGGTGTGCAGTCCCAGTCAATCACGGTAGACCGCCAGCTTCGGCGCTACAATGTGCCCAATATCGCATTTATCAATAAATGCGACCGCGCCGGTGCCGATCCCTTCAGTGTCACCGAAGATCTGCGCGATGAACTCAAGCACAATGCCGTATTGATGCAGATTCCCATCGGTCTTGAGGACAAGCACGAGGGATGCGTCGACCTGATTCATCGCAAGGCTCTGTATTTCGACGGCGACCACGGCGAGGTGGTGCGCGAAGAGGAATGCCCGGAAGAACTGGTCGACGAGATGGAGAAATACCGCGAGAAGCTCGTGGAGGCCGTCGCCGATCTGGACGACGAAATTGCCCTGGCGTATCTGGAGGGCGAGGAAGTCACCGGCGAGATGCTCGAACCGGTCATTCGCCGGGTTACCCTGGAACGGGAGATGACTCCCGTATTTTTGGGCTCGGCGCTCAAAAATAAGGGCGTCCAGCCGTTGCTCAACGCCGTCGTAAAATATCTGCCCTGTCCGCTGGAGATGGAGTACGAGGCGCTGCAGCGCGAAGACGAAGAAGAGACCGTTGAGTTGACCCCCGATGCGGACAAGCCGCTCGTCATGCTGTCCTTTAAGTTGGAGGACGGTCGATACGGCCAACTGACCTATTGTCGGATCTATCAGGGAAGCCTGAAAAAAGGTCAGAATATCTACAATATGACCAGCGACGACAAACATAAGGTCGGTCGTCTGGTGCGGATGCACTCCGACGAGATGCACGAGATTGAAGAGGCCGTCGCCGGCGATATCGTCGCCTTATTCGGTATCGATTGCTACTCCGGTGATACCTTCACCGACGGTGAAATCGAGGTGACCATGACCTCGATGCACGTCCCCGATCCGGTGATCACCTTCGCCGTATCGCCGCGGAGCACTGAGGACCATCAGAACTTCTCGAAGGCCCTCAACCGCTTCTCAAAAGAGGACCCCACCTTCAAGGTCAGTCGCGACGAGGAAAGCGGTGAGACCATTATCGGAGGAATGG
>SKQC01000224.1 GCA_007119175.1 Myxococcales bacterium | reverse complement strand
TGGTCCTCAGGCCATCCCTGGCCTGGCCTTACGCCTTTTGGTCTTGGCTTTTCACTGCCAGGGCAGGGATGCCTGGCCTGGCCGTCGACCTTTTGGTCCTCAGGCCATCCCTGGCCTGGCCGTTGATGCTTTTGATTCGATACTTACAACGACTCATGAAGCTCGAAGGTCACCTCCTCACCGCTGGCGGCGTCGAGGGTGACCTCTTTAGTCTCGTAGTCTTCTCGACTCAGGCGGAGCGAAACTTCGTCGCCGTCGGGGATGTCGACGGCCAGGGGGCTATTGCCGAGGAAGTCGCCGTTACCGTCGGTGATATCGACGTCAGAGGGAATGGTGATGACCTCCACGGAGTGAATCTGTGGATCCTGGTCGGCTTGTTCTTCTTCTTCGCCCACCGGGGGCTGCTCGTCGGTTTCGGCGACCAATTCTACTTCGTCGTCGAAATGCAGCAACTCCTCGTCGTCATCGTCTAAGACGACCATGGCGACGAGGACGATCAACACGACCATGACAGCTACGCTAACGCCGGCGGCCACCTTCAGTTTCGAGGTCGACAGCCCCTCCGAGGAATCCCCCACGGGTCTTTCTATTGGCTCCGGTGGTTCATTTGTCGCTGTTGGCTCCGTAGGATGCGTCGGTCGAGCCGGCTGAATTGTCTCTGGCGCCGAATCATCGTCAGCCCCATCCTCATCACCAGGGCCATCAGCCGCCAGCTTGACTGTCTCCACCGCCTCCATCTCGGCCATGGTCATCGGCTCGATCTCGGTGTCATCGGCGTCGACGTCGATGTCGACCTCGGTTTCACTGCTTTCGTCGACGTCGAGATCGGCCTCGGAATGAGAGCCGAATTGTGCCATCTCGCGCTTGATGCGCGTCGTCGGCGCGTCTTCGTCAATCTCGGCAACGGGCTCGATGGCGGTATCGGCCTCGGATTCCTCCCATAATCCCTCGGCAATCAGCGCCGGGGGGCCCGGCACGCGCTGAGTATCGGCCAGAGACGCCAATGACACCGTGGCCGGGTCGATGGCCGCCAGGGCCTCGGAGAAGGCGGCGGCCGACTCGAAGCGTTCGTCGGGCTCTTTGGCCAGCGCCCGCTTTAAAAGCTCGCCGAAATCGCCCTGCTTGAATTCCGGCGGGATATTGAGCTCCTGTTTTACATGCTTAAACGCCGCCTGATAGGGGCTCGCCGCCTGAACCACGGGCACCCCGCTCAGGGCCTCCACCAGGGTCAGCCCCATCTGGTAGATATCGAGCTTTTCGGTCACCGACTGTTCCTCGACGTACTCTGGCGGAAGATACTCCGGCGTCCCCGACATCACGCCGGTCTGGGTCAGACGCTCTTTGCCCGGAGCGTTGACGTGAGCGATGCCGAAGTCGACTACCTTCAGCAATTCCTGCTCCGTATCGGGCTGTGACCAGAACAGGTTGGCCGGCTTTAGATCTTTGTGGATGACCCCTTTTTCGTGAGCCTCGGCAAGGGCGTCGAGGGCACTGCAAAACAGGGGAAATAGCCGCTCTGAGTTGAGCGGACCGCGCTCCTGAAGCTCCTCGTCGAGATCCCACCCCTGCAAAAATTCCATGATGATATAGGGGCGCTTTCCCCCTTTTAAGACCCCGAAATCGTAGATCTCGATGCTGCTCGGGTGGCGGATCTTGGCGGCCACCCGGGCCTCGCGCAAAAAGCGCTGCAAGATCTCGTCGGTCTCTGATTGGCTCCCCACCATCGCATAAAGATTCAATACTTTGATCGCCACCTTGCGCTCGATGGTCCGATCGAAAGCCGCGTAGACGACGGCAAACCCACCGGCACCTAGCGCTTTTTTGATCTCATAGCGATCATGTAAGACGTAGCCAGGAGCGAAATTCTTACTCCCCTGCTCCACCTCTTCTGTCAGTGCATCTTCCATAATTAGCCGAAGGGATTGAAATTACGCTCAGTCGCCTGCACCAGCCCTTTCGTTTTTCACGCCCCACTTACATACCGCATTTTTTGTGTGGTTGCGAATGATATGGGGAGTAAGCGTTTAGCCCTCTGGGGCCCGCGGCCAGCCTGGCCACATTTCGGGCTGCCAGCCCGAACTCTTGGGGCCCGCGGCCAGCCTGGCCGCATTTTGGGCTACCAGCCCGAACTCTTCCGGGCATCTCAGTGCATGACTTCGTCACCCCACTGAACGCTTATTATGGGGATGCCTGTTGTCCCCCCTGCCGAGGCATTCATTGCGCCTATATCTGTTGGGTTTCGATATTTTGGAGTTTTTGCTTCGGGTTTACCTTCTCAGATCCGCGCGTCGAATGCGCTTAAAAGTTGGGTTCATCACCACTTCTGGGCGTCTCGAGTTGAGACAAAAGAAGTCCCCCCACTTCTCGGAGGAAACCATGGCAGCAAACGAAAATCGCGACCTTCTCATGGAGTTTATCAACACCATCTGGAACGAACAGAAAGTCGACCACCTCGGCAATTTTATTGTCGACGACTACGTCGAACACACTCCCCTCGGAAGCTTCAATGGGCTCAATGAATTTCAGGGATTCGTCTCCCTGAATCTACGGGCCTTTCCCGACTTTTCCGTCGAGCTCGACAACGTCCTCGTCGACGGCAATTTCGTGGCCTGCAACTATCTCTCGTCGGGAACCCACGAAGAGGAGTATATGGGCATCGAGGCCACCGGTAATTATGCCGAGGTCGACGGCTGCTACCTGGGCAAATTCGAAGACGGGGAACTCGTCGAAGGCTGGAATCAATTCGACGTTCTGGCACTTCTGATGGCCATGGAGGTCATCACTCCCGGCATGGTCGGCGGTCTCGAAGACACGGCCGGCCGAGCCCAGCCGCAATAACACAGCTTCAGGCGCCTCAGTGTGTCCTTTTCGCGCGTAGCGGATGGGGCACCGGGGGGAGAGCGCGTCGAGGCTTTGATGACCGCCGTTTAGCGCCGATCTAAAATGATCGGCCTGTAAGCGTGCCAGCCTGGCCGCATTTCGGGCCGTCAACCCGCCCCCTTTCAGGGCGCTTTGGCGCATGCCTTCGTCACCCCACTGAACGCTTACATCGACCTTTCTATTTTTCGCCCCAATTATGCTACCGTTGAAATATTGATATAAGTACCGAGTTGCCCCCCTCGAGTGGATTGAAAAATGAAAATGTTCTGGATCATATTCGGTATGGCGACCCTTTTAGTCGTCTCTGATCTGGCGGCCCTGGATTTAGCACGCCCCTACGAGGCGGCCCACGCGGTCAGCTACGGCTATGACAATAGTTCTGCGGCGGGATGCACCGATTATGAGTGCGGCTCGATCTGCTATAGCGGCCACGGTGGAAGCGACTTTCCCCTCTCCTTTGGCACGGACGTGCTCGCCGGCGCCGACGGCACCGTCTCGGCAGTCAATAATAGCTGCGACAATTACGGCTATCTTGGAAATACCTGCGGCGGCCGCTGCGGAAATTACGTGCAAATGACTCATCCCAACGGCGACCGGACCATCTACTGTCATATGCAGCGCAACACCCTGACGGTGAGTACCGGCGACAGCGTAAGCTGTGGCGATGTGATTGGAAAATCGGCCAGCTCCGGCAGTTCCACCGGCCCGCACCTACATCTGGGCTGGAACCCCGGTGGGGGAGCCTCGACCGACGTCTATGCCGGATCGTGCAACTCCTCGCCGGGCGCCTGGCGGCAGCAAAATAGCTACGGCGAGGCCCCCGGCGCCAGTTGCGGCTGTGTGCCCTCGACGGAGGTCTGTGACGGCACGGACAACAATTGCGACGGCACGGTGGACTCCGGCGATGTCTGCGAGGTTGAGCTTCTGCACCAGGCGCCTCACGCCTATACGATGCCCAGCACAACCGATGTCACCGGCAACGGCATCCAGGATATCTGCGCCCGCTTTTACTCCGGATTTCGCTGTTTTGAGCCCGATGGCGACGGCTGGAGCGAATCGGCCTCCTCGTCGCTTCTTGCCGAAGAAGATGGATGGGGATCGCCGCAATATTATTCGACAATCCGCATGGGTGATGTCGACGGCGACGGCCGGGCCGATGTCTGCGCCAGACACTCCCAGGGATTTCGCTGCTGGCGCTCCACCGGCGATGGCTTCGAAAAATTCGACGACCTCTCATCGTGGTCCAACGACGGAAGCTGGGATAACCCCCAATATTATACGACGATGCGACTCGCCGATATCAACGGCAACGGTCGAGACGATATCTGTGCCCGGGGAGCCAGCGGCTGGCGCTGCTATCTATCGACGGAAGAGGGCTTCGGCGAGCGCATCGATGGGCCCGATTGGTCAAATGCCGAGGGCTATGATCGCGCCCGGTATTACGGCACGATTCGCGTCGGTGATGTCGATGGAAGCGGCCGCGACGACGTCTGTATTCGCAAGCCCGACGGCTTTGGCTGCTATCGCTTCAACGGCGAGGAATTCGAGTCTTTGACCCAGAGCAATCTAATGATCGACGACAATGGTTGGGGCAATATCATCTACTGGCCATCGATCCGACTCGCCGATATCGACGGCGACGGCACCATGGCCTTCTGCGCCCGCAGCGCGAGCGCTCTATTTTGCTATCGCTTCGACGGCGAGGAATTCTCCGATCGCGTCGAACTCGGCGGTCTGTCCAATGACAGCGGGTGGTCCGACCCCACCAATTACGCCACATTGCGCGTCGGCGACGTCACCGGCGACGGCTCCGACGATCTATGCATCCGGGCCAACGCCGGGATGCGCTGTTATCGAGTCGACGGCGACGACGTCACCCGCTGGGACGGACCGGAGTGGTCGAATGGCGCCGGCTGGGACGCCAGGGCGTCGCACGGTCCGCTCTTTATCACTAATATCGACGGCGAAGAACGCGGCGCCCTCTGCGGCCGATCCGACGAAGGCCTGAGCTGCGAGCGCTATACCGACGGCGATTTCGACGCCTACCCGCGATTCAACCAATTTACGGACGATGGCGGTTGGACGGCCCGAAAATTCTACAGCACGATTCGAATGGGCCAGGGCCACTGCCGCGCCGATTGGTGCGATGAAGAAGAAGATGACCCCGATGAGCCCGACGAGCCCGGCGATCCGAGCTGGGACGATGGCCAGACCGACACAGGCAGCAGCGATGGCGACGGCGACGACGTGGGCGCATTGGCCGACGCCGGCAGTGGAGCTGCCGCTCAGCAAGAGGATTTATCGACCTCCAGTTGTGCCACCACTTCCACCGGCGGACCGGGCGGATTGGCCTGGCTGCTCGTGGCGAGCTTATTGGGTCTATTGTGGCAGCGCCGATCGAAGTTGCCCTTTCGAAAAACGGCGTGTTTGGCCGTCGCCGTTGTCGCTTTAGGCGGCTGCGACCGCTCCGATTCAACGGGAGAAAACCCGGTGAGTCAGCCGGCGGAGGCGACGACTCCACAGGCTGTGGAATATGCGCCGGGAGCGATTGGAAGCGAGCTTGAAGACCACGACGTATTGGCCATTTACGGCGACTGGCGGGTATTGGGAGATCCCATCGAAGTTGGCGAGCGAACCGATGGTCCTCTTCGCTACGAGCCGATGCTCTTTGATGGCGACGAACTCATCGACTGGCCGCTGGACACCGAAATCACCTCCGAGGTTCGTATTATCGGCGATGACGCCACGTTGTTGGCGCTCGGCATTGACGGAACGCTGGTTGCCATACAGCTATCCGGCGACACATCACAGCGGGCGGAGTCTGTCGTCGACGACGATATCAGCTCTCAGATAAGCGTCGCCACCGATGGATGTTGCATCGCCTATATCCGCAGCGGCGACGACGGCCAGCAATTGCGAGCTCGCAGCTTAAACGACGGACTCCTCTACGATATTGAGCTCGGCTACTCGCTGGGCTGGGCGCCCGCCATTGCCCCGCAGGGAGCGCGCGTGGCCTGGACGGCCTCGCCCCTTGGATATGCCTCTATTTTGGTCACCGACCCCGACGCCGACGAGCCACATCGGATCGTCAATCGCGACGAGGGCCTGTCCACCGAAGAGCTCGATCCCTTCCCCGAAGGCATCCACCCACCGGTGTGGCTCGATGAGGGCATCGCCTTTGAGGGAGCTGCCGGATTGTGGCTTATCGACGAACGGGGTGAATTTATTGGCTTTGCCGATGCCGACGGCGGCATGTTCTGGGACGAGGTCCACGGTGAACTCGTCGATCGCAACGGAGCGGTGATAAATTGGCTAGACGAAAAACGAGCCGACTAAAACCAGGGAAGATTGTCTTCTGCCCGGCCGTTTTACACACCGCCGATGGCCAATCTCAAAATTCGTTTCCCCGCGCGAGCACTAAAATATGTCCGTTGATTCTCCGATCACGCTTCCTCAATCCGAAGAAGCTGCAAAAGCCCGACAGGTGGTCACCGAGCTTCAACACCAGCTCGTCGACCGACTCGAATCTGTGGCAGCGGCGCACGGCGACGATGAGGGATTGTCGCCCATCGACTGGCTTCGCGATCAGGGGCGCCACGGCGGCGGTCGCCGCTACGCCAAAGCCCTCTCTCCGGTATTCAACCGCGCCTCTATCAACATCTCCACCGTCCACTACGACGATATCCCCGACAAGCGACTCGGCTCGGCAACGGCGCTGTCGACTATCATCCATCCCGACAATCCACATGCTCCGTCAATGCATATGCATATAAGCTGGACCGAGCTCCGGGACGAAAAGAGTTATTGGCGGATAATGGCCGACTTAAATCCCTCGATTCCATCGCCGGCCCACACTGAGCGCTTTGACGCCATGCTTCGCGACAGCGCAAACGATCTCTATGAGGAGGGACGAACCCAGGGTGAGCGCTACTTTTTTATCCCCGCCTTAAAACGCCACCGCGGGGTCTCCCACTTTTATCTCGAGGGCTACGCGACGAACGACCTCGACGCCGACAGAAGACTCGCTACAGATTTTGGCGAAGCCGTCATCGATTGCTACGCCGAATTGCTCGACGAGGCGTTGGGCGAGCATCCGTCGCCAACTGAACAAGATTATGACGAGCAGTTGGCCTACCATACGGTTTATTTTTTTCAGGTCCTGACTCTGGATCGCGGAACGACCTCCGGGCTCCTCGTTCACGACCAGAATGACCTGGGGATATTGGCCTCGCTTCCATCCTTCGTCGATCGCGACCTCCTCGCCTCCTGGCGAGATCGCATGCCCTCCCCCCAGGACGAATTATTGCAAAAACTGGTCGACACACTGCCCGACGAGACGCCGACTGCCGTCGGCGATGAGGTCCGCAAAACCCTGGCCGACGTGGTGCGAAGCCACTACCGCGCCCACCCGGAAGCCCTTCGCCTTCAGGCCTCCGGAAACGTCATCCCACCGACGGTAAAAAACCACGAGTCGAACAGCTAAGATGGCTCCCTTCCCTCCCAGGGGACGTGCCGCGTAGCGGCGGTGGGGGACTCCCGCAAACCAGACCTCCTCCCCTCCCAGGGGACGTGCCGCGCAGCGGCGGTGGGGGACTCCCGCAAACCAGGCCTCCTCCCCTCCCAGGGGAGGTGCCGCGTAGCGGCGGTGGGGGACTCCCGCAAACCAGGCCTCCTCCCCTCCCAGGGGAGGTGCCGCGCAGCGGCGGTGGGGGACTCCCGCAAACCAGGCCTCCTCCCCTCCCAGGGGAGGTGCCGCGCAGCGGCGGTGGGGTAGTTCGCATGCCTCGATCATCGGAGCTTTCGCCCTACCCCTCACGGGATCGATATCGGGATCGGGATCGTGTACGAGACCGAGAGCGGTCCCAGATCTGTGCTCAGGGCGTGTCTGAAAACCGCTTCGGTCGCAATTCTCAGACACGACCACAGCGCGCCATTACCGCCCGCGCCATTACCGCCCGGGAGATGATCATCGGCCCCATATTTAGCGCTCATATCGCCATTCTCACAAAAAAAGTTTCTCTCCCCCCATTACCGCCCGGGAGATGATCATCGGCCCCATATTTAGCGCTCATATCGCCATTCTCACAAAAAAATTTCTCTCCCCCCATTACCGCCCGGGAGATGATCATCGGCCCCATATTTAGCGCTCATATCGCCATTCTCACAAAAAAATTTCTCTCCCCCCATTACCGCCCGGGAGATGATCATC
>SKQC01000417.1 GCA_007119175.1 Myxococcales bacterium | reverse complement strand
TTTCGCTCCTCGGAGATGGCGGAACTGATCCCCGGCAGCGAGCTGGTTATCGTCCCCGGCGGGACACACGTCGCCCCCCTGGAATTGCCCGATCTGGTCACAGCGGCCATGGATCAATTCTTCGACCGCAATGCCCTTCGCGAACTCCCCGCCCTCGCTACTATCAGTGACTGAACGGCTTATCCGATGGTGACCCGCAGAAGTTGCTGGCCCATCAAAATCAAATCGCCATTGCTGAGCGATCGCTTTTTACGGATCCGGATATAGCTGCCGTTGCTGCTTCCCAGATCGCGCAGAAAAACTTTACCCTCGTCGCGATAGATCCGGGCGTGCTTTCCGGATACGAATCCGTCGTCGCGAAATAATATCGCTCCCAACTCCCGGCCGATCGTCACGTCGTCAGAGGAGATGACAAATGCCCGGGTCTCCAGATCGGGACCGCTGACGAGAGCCAATCTCGCCCAGATGCCCGGATTTGGACTTCCCTTGGGAAGCGCTGCATCCTGACCTCCGTTTGTGCCGTTGAGGGGCTCCACCTTGGAGAACATCTCAAATCGCAATAGCTCCTGACCGATGCGAAGCAGATCGCCATTTTGCAATTCCACATCGTCGCGAAGCCGCCAGAATACCCCGTTGACCTCATCGAGGCTCTCAAGCTTTAGGCCACCGCCTTCGTGGCGAATTTCGGCGTGCTTCGGCGCCAGAAACGGATCGTTGGCCAGCACCTCGAAATCACTGTCTCGACCGAGCTGGGTGCCGCCTTTCGTGACCGGGATCCGCGCCCCTTCTGTTCCGTCGGGGCGGATGACCGTCAATTCACCGAGGCTCTCTCCGCTGGACTCGGCTGGCGATGCCGCGCCAACCTGGCGCTTTTTTCCTGTCGCTTCCCGCGACTGTGAAGCACTGCCCGTATCCTCCAGAGAGGCACCACAGGCACCACAGAACTTAAATCCATCCGGAACCTGCGTTCCACACTCGGGACAATCGTTCATTACTGGCTCTTTTTGTTTGGCCTGTTTCTTTGGCGAATTTAGAGCCGACCCGCAGCCCAGACAAAATTTAAATCCGTCCTCGTTTTCACGACCGCAATTTTCGCAGCTAATGCCCATCGATATACCTCGAAAGCTCGTCTGTAGCGAGGGATTCATCGTACTGGACACCAGCAGTAGCAAGGAATCCAGATGGGTGCAATAGCATGCAAAGCGCAGTCTCAATTGACATTCACCGACGGTTGGTTTACCGGATCTGGTCGACACACCTTTTCCGAGCCAACAGGCCGAACCTTATGAGCAACTCCAATCCCACTCGCGTATTGATCACCGGCGGTGCCGGCTTTCTGGGTCTGCATGTAGCCCGCAAATTCGCCGAACAGGGCGTTGAGCACATTCTGCTCATCGATATCGCCCCCTTTGCCCGCCACGAGTATCCGGAACAATGTCAATTTATCCAGGGCGACGTTCGCGACACTGAATTACTCGACGCCCTGGCCCGACGCGAGCCGATCGACGCCGTCGTCCATGGCGCAGCGGCGCTCCCGCTATGGGACCCTGCCGAGATCTACGACATCAATATCCGCGGCACGCTCAACGTATTGAGCACCTGCGAGCGCCACGAGATCCCGAGGATGGTTTTTATCTCCTCGACCGCCGTGTACGGCGTCCCCGATCATCACCCGATTAACGAGGACGATCCCCTGGTCGGCGTCGGCGCCTATGGAGAGTCGAAGATCGAAGCCGAGCATATCTGTCAGACCTTTCGCAACTTCGATCTATGTGTGCCCATCATTCGTCCCAAGACCTTTATCGGCATCGAGCGACTGGGCGTATTTCAGATCTTGTACGATTGGATTGAGAGCGGCAAAAAGATTCCCGTCATCGGCGATGGAACCAATCGCTACCAACTTTTAGAGGTCGAGGATCTGGCCGACGCGATCTGGCTTGCCGTCACCGGCCCGGAGGACAAGACCAACGATAATTTCAATATCGGCGCCACCGACTTCGACACGGTCAACGACGATATCAGTGCCGTCTGCGAGTACGCCGGCACCGGTGCCCGGCCGATGGCCACGCCCGCCGGCGCCGTAAAATTGGCCCTGCGAAGCTTTGAGCGCACCGGGCTGTCGCCGCTTTATGAATGGGTGTACGGCACAGCCGACAAGGACTCCTACGTCGATGTCTCGCGAGCCCGTGAAAAGCTCGGCTGGACACCACAATACAGCAACGCCGATGCCCTGATCCGCTCTTATCGCTGGTATGTGGAGAATAAAGATACCATCCAGCAGGGCACGGGCGTCACCCATCGCATCGCCTGGGATCAGGGAATTTTGCGGGTCTTTAAAGCCGTCTTATAACGCGGTTGGGGCTGTCATTTTTGCGAGCAGTGTTCAGTTTTTGGACATACGACGCTATTCTTGCAGAGTGCACCCTTCGACTCGTTTCCCGGCTAAAATGCCGACGCCTTTAAGGGGATCACGCGTGAACCGATCCGATCGCCAGGCTATCACTCTCTTTTCGTCGCTCTCATCGCTGACGGCGCTCATCGCCGCCACCGCCCTTCTGGCCTCCTGTGCCAGCACACCGGATGTGGGGGTCCGCAGTGACTTCGAGGAACGCCACATCCAATCGGTGGCCATCGCCCCTTTTTATAGCGCCGGCTCCTTTGGGCTCGACGCCGATACACGCGCTGAATTGGCCGATGAATACGAGGCCGTCGCCGCCGAAGCGCTGCGTCAGATGGGGTTTGAGGTCATCGACGGGCCCACTCTCCGCCACCATCTCCGCGACGCCGATGCATGGAGTGATTTTGACGATGGAATCCGACTTCGCCAGGCCCTGAATTTCTACTTCGAGCCTCTGCCCGGCGAGCGCTCTCATTCCATCGAGGTTCAAACCTTGACCGACCTCGCATCGCGGCAAGCTTTCCCCGTCGATACCCTGCTCTTCGGCGAGATCGTCTACCACAGCCAGGGCACCTGCCGTGTTAGCGCCGATGACTTTACACCATACGCCCAGATCACCCTCATCCCTTCGGCCCCGGCCGAACTCCCGCGCCCCTGTGTGAGCAGTCACTTTCAGGCCAAATTAGTGGACGTCAATACGGGCAAGACGATGTGGTTTAATCGCATGTTCGTCGAAACCCACACCCGCCACCTCGACGATGATACCGCCCGAGAGACCATCGCCCGCACTATCAACGCCACCTTTAGCGCCGACGGTGGAATCGCTCCTCTGGCGCCGCCACAGCTTGATGAAGCGCACGCCGAGTCGCCATAACAGTACTATTTTTTGCCGACCCGGATTCTGCCCAGCGGCTGAATCGTCAATGCCGGATCGAGCTCCTGATAGGCCAATACCGTCACCTCTGGAAATTCAATGGCGATCAACCGCTTCAGATACCGACGCACCTTCTGATCGGTCAATAAAATCGGCGTCCGGCCACCGTCTACATCGCCCTGAATCTCATCGCGCACGGCGTCCAAAATCTCCCGGGTCACCGCCGGAGATAGACTCAAGAAACTGCCTTTTTCCGTGAGCTGGACCGCGCTCTGGATCGTCTCCTCGATTTCGCGTTCCATCAGATAGACCAACACGCTGCCGTCACCTCCGGAATAGCGATGAGTAATATAGGTGCGCAGTCCCGCCCTCACCTGCTCGGTTAATTTGACGGGATTTTTCTCAATCCGCGCCCGGTCGGCCAGCGTCTCCAGAATACGGGGAAGATTTCGAAGCGAGATTCCCTCCTCTGCAAGTCGGCGCAATATCTCGGTGAGTTCCTGGAGCCCCAGCAATTTTGGAACCACCTCTTGGACGGCCGCCGGATAAGGCCCCTCCAACTGATCGAGCATCCCGCGAACAGATTGTAGAGTGACGAATTGATGGGCGTTCTTCTGCAACGCCGCCGTCATCTCCAACACAATATATTCCGCTTCATCCCAGGTGGCATAGCCGGCCTCCTCGACGATGGAGGCGTCTTCTTTGGCCACCCAGGCCGCCTCACCATTAGTCACCGGATGGGTGGTCGGCCGAGCATCCACGCCGAAGACCTCCAGCCCTTCGGGACCGTCGTTGACCAGCACATGGCCGAGCGGTACCGACGTCTGCTCGACGGGAACTTCGTCGAGCTGGACCAATAGCTCATCGCTTTGACACGCTCCGCTGTCGGTGCGCACGCGTACCCCCGGAACCTTGACGCCGAGCTCGAAAAATACCCCCTCGCGCATCGAGGGAATGGTCTCGCGCAGCCAGTCCGCGCGCTCACCCTCGATAGCCCCGCTCAATCCGACCCCCAGCTCCAGCGACAGTGGTGTCACCGCCGGAACCATCGCTCTCGCCTGCCGCGCGCCCTCCTCGGCTTCTCGTTCGATTTCTTCGACGGTCTCCTCTTCGGCGGCCGCCAATCCGCCCAGGCCCGCTCTGTCGGCCTTCAACACTCCGAAGGCCACCAGACCGACCACTACCGCCAGAAACATAAACGGAACGAATGGAAGCCCGGGAACGATGGCCAAAACCATTAGTAACCCGGCGGCGATGGCCAGCGCTTTCGGCTGAGCGAGTATCTGAGCGAAAATATCGCCGCCCAGATGACTTCCCTCATCCTCTGAGGCCACCCGGGTGACGATGATCCCCGCCGTGGTAGCGATGAGCAGCGCTGGAATCTGGCTGACGAGCCCGTCGCCAATAGTCAGCAATGTATAGGTCTGCGCCGCCTCCCCTGCGGGCATCCCAAGTTGGATGACGCCGATGATGATCCCAGCGACGATATTGATAGACGTAATAATAATTCCGGCAATGGCATCTCCCTTGACGAATTTCATCGCCCCGTCCATCGCCCCGTATAACTGGCTTTCCTTCTGGACCAATGCCCGGCGCCGCCGTGCCTCGTCGAGATCGAAAGCCCCGGCGCGCAGATCAGCGTCGATGGACATCTGCTTTCCCGGAAGAGCGTCCAGCGTGAATCTGGCCGCCACCTCGGAGACCCGCTCCGAGCCCTTGGCGATGACCAGAAATTGAATCAGTGTCAAAATTAGAAAAATCACGGCGCCAACGACGTAATTTCCCTGCACCACAAAATGGCCGAAGGAATCGATCACCTCCCCGGCATCGGCCTGCAATAAAATCAGTCGCGTCGACGAAATATTGAGAGCGAGTCGAAAAAGCGTTGTAATCAACAATATCGCCGGAAACGCCGCGATTTTCAGCGCGCTCGGGATATAAAGACTGACCATCAGCAGGGTGACCGCCAGGGTGATATTCAGCGTCAGCAACAGATCGAGCAAAAACGTGGGAAGCGGCACGATCATCATGGCGATGATCCCGATCACCAGGGCTGCCAGGATGATATCACTGTAGCGATTCAAGACGCGGCGAATACCGTCTGAATTGGCCTGTCCCATCGAATTCTCCGAAAAAACACCGGTGGCTGTCGTGACCCTCCCTTAGTTGTTATCGCCATTTTTCTGCGAATTTTGCGTCTTTTTTTGTCCACCCTCCAACCTGGACGGCTATATCGAAGCTCTTCGCGCATAAAAAAAAGCCCGGAGGTCAAAAACCTCCGGGCTCTAAATCATCAGGTCCGGGTTATCCCGGACACCGAATCAGTCGGCGTCAACAGCGCAGGTACCGCCCATGTCGGCGCAAAGGCCCTCGGCTTCCGGACCATCACACTGAAATTCGCAATTACCTTCGTCGTTGCAGCGTGCTCCGTCGCCACAATCGGCGTCGCTTTCACACGCCGGGAAGCAAGACTTTGAGACACCGGCCGGGTTATACTCGCCGGTCTGCTGATCTTGGAAAAAGGAAGGACCGAGCAGTTGACAGGCACTGCCCTCGTCACAATCTGCGTTGGAATTACAAGTTCCAAAGCACATCCCGAACAACTGCCCACCGCTATCAATGGCCGCACAGGCGCCACTGTCACCGCAGCCGTGGCCGGGATAGGTGTTGCCCTCCATTGCGTCTTGCGCCAGTCCGCACTGGCCAGCCAGACAAATTCCTTCTTCCTCGGTACCTTCTGGCGCGTCGGGATCGTCTGCCGTGCATTGACCAAAGAGCAGGCTTCCCGGATCACATTCCTCGCTATCGGTGCACGAAGCTCCGAGATTTCCTGGAGCTTCACAGGAGGGACAGAAATCGGCCAGTCCCTGCGGCCCGCATCGAGCCCACTCCATGTCGGAACACGTATTCGGCTCTTCGCGCAATACTACTTCTTCACCGTCCAGTTGAGTCCAGTCAGTAAAGACGAATTCATAGATCTCTTCACGAGCCTGGTCGCCAGTATTGGCATCGGCCAGATCGGCATAACAACCAGGTTCGCCGCCTCCACCGTCAAGACACTCTTCTTCGATCTCGTCGACAATGCTTTGCTGCACCTCGCATTCTTCGCCGATGCATCCCCACAGCAGATGGCAGTAGGTCTCGCACAATTCCTCGTCCGACATCTCGTCGCCGTTGCCGTTGCCGTTGCCGTTTCCATTGCCGTTATCGTCGCCGTCATCTTCTTCGATGCAGACGCCGAAGTGACAGACTTCGTCTTCCTCGCAACCACCATCGTCTTCACAGGTCGGAGGCGCTACACAAACGGTGTGATCACCATCGTCATCACAGGTATAGCCTTCGTCATAGTCGTCTTCGCACTCTTCATTGGTATCGCATTCGTCGACACGACCTTCGTCGATGCACTGAGTAAATCCGTCGACCACATCGCAGACATCTTCGCCTTCACAGGGATTTTCGTCGTCGTCGCAGGCGTCGACCGGCTCACAGACATTTTCGTCGGTGTCACAGTCAAACCCTTCGCCGAAGAGGTCGGTGCAATCTTCCGTTTCTTCGCACTCGACTTCGCCGTCGTGGTTGGACTGAAGGAGGTTGTTTTGGCCGAGCTGGCACCACACATCGATGTCCGGATCGTCGACGCATTGACCGTCGTCGCACATCTCGTGCGCCGCGCAATCTGAGGCATCGGTGCATTCATCGCCATTGCCACCTTCGGGCACGCATTCGTTGTCAGCGGAGCATTCCTCACCGTCGTCACAATCGGTGTCGTCGGTGCACTCGTCGCCATTACCGTTGGAGTCCTCGTCGCATACTCCCTCGCTATGGCAATATTCGCCATCGGCACAATCGGTATCATCCTCGCAGGTCGCCAGGCAGACTTCATCTCCACCTTCACCGAGTTGGACGAGCGTTTCTCCCTCGGCGCAATCATCGTCACCACATGCGGCGGTGAAGACTAAAAGAAAAGCCGCCACCGCGAGCAATGCCACGCGGCGGAGACCATTTGTACAATTTCCGTTTCTCATTCTAACTCTCTCCTCAACAGCAGTTCTGTTGTCCTGTTAAATGCCGCACATTTCATCTTTGCCGAATCCTCGGCACGTGCCGGCGGTTCTTGGTCGTCGACGGCTATTTGACTGCGCATCGACGTCCTTGCGAGCGAATCTTTCCAGCCTCTTTCGTTGGGCAACCTAAACTCGGTGGCAACTCTGACGTCGAACCCGACCATTCGACTCATTCGAAGAGTGAGTTCGGTTTCACTGGAATTCTCCTTGCACACCATACGTTTATGCAGAGTGGTGTCAAGATACCGCGCAATCCCCCGGAATACCTCGCTGTAATTGTGCTCCTGGCAGCAACGGTGTGGGCATATTTTCTGCTCAACGGTCGCCGATTATCGAAAAGGGACCACCGGATTCGAGCCTCGATTCAAATAGTGGCGCTCATCAGTCCCCCCCTCGGCACCGGTACTTGCCATTAATACCAGGGCTGCGCGCAGACAATTTTTGAAGAATCCTCCAAATGAGGGGCCAGGCGGATCATCCGGCGATTTCTTTTCCGCTGGACGAGACCATTGGAGAGTCTCCAATTGCTCTTGATTGACCGCGCCATCGGGCACTGCAGTCGACGTCTCGCTTTTCTGCGGTTCATGAAGCGCCCACTCCAGGGCGCCGATCATCTCCGGCGCTGAGGCAAAGCGCTCGTCGGGTCGCTTGTCGAGAGTTCGCAAAATCACCTCTTCCAGGCTCGTCGACAACCCGGGATTGTGCTGTGTTGGGCGCCGTGGATTGCGGCGCACATGGGCCTGAAGTAACTCTCGCACCT
>SKQC01000181.1 GCA_007119175.1 Myxococcales bacterium | reverse complement strand
TTCCGCCACGACCATCGGAAAAATCAATAGATCGCGACGCCACGGCCATCGAGCGCCCCGCTGAGCGCCCCGCCGTCCAGAGGGCCCAGCAAAACGATTCAGAAGAATTGATCCCGCCGCCTTCTGTGGAAAATTTACCTCAGAACCTGAGCAGGGCTCCATCGATCGATGGTGAGGAAAAAAAAGATCAGCCCTCACGCGATCGCTTTCGCCGCGAAGAAACGGCGAGTCACCAGGTAGAAACACCGTCGAAGCCGGAAATTCTGTGGCTCCTGGTCGGGATAGGGGTATTCATTTTGGCGATCATCGTCTTATTGGTGGCAATCTTCTTTGGTTAACGATTTAAAAGAAAGCGGCCAGGCTGGCCGCGGACCCCATTTGGTTAACGATTTAAAAGAAAGCGGCCAGGCTGGCCGCGAGCTAAACGCTTAGAGTCAAAAATAGGGGTTTGATTGTTGTTCCTGACCCACAGTGGTGTGTGGTCCGTGGCCGGGGAAGATAATCGTTTCCTCCGGTAATTCGTTGACCCGTCGAAGTGATTTTACCATCGCCTGCGGGTCGCATCCCGGCAGATCGACGCGGCCGATGCTACCCTTAAATACGACGTCGCCGCCGAAAAATAGATCGCGATCTTCGAAGTAAAACGCCACCGATCCCGGGCTGTGTCCGGGCAGCCACATCACCCTGGCTTTTAAGTTTCCGACGTTGACGAATTGGCCCTCTTCGACGTATTTATCAACTGCTGGTAATGGCTCGATCTGGAAACCGAACATCATGCCCTGTTGGACGGCGGCGTCGTAGACCGGTTGTTCCGCTTTATGCAATAAAATCGGGACATCCCGGGCCTCTTTTAGCTCCGTGAGGCCGGCGACGTGGTCAATATGGGCGTGGGTTTGCCATATCTCATTTAACTCCCATCCCTGCTCGTCGATGGTCGTTAATAAATCGTCGATATCGCCACCGCCATCGATGATCACCGCCTGGTTGGTTTCCTTACAGCCGATAACGTAAATCGATGTTTGAATCGGTCCCACCACTTTTGAGAATACGGCCAGCTCGTCGCCGTCGATTTCTACGTCCATAATTGGGTTCCTCGCTGATTGGTTTTTTGCCTGCCACTGCTTCGCTCACCGACCATGACACAGTCCACCGATCCTCGCCAGATCATCGAAGTCGATCGCTCGCGACCGGCGGCCCGAGAACAATCTCTGGCCGCTTTAGAGGCCCCGGTGCGCGATCCGTCGCGCCGATATATCGCCGTGGCCGGTACCATCGGTGCTGGTAAAAGTTCTATCGTCGAATTTTTATGCCAGCGCTACGATATCAAGCCCTTCTTCGAGCCCAATGAGGAAAATCCCTATCTGTCCGATTTTTACGAGGATATGGAAAAGTGGAGTTTCGCCAGTCAGATCTATTTTCTGACCGCCAAATTTCGGCTCCATCAGCGCCTCGACGCCACCCATCAAAATGTCATTCAAGACCGCACGATCTGGGAAGATGCGGAGATCTTTGCCGAAAATCTCTACCAGAACGAATTGATGGACGAGCGCGACTACAAAACCTATCGCCATCTCTACGAATCGGTGCGGACCCAGATCCAGCCCCCGGATCTGATGATCTATCTTCGCTGCCCCATCAAAGCGGTGCAAAAGAGAATCGCCGCCCGGGGCCGCGATATGGAAAAAAATATCCCTCTATCCTATCTACGCCAGCTTCACCAATTATACGAGGACTGGATCGACAGCTATGCCCTGTCGCCATTGGTGATCATTCCCTCCCATAAGCTCGATTACGTCACGGATCTGGTGGATTGCCTCGATATCATGACGACCATCGAGAAATACCTGTAAATCCCTTCCGGGTCAGTACTGCTTGAGCTTCTCGCCGACGGCGCTGAATCGCTCGCTGCGGTTGGCGGCGCCCGTTTCCAGAAGCTCCCCCTTACCGACAATCAACACACCGCGGCTGGCGCGGGTCAATCCCGTATATAATAGCTCGCGGTTCAAAAGAGGCATCGGGTGGCCGGGAAGGACCATGGCGACGCGCTCGAATTCCGAGCCCTGTGCCTTGTGGACGGTCATGGCGAAGGCGTGCTCCAGATCGTCGCGCAGCTCGGTGAGCGGATAGGTGATCAGCTCGCCGGCGCGGTCGAAGACAGCCATCAGCGATAGATCTCGCTCGCCGGACTCGTTGATTCCCTCACACCAGACGACCACTCCCTGGTCGCCGTTGAAGAGATTTCGGTCGTAGTCATTTCGCAGCATCATCACCGGTTCGCCGGGGTGAAAATCAAATTCCGCCTCCAGACGCGTCTGCCCCAGAGCTGCCGTGGCTCTGTGGAAGGCGGCGTTGAGCTGTTCTGAGCCCGTCGAAAATACCCGGGTCAGCGTTAAGATCCGCGCCCGATCGTAGTGTCGAAGCAGTCGACGGACCCGCCGCCGGGCGTCTTCGGTGAGCATTCCCTCCGCATCGCATCCGTGGGCGTGATTTAGTCGCTGACTCCATGTTTTTCGATCGCCGCCGAGCACGAGTTCGGAGAACCACCAGTCGGTGAAATTGCCGAGTTTGGGCTGACCTTCGGCGTCCATGGCGGGCTGCCACAGATGCAGGCCATCCGGAAAGTCGGCACCTTTCGAGAGCTCAGAAAAGGTCTCCGGTGCTTGAAATTGGCCGCTTTCATCGTAGTCGCGGACCGCCTGTGCAAAACTCAAGATCTGGCGGCCCGCCGGGTCCTCGGCGCGCATTCGATAACTGGTCTGAAGCCGTGTTGCGGCGTGGGCCGTCGGTGCCTCGTCATCGCCGGCTTTCGGGATCAGATCGCGCAATACGGCCCCCGTATCGACGGAGGGCAGTTGGTCGGCGTCGCCCAGTAGCAGCAATTGAGCGTCGTCGGCTACGGCGCGCAATAAGTGCTCCATTAAAAATAAATCGATCATCGACGCTTCATCGACGATGACCATTTGATGGGGCAGTGGATTTTCGGCGTGGTGATTAAAGCGATCTCGGCGCGGCGAATAGCCCATCAGCCGGTGGAGGGTCCGCGGTTTTTCGAGGTCCTCAAAGAGCCTTCGATCTTCTTCGGCCGGATCGTCGAGAGCGTCGAGCTGGTCGTAGATCGACTCCGCCATGCGATTGGCCGCCTTGCCGGTCGGCGCGGCGAGGGCGATGGACTGCGGCGCGGTACCGAGCCGAAGGAGCATTCGTAAAATGGAGACGACGATCGATGTCTTTCCCGTCCCTGGACCACCGGTGATCAATGTCAGCGGACGGCGAAGCGCCATCGACAAAGCCTGATGCTGCTCGTCGTTGAGCTCGATGGGATCCCCACTTTTCGACAGGGGCTGGCGTTCGTTGAGGTCGTTGAAGGCCGCCTCGAGTTGCTCCGCGTCAATAGAACGATCGGCGCTCCCGAGTCGCTCCGCCAGGGCTTCGACGAGCCTCATTTCGTGGAGCATCATTCGCTGGTGATAAAGCCTCTCGTCGCTGACCACCAGGGGTTTCCAGTCGTCGTCGCGGCCCATCAGATACAGTTCGTCGCGGACAGTCAAAGTCTGGAGCGTCGATGCCAGCTCGGCAGGCTCCCAGCCCGACGTGGCGGCCAGCTCTTTCGGGATCAACGCCCGGAGGCGCCCCGCAAAATAATCGCCGGCCGACGGAAGAGGCACGAAGGTGCTGCCCTGAGCCTGGGCTTCGAGGCCGATGATGACGGCCATAAATAGCGCTCTTCGCTCCTCTGGAAGAAGGCCGGGTTCCATCTCAACCAGCTCGCCGGCCAGGCGCACCCGGCCGCGGCTGAGGCCGGAGGCGATGAGATGGGCGGTGAGCACCGGATCGAAGGAAAATCTGCCCAGATCGACGTCGGGGTGACCGGTTGGTTGACCGGTCGGATGATCCGCCGATGACGGATATTCCGAGGGCTGCCCGTCGGGTTGATCGAAGAGATCGGTTTGTGCGTCAGTCATTAGATTACCCAATCTGGATTAGCGCCGGGCAACCTCGCCTCGGCGACCTTCGCGTCTCGAACCGCGCCGAGTAAACGACGTTCATAGGCGCGCAACGTGGGCCAATCGACCTTATCACCAAAGATGCCCCGGCCCGGCTCGTCGGGCCGCATGCCGCGGACGAAAAAATAAAAATAGCCGCCGAAATGCTCGTCGTATTCAGCCTCTGTGTCGATGCCGAGCATCCGGCATAAGGCGAGGCTATATAGATTGGCCTGGGTCGCGTAGCGCGACTCGATGAGATCGGCGATCGCAGTGTCGTCGAATGGGTGGGCGCGGTCGCTTTTCCAGTCGGCGAAATATAATCTTCCGTCGTATTCGAAGAGCAGATCGACGATGCCCGTGGCGAAGCCGCCGCGGACCTCGGCGCCGGATAAAAAATGCCTGCGCCAGGCGTCTCGATCGTCGTCTGGTTCGGCGACGGGAAATAAAAACTCCACTTCGCGGCGCACGCGCCGGGGATCGAGGCGGCGCACGCCGTCGATGGTGGTGTCGCCAGCCAGCTCGACGGGGGCTTTTAAGGTGTCGTAGACGATCTCCTTGGCCCGATCGATGGCGCCGGGCTCGAAGCGTCCGTAGCGGCGGGCGCGGTCGACGAAAAATTGGTGCAGATCTTCGTCGTCCAGCCACTCCTGAAGCTCGTATTGGTCGACCAATTCGTAGTCGATATCCTCTAAGACGAGATGTAAAAAATTACCGGTTGCCATGCCGCCCGGGAGGACACCCGTGGGAGCGTCGTCGTCGCTTTTTTCGTCTTCACTATGAGAGGTGCGGCCCCGTTGCTTGAGCTTGCTATACGAGGTCACCTCCCAGCGGCGAAGCATCAGCTCGCGGCGCTTTTTCAAGAACGCCTCTTCGTCTGCCGGGGCGGAGATGAGCGCTGTGTCGACGCTGAAGTCCTCGAGGCTGGTGCGGACCTGGTCTGTGTCGGGGCGAATTTCCTCGACGTCGATGGTGCGCCGGCGGACCTCGATGTGGCGCGCTGCCTCGTGGTCGTCGCCGATGGCGTGGATGCGGTCGATAATATCGATGAAGGGATCGCCTTTGATCTTTTTGTAGATCGGCGAGTCCTCTTCGGCACTCGGAACGTAGATCAATAATTCCGCCCGTGTCAGAGCCACATAGGCAAGGCGCAGCTCTTCGGCGATGAGCTCTTCTTCGTATTGATCGGCCTGGTCGGCGGGCATGCGTTTTTTGCTGTCGTGCCACTCCACGCGGCGATGCTCGCTGTGGCCGGTCTGGTCGTGAAAGCGAAGCGGTTTTCGGTGGTTGAGGCGGCTGAGGCGGGGGATGACGAATACGACGCCGCGCTGCAATCCCTTGCTGGCGTGGATCGTCAAAAGTTGGACCGCCTTGTCTTCGGTCTCGATGCGTTGCTGGTCGGTATCCGCGCCGTCCGGGGCGATTCGCTCGTCGATAAAGCCCTTTAAGCGGGCGGCCAGGTCGGCAATGCTGCGCACGTGGCGGCCGCCGTCGTCGGCCAATAATTCGAAAAGATGCAGATAATTCGTCAGCTCTCTTTCGCCTCGCGACAATAAAATTCGCCGGCGAATAGCCCCGCTGTCGCGCAAAATAGCGTCGAAGAGCCGGGCAAAACCGGTCTGACGGGCGAGCCGGCTCCAGCGCAATAATTTCTCGAAAATCCGGGCGCTCTCGTCGATATCGGCGATATTTTTCAGATCGGAGAGCGTCAGATCGAAAAAGGGCGTCATCCAGGCCCGGGCGCGGCGCGAGCGATCATAGGGATCGTCGAGCGCCAGCAGAAGATCGTAGACATCGCGAGCCTCCTGAGTCTTAAAAAGGCCCGGCTTTTTCAAAAAGGCGAAGTCCACGCCGTGGCGGCGCAGGGCGTCGGCCATGGTATCCAGATCTGCGCGGCGACGGCATAGAATATAGATATGTTCCGGGCCTACCTGCGTTGAATCGGCGCTGTCAGATTGTGGCCCATCTGGAAATTTCAGAAGCTCTCGTCCCTCGACGATATCGGAGATTTCACGGGCGTATTGCTCGGCAATTCCGTTGCGGATAGCGCCGGATTTTACCTTCTCGCGCTCCGTGCTCAATTCGAGAGAAATCAGTCCAATTTCCGAATTTTGTTCGTCATTTTGAAGGTTTAACCACGGTTTTCCCGACTTTACACCCGATTTTTCGTATTTTATTCGGTCACCCAGATCTATGTTCGGGCTCTGAAAAATGGCGTTGCAGATATTGAGGACGGCGGGAGTGGAGCGAAAATTGCGGTCCAGCGAAGTCCTGGAAGTGCGCTCCGGTCCCAGATTTTCCAGTCGGTCACAGGCGTCGAGGTAGGTATAGACGTCGCCGCCTCGGAATCCGTAGATCGCCTGTTTCGGATCTCCCACCAGATAAAGGCGCCGGTCGCCGTCATTGGAATCGTCGACGAAAATGGTCTCGAAAATCTCCCATTGAGCGCGGTCCGTATCCTGGAATTCGTCGATGAGACCGAATCGATAATTGGAGCGTATGCTCGCCAGAAGGTGACCCTCTTCGTCGCCGTCGATCAGGGTGTCGCGCACGACGCGGACCATGTCGGCGAAGGTAAAATAGCCATTTCGGCTCTTTAGCTCGTCGACGCGACCTTCGAGCTTTTTGCCAAGTATATTGACCACCGCCACGTCGAGGCTGATCTGGTTTTCGAGGAGTTCATCGATGGCGGCGTTGATGGGATGGTTCTGAGTCAGCACTTTCTGCGGGCTCTTGCCGCGAAAATACTTCGTCGCCTTTTTGCAGTCTTTGTCGAGGCGGCTGACCAATTCCGGCAGCGATAGATCCCGGTGATCTCTGAGGTTTTCGTAGAGGGTGGGACCGTGGTTTGTGGCCATGGCGCCAAGAGTCCGTGAATTTCCGGACAGGCACTCTTGCCAGGCCTCAAATCCGGTGGCTTCGACGGCGTCGACGAATCGGGCCACGGCGTCGGCAAATAAGTCGGCGTTGAATTTGGGGCGATAATCGCCGGTGCATTTTATAAAACCCGCCAGGGCGTCGCGCAGATTTTCGATGCTGTCTCCAGAGCCCAGATAGGCTCTGATCCAATCCTCAACTTCGCTCTCCGGTCGGGCGTCGCGGCGCAGCATTTCGGCAAATGCCTCCTCGATGACGTCATCTTCGGAGACGTGTTCCTGCTCGAAGAGCCGCCGGTTTTGAAAGGCGTGCTCCACCAAAATCCGCTGACAAAATCCGTGGATGGTATAGATCGGCGCCCTGTCAAAATTGCGCAATGCCTGGCGCAATTGGTTGACGCCGTCGAGATCGATACTCCAGTGGTCGTCGCTCTCCAATTCTCGGTCATATTGGCGGATGTCCTCGTCGACCAATTCGGCGAATTCCAGCTCTCGGCTTCGCGCGAGTTCCCAGCCCTCGATGAGCTTTTCGAGGGTCTTTCGGATCTTCGCCTTCAGGTCCGAGGTGGCGGCCACCGTAAAGGTCACCAGCAAAATCTCGTCGAGGCGAGCCCCTTCGGCCTCCAATAAAATCTCGACCACCAGATGCTGGAGGGTGTAGGTTTTTCCGGTCCCTGCCGAGGCGGCGATGATGCCGTGGCGCTCCGTGCTGAGATCGCGTAGGGCCTCCGGTTTTTCGTAAAATAAGGTGGTCATCAGCGCCGGCTCGTCATGTGAGAAGTTCGCCGAAAATAGCGTAGCGGATCTGGAGATAGTCTCTGGCCTCGTCGCTGTCTGGCGGCTCGACGTGTTGCCAGTTGGAGACCGGGCCGTATTCAGTGGAGACCCTTTTATAATCGTTGTCTTTGAGGTTTTGAGCGGTTTGCCTCAGAGCGGCGTCGCTGTGGACGTCGAATTTTTCAGCGATGGCGCTGCAGGCCAATTCGACGGGAAAGAAATAATCGTGGACGCCGCCCAATAATTGGCCGGTCAGATCTTGCAGATAATTCAATGCCTGCTGTGGCGACTCTTCGCTCATCACCTTTGATTTGAGCTTTCCCTTCTTCGTCACCACGCGGATTTCGCCGCCTATTTCGAGCTCGGCGGCGCGCAGGACGAGAGACTCGAATCCGCCGCGGAGAAAATATTTCGAGCTCGCTTTATTGCCGGCCATCTGCAGGGGAAAAAGCTGCTCGCCGTCGTCGAC
>SKQC01000322.1 GCA_007119175.1 Myxococcales bacterium | reverse complement strand
GCGTTCTTTGCGGTTCAGAGCCGTTCTTCGCGTTCTTTGCGGTTCAGAGCCGTTCTTCGCGTTCTTTGCGGTTCAGAGCCGTTCTTCGCGTTCTTTGCGGTTCAGAGCCGTTCTTCGCGTTCTTTGCGGTTCAGAGCCGTCGTGTCTTTACAGCAAGTCCCGGGCAAATGAGGTATCGAGCTTAACGCTCGGGCTCATCGTCGCGCTCAGGGCAATGCTCTTAAAATAGGGCATTTTGGCGCTGGCCGGCTTCATCCGCGCCAGCCGCTCGATGAGCGTGGAGACGTTTTCCACCAGGTCTTCGGCCTCAAAACTGGAGCGGCCGACGGGAATATGAACAATCCCGGCCTTGTCGACGCGAAATTCGAGTCGACCGGCCTTGAGCTTGGTGACGATCTCGCTGACATCGAAGGTGACCGTGCCCGCCTTGGGGCTCGGCATCAATCCCCGGGGGCCGAGCAGACGACCCAGTCGGCCGACCTGCCCCATCAGATCCGGGGTGGCCACGGTGACGTCCCAGTCGGTCCATCCATCGTTGATGCGATCGATGAGCTCGTCGGTGCCGACAAAATCGGCGCCGGCGGCCTCGGCCTCCTGCGCTTTTTCGCCCTTGGCGAAGACCAACACGGACGTATCCTTGCCGGTCCCGTTGGGGAGGCTGACCGCGCCGCGGACCATCTGGTCGGCGTGACGGGGGTTGACGTTGAGGCGGATCGCCGCGTCGACGGACTCGTCGAATTTGGCGTAGGCCATCTCTTTGACCAGATCGATCGCTTCTTCAAGCTCGTATCGAGCGGCCGGATCGACCTTGGCGTTTGCTGCTTCGTATTTCTTTCCATGCGCTGGCATCATTTACCTCCAATCACGTCTACGCCCATGGAACGACAGGTGCCGGCCACAGTGCGGGCTGCATTATCGATATCGTCTGTGGTCAAATCGGGCATCTTGATCTCGGCAATTTTTTTGCACTGCTCCCAGGTCAGTTGACCGACCTTGTCGCGGTTGGGCACGCCACTGCCCTTGGGGATCCCCAATTCTTTTAAGATCAAGATCGACGCCGGCGGCGTCTTGGTGATGAAGTCAAACGATCGGTCGGCGTAGACCGTGATCTCAACGGGAATAAGCATCCCCGCCTGATCCTGGGTCTTGGAGTTAAAAGACTTGCAAAACTCCATGATATTGACGCCGTGCTGACCGAGCGCCGGTCCCACCGGAGGCGATGGATTCGCCTGTCCAGCCATGACCTGCAATTTAATCTGTCCAACTACTTTCTTAGCCATTTTTCTCCTCGCTTGCGCCCCCTCAAATGTGGGGCGTGCAGTTCCACGTTGGCCTCTGGGCCACCCCGAACCGACGGGGTACCACGGGGACAACTCCTGCAAAAAAAAGCCTCCCATCTGCGCCGGCCATCATCTGCGATGCCGTCGGGGAGGAGGCTTCGATTATAATAAAACAATTCGTCGATCAAGCGCGTGTATGCGAGCGTTGTCGAAACGCTGTTATTCTTCGACCGCTTCGACCTGCTCGAAGTCGAATTCCACCGACGTCGGTCGGCCGAAAATCTCGACGAACACGCGCAGCTTTTCCTTATCTTCCTGCACCTCTTCGATGGAGCCCGTAAAGTCTTTGAAGTTGCCCTCCACCACTCGCACCTTATCGCCCTTCGAATAGGCATAGGTGGGTTCGGCGGTCAGGGTTCCCTCTTCGATGCGGTCCGAGATCTGCTTGACCTCTGACTCCGGCACCGGCGCCGGCTTGCTCTGCGAGCCGCCGACAAACCCCACGATTTTCGGGGTATTCTTGACGATATGCCAGGCCCGATCGCTCAAGTTCATCTTCACGAAGATATAGCCGTTATAAAACTTTTTCTCCCGCTCACGGCGCTTGCCGTTTTTGACCTCCACCACCGTCTCGGTGGGGATATAAATCTCTTCGAATTCGTCTTCCGCCTTCTTGACCCGAATGCGCTCTTCGAGCGCCAGCTTGGCCTTGTTCTCGTAGCCCGAGAAGGTCTGGACGATATACCAATGTTTTGACTTGTCCGCGTCAGCCATGCGCTGTCGTCCTCGCGTGTTTGGGCTTGCTCGAGCACTCTCGACCGAGCCGGGTATAAAATGGGAATTCGCCACCCGGAGGTGGTCGAAAAAACTCGTGAGCAGACCCGTTAAAATCCGAGCGTCAGGATATAATCGGTCACCGGTCGCCACACCTGATCGGCACCCCACAAAAAGAAGCTGAGGATGATGGTAAATACCGAGACCTCGATGGTCGCCTGCTGGGTGTCTTTCCATCCCGGCCAGGTGACCTTTCGCATCTCCACGATCGTCTCGTGAATAAAGGGATCGATCTGGTCGTGATTTTTCATCCAGTAGATAAGAATCGCCGTGGCGACGATCCCCAGCGCGGAGGTGATCGGCAAGATACCAAACCACACCTGCATCTGCAGGGCTTCAAAACCGCGCCACATCCACTCGAAGGACTTGCTCAAGATGACAAATCCGAGAATGGCGGTGCCGATATAAGTGAGAGTAACGCCTCTCGAAACTTCCATGCTCGTACTCGCCTTGGTTTGCGCGCCGAGAGCAGTGCTCACCGGCGGCACGCCTGTGCAATTTTGAAAAAGACGTAGCGCTCGTCAACGCCGCGTCTGTCGTCTTAAAAACCCGCGGATTCGATCGCGGGAAAACAGGCCAGGAGGGACTCGAACCCCCGACCGTCGGATTTGGAATCCGATGCTCTCCCAACTGAGCTACTGGCCTTCATGCCCGCAGGCGACAACAGGGCGCGCGAAGGCGCCCTGTCATCTCGTGAACAAACATTCACGACCTGCCGGTTATTTCGACGCAACATCTTTAATGATGCTGCAATCGCTGGTCGATCACTCGATAATCTCGGTGACCACACCGGCGCCGACGGTTCGGCTACCTTCGCGAACGGCGAAGCGCAGCTCTTCTTCCATCGCCACGGGAGTAATCAACTCACCGGTGATGCTGATCCGGTCTCCCGGCATGACCATCTCCACGCCTTCCTCGAGGAAAATCTCCCCGGTGACGTCGGTGGTACGGAAGTAAAACTGGGGACGATAGCCCGCGAAAAACGGGGTATGTCGTCCGCCCTCTTCCTTGGTCAGGATATAGATCTCGGCGGCGAATTTGGTGTGCGGCGTCACACTGCCCGGCTTGGCCAGAACCTGGCCGCGCTGGACGTCTTCTTTTTTGATGCCGCGAAGCAGGCAACCGACGTTGTCTCCGGCCTGCCCCTCGTCGAGGAGCTTGCGGAACATCTCCACACCGGTGACGACGGTCATCTCCGCCTTTTCCTGCATGCCGACAATCTCGACCTCATCCTGAGGATGGACGACGCCACGCTCGATACGACCGGTCACCACCGTTCCGCGACCGGAGATCGAGAAGACGTCCTCAATCGGCATCAAAAAGGGCTTGTCCGTATCGCGCTCCGGCGTCGGGACATATTCGTCGATGGCGTCGACGAGCTTGATGATTGCCTCGTCGGCATGCTCGCCTTTTTCACCTTCCAGCGCCTTGAGCGCCGAACCGATGACCAGGGGAACCTCGTCGCCGGGGAATTCGTATTTTTCGAGGAGCTCGCGCACCTCCATTTCCACCAACTCGACCAGATCCGGGTCGTCGACCATATCGGCTTTATTTAAAAAGACGACAATCGCCGGCACACCGACCTGCTTTGCCAGCAGGATGTGCTCTCGAGTCTGCGGCATCGGTCCATCGGCCGCAGAGACCACCAAAATGGCGCCGTCCATCTGGGCGGCTCCGGTGATCATATTTTTGACGTAATCAGCGTGTCCCGGGCAGTCGACGTGGGCGTAGTGACGGTTATCCGTCTCATATTCCACGTGCGAGGTGGCAATCGTGATGCCGCGCTCGCGCTCCTCGGGAGCGTTGTCAATATCGGTAAACTGCATTCCTGCGCCACCCGCCTTCTCGCCGAGAACGCGCGTAATTGCAGCAGTCAACGTAGTCTTTCCATGGTCGACGTGACCGATGGTTCCCACGTTGACGTGGGGCTTAGTTCGCTCGAATTTCTCCTTGGCCATGTTCTCAACTCCTTTGGCTAGTTCGCCAAATTAATGTTTGACACCTTTTCTGAGATTGAACGGGCAGCGCTCGGGCCGCAAACACGACCGTCCCGGCACGGCCACGACGATAAATCCAACGCTTTCCTACCCGGAAAGGGGACCTGTCGTCCAGTGGCGTTACCGTAGAGCCCTCGACCGGATTTGAACCGGTGACCCCTTCCTTACCATGGAAGTGCTCTACCGCTGAGCTACGAGGGCATAACCGTCGCCGTCGGCCGTTCTCTAATGCCGACGCTTATGTGCGCTACCACCGGCGAATTGCTCGGACTGCGAACGACGGCGATCTACGCCCTCGCTCAGTGGTAACGATGTTACAAGCGGGAGACGGGACTTGAACCCGCAACCCTCAGCTTGGAAGGCTGATGCTCTACCAATTGAGCTACTCCCGCACACGCCCGACTCATCTCTTCGTCGAAACGAAGCCGGCGTAGCAATTCTCGATGGTGGGGGGAGGATTCGAACCTCCGAAGGCTGAGCCGCCAGATTTACAGTCTGGTCCCTTTGGCCACTCGGGTACCCCACCGCCAGGTGTACCTACTGTTTTTCCAATCCAGCGTCAACCGCTGTTATCCTTGCCGATCCTCGCATAAAAGGGGCCGCAAACGCCCTTGAGGCCAGCCCTGGACAGACATCGAATTCGACGCCGTCAAACCTATTTTCGCGGGGGCAAAATCCGCGCTGATTCGGTCGCGTTAGTGCGACGGGTAAAACGTGCTTGCCAGTGAGAGCTGGCGACAGGACTTGAACCTGCAACCTACTGCTTACAAGGCAGTTGCTCTGCCAATTGAGCTACGCCAGCATTGCGGTGCGTGGCGTGTTAAAATCAGGCCCCGCATTCTCAGCGTGGCCTCGCCAGCGGGGGCAGAGAGATATAGGCCCCATTGTTGGGTGTCAAGCAAAAAGGGTCGGCCCGCTCAGCTATTCCCGGAGTCAGCCAGCGATCGCCTGCGATCGTAGAGGGTGATCGCCGTTGCGGCGGCCACATTGAGGCTCTCTGTGCCCGAAGTCATGGGGATCGTGAGTCGAAAGTCGCACTCCTTTTCCACACCGGGACGCATTCCCTGATGCTCGCCGCCCATGACGATCGCCGCATTGAGCTCCCAGTCCATCGTCCACATCGGCTGGGCGTCATCGGCGACGGTGCCCACCACCCAGTAGCCCTCGTCTTTGAGGGTGCGAAGAGCGCGCGACAGGTTGGTCACCTGCACCAATGGCAGGTGAAAGGCCATCCCTGCCGAGGCCCGGACGACGGCGGGCGTCATCTGGGCGGCCCGGTGTTTGGGGATGATAACGGCGTCCACATCGAGGGCAGCGCCGCTGCGTAAGATGGCCCCCAGATTGCCCGGATCCTGGACCTGGGCGAGGGCGAGAATACAGCGGTGGCCGTCGTCGGGAAGTTCTGTGAGCACCTCGCCCAGGTGTCGGTAGGGAAATGAGGAGACCCCGGCTGCGATCCGCTGGTGGTTTCCGCCGTCGGCGATCCGATCTAACTCCTCGTCGGAGGCACGGCGGACCGGGATCTGGGCGCTGCGGACCTCGGCGGCGATCTCGCTGAATTGATTATCCGACAGATCGCCGGCGACGACCACCTCAGTGACTGCCGACCCAGATCGGCGAAGGAGCTCCTCGACGGGGTGAATTCCGTAGATATACATCTCGCTCATCAGTGCTTCTCCATCCGCGCGGCGACCTCGGAGGCCACGCGATCGACGACCTCGTCGACGGGCACGTCGAATTGCTCGTCGGAGTCGCGCCACTTCATCTCCACCTGACCGTTGCCGATTCCCCGGCTTCCCAGGGTGAGGCGAAGGGGAATCCCAATAAGATCGGAGTCCTTAAATTTCGATCCGATGCCCGTGTCGCGGTCATCCATCACGACCTCGACGCCCTGCTCTTTAAGCCCCTCGTAGATCGCGTCGGCGGCCTGCATGACGTCGTCGTTGTCGGTGTGCAACACGGTCAACAACACCTGATAGGGCGCGATGGGCATGGGCCAGATAATTCCGTCGTCGTCGTGGTTTTGCTCGACCACAGCGGCCAGAATCCGGGTGATCCCGATGCCATAACAGCCCATCTGCATCGGCTGATGTTTGCCGTTGGTGTCCAGATAATTGGCCTCCATGGACTGCGAGTATTTATCGCCCAGCAAAAAGACATGCCCCACCTCGATGCCGCGATGGCTCTCAAAGATGCCGCCGCATTGTGCGCAGGTATCTCCGGCGCCGGCCAGGCGCAGATCGCCGACGGCTGTGACGTCGAAATCGCGGCCGTGGTTGACGTCGACATGGTGGGTGTCGGCTTTATTGGCGCCGACGACGAAATTGCTCATCGCCTCGACGCTTAAGTCGGCGACGATGGGAATATCAATCTCGATGGGACCGGCAAATCCGACGGGGGCATTTGTGACCTCTTTAATCTCGGCATCGGTCGCCATCTCCAGCGACGTCACCTCGAGATCTAATTTCTCGCGCAGGAAATCGGCGATCTTGATCGGATTTGCCTGGTGGTCGCCGCGCAACAACACCGCCACTTTGGTGTCGTCCGTCTTGTAGATCAGCGTCTTGACGATCTGCTCTGCAGGTCGATCGAGAAATGACGAGATCTCTTCGATGGTCCGGGCCTCCGGCGTGTCGACGGTGGACATCTCGACCATCTCCGCGCCGTCGCGCTCGCCGGCTTCGACGCCGATCTCGGCCCTTTCCACATTCGCCGCATATCCGCACTCCGGGCAGCTTACGATCTCGTCTTCGCCGGTCTCCGCCAGCACCTGAAATTCGTGGGATCGGCTGCCGCCGATATTGCCGGTGTCGGCCTCGACGGCGCGAAAATCAAAGCCGAGCCGGTTACAGATCCGCTCATAGGCATCGAACATCGCATCGTAGCTCGACTCTGCGGCCTCCAGATCGGTGTCGAAGGAATAGGCGTCTTTCATGACAAATTCGCGGCCCCGCATCAGCCCGAATCGGGGGCGAATTTCGTCGCGGAATTTGGTCTGAATCTGATAGAGGTTCAGCGGAAGTTGCTTGTAGCTTTTGATATCGCCGCGCACCAGATCGGTGATCACCTCTTCATGGGTGGGTCCAAAGCAAAACTCGCCGCCCTTGCGATCTTCGAAGCGCAGCAACTCCGGGCCATAGTCGGTCCAGCGACCGGACTCCTCCCACAGCTCCGAGGGCTGCACCGCCGGCAGGTGGACCTCCTGGGCGCCGGCGCGATTCATCTCCTCGCGCACCACGGCCTCGATCTTTCGCACACTGCGCCAGCCCAGCGGCAAAAAACTGTAGATACCGCGGGCCAACATGCGGATATAGCCGCCGCGCACCAATAATTTGTGGCTGACCACCTCCGCATCGGCGGGGTCTTCTTTTCGAGTGGGAACAAACATCGTGGAAAGTCGCATGGGATCTACACGCCTGTTGAAGAGTGGGGGATATGCACCTGATGGTGCTCCGGGAATTATCGCACGGCCCCGAAAGTGTCAATTCGGCGCTCAAGCTGCTCCAGCTCCCCAATTTTGCTTTCATCCTCATTGACGACGACTCCTCGAGCTGATTGGGCCATCTTCGGCTACTCGATCACCTCCACCAGCTCCGCCAGAATTGAGAACTCCCCGGGCCGGGCATCTCGAATAACGATGGGCTCAAAGGTGGCGTCGTCGCTATCGGGCTCGAGTCGAACCTCGGTATGGCGCCAGCTACCGTCGTCGAGGTGCTCTTTTTCGCTTCGATATACCTTCACCGTATACTCCGCACCGAGCTCGGCATCGTGAATATCGCGATGCTGAGCGAGGACCACCTTGGCGTTTCGAGTGCCCTGGGGATTGGCGCGAAATAAACAGTACGCGCCGTTTGGTATGCGCCGATTCATCGACTCGCCGACGACCTGGGCGACGAAGAACCCTTTCTGGGCTCGAAGATGGCCGGGCAGCGCGACCCACTGCACGTCTCCTGAGAACATCAATTGATTCGAAAACTCCTCGACTGTCTGGCTCTCCCCGAACGCGCCGGCGGCGGCCTTCAAGCTCAACAGCGGCACGGAGTTCTCAAACGGTTT
>SKQC01000033.1 GCA_007119175.1 Myxococcales bacterium | reverse complement strand
TACGATCAGACCACTGAATCCATCGTATTAATGGGACGAATCGTCGATCCGACTGCGGAGTGATATGACCGCTGGGGGGTTCGCGCAGCGCGCTTTGTCTTCCCGCCGCCTCGCCTTATGGTGGCCGCAAACGTGAGCGCCTCCCACCTGATAGGACAGCCTTCAATGAGCACGCCGTACCGAACCTCACCGCTTCAGCGGGCCTCTTTTTTGGAGCGCCCCAACCGCTTTATCGTCTTCGCCGACCACGACGGCGAGCGCCGCCGCACCTACGTGGCGAATCCGGGAAAACTCCACGAGATCTTACTTCCGGAGTGCACGGAGGTATTGCTGGCCCACAAGCCGCATACCAAGACGAAGTGGGAGTCCGTCGGCGCTGTGTGGAGCGGCCGCTGGGAGGGAGATCCGCGGCGTGCGGTATTCTTGAATACGGGTCAGGTCAACGACGTGGCCGACGCCTATTTGTCGGCCGGCCTGGTGCCGGGACTCGAGGAGGCCACCGTCATAAACCGGGAGGAGACCGTCGGCGACTCCCGCTTTGATTTTTTGTTGGACACCCCGTCCGGCGAGCTATTGCTGGAGGTCAAATCGGTGACCCTGGTGGAAGAAGAGATGGCCCTTTTTCCGGACGCCCGCTCCAAACGGGCGACCAAACACGTCGAGGAGCTAACGGAGCTCGCCCGGCAGGGACGACGGACGGCGATTTTATTTATGGTCCAGGGCCGCGCCGAGCATTTATTGCCCGATCTGCACAACGATTTTGATTTTGCCCGGGCCCTGCGTACGGCCTCCGAGCATCTTTCGATCTACGCCGTGGCCGTGCCGCCGGTGCTGGACGACGAGGATTGTCTGTGTTTTCCCGCCCACCCTCGGCGGCTGACCATCCCCTGGGAGCGGCTCGATCCGATCTTAGACGACGCCGGTCTCTACCTGGCTGTGCTGCAACTCGACGAGCCGGCCACTGTCGAGATCGGCGCCCTGGGCACCTTCGACTTCGACGCCGGTTTCTACACCTATATCGGCTCCGCCCAGAAGGGATTGGCGAAGCGAATGCGCCGCCATAAACGAAAGCGAAAACGAAAGCACTGGCATATCGATTATCTGCGAAATGCCGCCTCCTCGGTCTCCACCTTCGCCATCCGCGGCGCCACCGACGAGTCGATCCTGGCAGATGAGGTGGCCACCCTGGGCAGGCGCTTTCCCAAAGACTTCGGGGCGTCTGATTGCGATGACGACGGACACCTGGTTTTTACCTCCCACGACCCGGTCTCGACGCCGGGGTTTCAGCGCCTGCTGACCACCTGGCGTCATCGGCGGGTGTTCGACCGGTGATAAACACCGCTCTCACCTTGTTTCCCCCGGCGGCGTGCACACAATCGCTGGCAACCCCTCCGGCATTCTCTGTGCCGGTCTCGACGTCGTATCCCGCAGGGAGGTCGAAATGTTCAAAAATGCACTGCGCCTGCCCTTTCGACTCCTGGGCATCCCGCTATATCTCGACATCACATTTTTGATCATTTTGCCCCTATTGGCCTGGCTTATCGGCGGTCAATTAGAGCAATTTCTGGTCCTCACCGGGGTCGCCGAATTCATCGATATCGAGCCCCTGATCGAGGGATGGACACCCTATCTTTTGGGCCTGGCCGCCGCTGTGGCTCTCTTCGTCAGCGTCGTCATCCACGAGCTGGGACACGCCGTTACCGGCCGCGTCTACGGCGTGGAGACCGAGCGCATCACCCTGTGGCTTCTGGGCGGCATGGCCCACTTTAAAGAGATGCCCCGACAGCGCGGCGCCGAAGCAGTGGTCGCCATCGCCGGCCCGATCACCAGCTTTATCTTAGGCGGGTTATTCTGGGTGTTTGTGCAATTTACTCCCACCGAGATGGGGGGCTTGTATTTCGTTTTATTGTACAGCACCTACATGAATATCCTGCTCGCCGTCTTCAATATGATCCCCGCCCTTCCCCTGGACGGCGGCCGAGTCCTTCGCTCTTTATTGCACCTGAAGATGAGCCGCCTTCGCGCCACTCAGATCTCGGCAGGGATAAGTCGAGTGCTGGCCGTGGGACTGGGCTTATTCGGGCTATTGGCGTTTAATCTCTTTTTGATCCTCATCGCTTTTTTCATCTATATGGCGGTCACCGCCGAGACGCGCTACGCCCTATTTACGGAGACTCTGTCGCGCTTTAATGTCAGCGCCCTGATGAGCCACCCCGTGGCCACGGTCACCCCGGAGATGTCCGTCAATAATGTGCTGGAGAAAATGCTCGCCGAAGCTCGGCTTGCCTACCCCGTCAAAGATCGAGAGGGCACCTTTATCGGCGAAGTCACCCTGGAGGAAGTCCAGCGGGCGCCGCCCCATCAAACCGTGGCGAATGTGATGAAGCCCCCGCCGGAGACCATCGAGGTCGATACAAGCGCCACCGACCTTTTTGACAAAATGATCCGCGACGACCACCACCGGTTGCTCGTCGTCGATCCCGACGACTTCGTGGTGGGCATCGTCACCAAAACGGACTTGATGCGGGCCCTTCAGATCGCCTCCGAGAGCCCTTATCGGGGCGATTAGCCCGGGCGAATAGTCGCTGTAATACGCCCCTGAGGTTCGGGCTAACAGCCCGAAAGGCGGCCAGGCTGGCCGCGGGCCCCGGGGACTGAACGCTTACTAATCACCCGGCGTACATCGCGTCGATCTCGTCGGCGTAATTCTCGGTGACCACCCGGCGTTTGACCTTTTGAGTCGGCGTTAACTCGTCGGATTCCTGGGTAAACTCATGGGGCAGAAGGGTGAATTTTTTGACCCGTTCAACCTTGGCAAAATACTCATTGACCTCGTCGACGTGGGCCTGCAACTCCTCTATCATCTCCGGATGCTCGGCCAATTCTTCGAGGTCCGTGGGCCATCCCTTCTTTTCGGCATAGGCCGGCGCCGCCTCCGGATCGAGAGTGATCAACGCACTGGGGAATTTCCGCTGGTCGGCGATCATCACCGCCTGGCTGACCGCGGGAAAGCTCTTGATTTTGCCCTCGATGGGCGCCGGTGCGATATTTTTTCCGCCGCCGGTGATGATGATATTCTTTTTGCGATCCGTGATATTGAGAAATCCGTCATCGTCGAATTCACCGATATCGCCGGAGTGCAGCCACCCGTCGACGAGAGCCTCGTTGGTCTCATCTTCGTCTTTATAATAGCCCATAAAGACATTCGGGCCCTTGACCAGAATCTCGCCGTCGTCGGCGATCTTGACCTCCACGCCGGGCATCGGTTTGCCCACCGTACCCAATTTGGTGCCATTCGGATCGGGGTAGTTAAATGTGGTCGGTCCGCAATCCTCGGACTGGCCGTAGACCTCGCGGATGATGATCCCGCAGCTCATGAAAAACTCCAATACATCGCGCCCGATCGGGGCGGCGGCGCTGATAGCGATCTTGAGCCGATCGAGGCCCACATTGCCCGCCACTTTCCCGAAGAATAAAGAGCTCGCCATATTGTATTTAAAGGAGTTGAAGCCGCGCGGCTCGCCGTACTTGATGATCTCCTCGCCCGCCTCGAGCCCCACTTTTCGGGACCAATTGACGATCATGGCCTTTAGCCCGGTCGCCTCATCGAGCTTGGCTTCCATGGCCGTCTTGAATTTTTCCCACACCCGGGGAACCGCGAAAAATAGCGCGGGCCGCGCGGCGATCAGCGTCTCTTTTAACTCCTCGATACTCGGCGCAAAATAGACCGCATAGCCCAGCGTAATCGCCAGGTGAATGCTGAACATCTGCTCGGCAATATGGGAAAGGGGCAGATAGGAGACGACCGTATCGTCGTCGGAGACAAATGCCTCGCCCATGACCTCGTTGGCCATATTCGCCGTGGCCGCCAGATTCTTGTGGCTGATCATCACTCCCTTGGGCGGCCCCGTGGTCCCACTGGTGTAGATCATGGTGCCCAGATCGTCTGGATCGATGGAGGCGATGCACTCGTCGACCTTGTCGAGATTGTCTTTTCCCCGCTCCAAAAACTCGTCGAAGCTCACCACCAACTCATCGTCGATGGCGTCGGCGTCGTTGATCATGACCACCTGCTTGACGCTGTCGATCTCGTCGCGCTTGGCGTCGAATTTCGCCCACTGTTCTTCGTCTTCCAGCACAAGGATCTGCGCCTCGCTGTGGTTGACGATATAGGCCACTTTCTCGGCACTATTGGTCTCGTAGATCCCACTCGGCACGCCGCCACAGACCATGGCTCCCACATCGGCGATGACCCACTCCGCGCAATTATAACCGCAGATATTGACGCAGGCCCCCTCCTCGCAACCCACATCGAGCATCGCCCCGGCGAATTGTTTGACCTTCTCGCCGTACTCCGCCCACGTCAGATACTCCCAGCTCTGTCCCACCTTTGTGTACAGTGCGGGCTTATCGCCTTTGGCCTCTACCTGCTTAAATAACCGATCGACAATCGTTTCATTCGCCATGATATACCTCCACAATCACCATTAATTGTTCCCATCTTGCACACTTTATCGTCGCAAATGGGAGTAATTGTAAAGGTAAGCGTTAAGTCCCCCGGGGTCCGCGGCCAGCCTGGCCGCATTTCGGGCCGCCAGCCCGAACGTTTTAGAACGCTTTGGCGCATGACTTCATCACCCCACTGAACGCTTATTTGTAAAGGCTATTCGAGCAGTGCTGCCGCAGGGCATCGGCCGGACAAGTTAGCGAGCCTCTAAAAACTACCGCGCTTCGATGACCATCAGACCGCGGCTGATGACCCGGTGATTGACCTGACGACCGGTCAGCCGTTGCAGGCGCTGTATCCGCTCGTCGATGTCGTCGGCCTCCAGGCCGGGAAATTTACTGCGGGCATAACCGGAGGCCCTGCGATGCCGTGGCGAGAGAGGACGCAGCATATTCTTGACGCCCTCCACGGCCTCAAAAAACACCTCCTCGGTACGCAGCGCCAACTCGGGAGGGGCCTCGCTTTTTTCGACCTGAGCCTGGGCTTCGTCGAGCACGGAGAGCATGGCCGGAAAGGAGGGATCGCATAAATTATTGAGCAGCCTCTTTGCCCGATGGTCGATCAAGGGGGGATCGTCAAAGGCGGTGCGTATCGACTCGCCGTGAAGTAGCTCCACCAGAGAGTCGACGACCTCGTCCTCGTCGTGACAGCGCACCCCGAATTGATTGGGCAAAAACAACTCCTGGACCGGATCATCGATGGGGCGAAAATTGATGATTCGCACATCGCCCAGATAGGCTTCCAGCCCCGTGGTGCACCCGTCATGGATCATGCACCGGCAGGCCAATAACCAGGGGGCTACCGGGCCTTCATGAAGAACATGCACCGAGGACAATCCCTGAAAGACCAGCTCATAAAACGAGGCGTCCTCCGATGGATGGGGCCGCAGCACCACGGGAATATCGGGAAAGACGATATGCAGCCGGTGGACGAGCCGTACGAAATGGCTTAGCTGCTCGTTTTTATATGCCCATTCGTGAACGCAATTTAAACGACTGCTCAAATCGCCGGGCTGAAATCCATTATAATGGCTAAATACAAAGTCCGGGCCGAGGTGGTTGTTGGCCCGGGCGAGATTGGTGTTGATCAATAAGAAGTCGCCGAATCGGGCCCGCAACTTCCGGGCGTCCGGCTCGTAAAACGAGCGCCATTTGCGCTCGTATAGATCAAATCGAGGATGGCCGGTGGTGCGGATATTATCCCGGCATGGCGGATCGAGATCGCGGTAGACATCGCGCTGAAAATCGCCCCAGGTGCAGACATAATCATCGGCGTGCAGATGGCGCGGATCGAGGCGCTCGTGCAAGATCTGTCGCCACCTGGCCTCGGAGCCCGGATAGACCGCCCCTTCCGTATCGAAGTGAACGAAAACAAAACCCTGCTCCTTGAGGCGATGATAGTCGTCGAGGGCATCGTTAAAATGGGGGCGGATGGCATTTTTGCCCAGATATACCCCTCCCTCGATTCGCCCCGCCAGGCGCATCAACGTCTCATGAAGTCCGATATAAATCCGATTGTCTTTCCGGGCGGCGAGCATGGCCAGGGCGAGTCTGTAATCCAGCTCGCGGTTGATGGTTTCTACGGGAAATAAGAGGTGGCGCGGTGCGTTCATTTAAACCTCATCGAAGATCCGGGCCCGTCGGGAACGTCGATCTGGTGGGCCGTTCGGACCATCTGCTGAAATTGATGATTTCGAGCTAATAACTCATCGTAGGTACCGACATCGACGAGACGGCCGTCGCACAAAAAGAAGAGGCGATCGCAGTGGCGCACCGTGGACAATCGGTGGGCGATGATGACCAGAGTCATGCGACCGGCGAGGCGCTCGATGGAGGCGTTGATCTCGCGCTCCGTGGCGTTGTCGAGAGCACTGGTCGCCTCATCCAACACCAATAGGTCGGGCTTTCTATACAGAGCGCGAGCAATGCCGAGCCGCTGGCGCTGCCCTCCGGAGATGCGCACCCCTTTCTCGCCGATGGTGGTATCGAGCCCCTCTGGAAGAGAGGTGATCAACGCCGTCAATTGGGCGTCTTCTAATGCCTGCCACACCTCGCCGTCATCGATATTTTCGTCGTCGACTCCAAAGGCGACATTTCGGCGAATAGTATCGTCCATCAGATAGACCGGCTGGGCGATATAGCCCAGTTGGTCCTGCCAGGACCGCAAATTTTCGTCGATATCGCGGCCGTCGACCCGAACTTTACCCTCCTCCGGGGGCAATAATCCCAGCAGCAGATCGACGGTGGTGGTCTTTCCGGCTCCCGAAGGGCCCACAAAGCCCACTGATTCACCGCGCCGAATCTCAAGGTCGAGGCCCTCGAGCGTCATCTCGTCGGATCCCGGATAGCGATAGGAGACATCATGGAGGCGGATTTTGTCCTCAAATTTGATGGGCTCACCTTTTGCCCCGCCCTGTCTTTCCCCCGGCACCGGCCCGTCGAGTAGATCGAGATCAGAGCAGATCACACGCACACTCGGCGTATAGTGGCGGATCCCCGTCAGGGCACTGATGATGCGCGTCAACGACGGCAATAGCCGCACCGCCGCCATGGCGAATAGACCTAAGACGGGCAATATATGGGTCATGTCCTGACCGCGAGCCACCAGCAACACCACCACCAAAATCATCCCGCCGAGCCCAAAGGTCTCGATGACGTTTCGCGGCACTTCTTTGACGAAGCGATGAAAACGCATCGCTTTCGCATAGCGGTGGCTGCTGCGGATATAGCGGTCCAAAAAATAGGGCTCACAGCCCACGACTTTGGCCTCCTTAACCCCTCCCAGCCCCTGGTTGACCCACTGGATCATCAGCCCGTTATGCTCCTGCTGCTCTTTTCCCAGGCGCACCGTCTGGCGGTGAATGGAGCGATAAAATGCAAGGCTGATAAGGGCAAAGGTCAAAATCGCCACCGGGGCCACCACCGGTTCTACCACCACCAATAATCCGGCGATCACTACCACCACGCTCAGCTCCACCCCCAGGGTGAGCATGGGGATCAATACATTGACAAAAGTCATGCGCACCTCTTCGTTGACATTGCGAAGAAGCTGGGCGCTATTTCGGTTTAGATGAAAGGAGTAGGGGCTTTTTAAATAGGCGTCGAAAAGCCGCCTGGACAGGCGGACCTGATTGGAGAAGACGAAGCGAAACTGGGCGTAGAACATCCCGGCCAGATATAGATTTTTGACGAGATATACAGCGAGCAGTCCCAGACCGGCGGCGATGACGATCTCCGATCCGCTCGTGGCGCCGACGGCCTCCATAAGCTGAGGAAGAAGGGGCATCTCCTGCACCGAATGGGGCTCGGCGACCAGGGCGATAAAGGGCATGATGAGGCCGATTCCCAGCGCCTCAAAGCCGGCCCCCAGGAGCATTAAAAAGAATAGCCCTACCGCGCGAAAGCGCTGGGGACCTTCGAAAAGTGACCACATCTGACGCACTAATTCCATTCGTCATTCCCCCGGCAATATCTTCACTGGATCGTGGTTATAAAAGTAGGCACGGCGGCGGTTGCCTCAATTGAGCTAATGTGCTCGCCCGACCGACGATCCCCATGCTCGCTGCACACAGCGCACCCTCTCATGGGGCTAAATAGGCCTCCGCTTCGCGCTTTTTTGCGAGGCCTATTTACCCCCACGCTCGGTGCGTCGTTCGCACCGAGCGTGGGGGCGCCCCATCGACCTCCCCTG
>SKQC01000244.1 GCA_007119175.1 Myxococcales bacterium | reverse complement strand
CCTGATGCGGCCAGGCTGGCCGCGGACCCCATTTCCCTGATGCGGCCAGGCTGGCCGCGGACCCCTTTTCCCTGCTTCCAACTTGACACCCTGGAGAGTGATGGCTAACTATAGATTTAGCCTTGGCTAATAAAGTCATTCACAATAACCAAACCAAAAATACTCAATGGCTAATCTTCGCAGTCGGATATCAAGATCGATTCTCGGATTCTGCGTCGCCGCGATGGTGACTCTCTTCTGCTCTGTGGCCTGGGCGGAGCCGACGCTCGAGATTGAAGTCGTCGATGAGCAGGGAGAGGCGATCATGGGAGCGGAGGTGGTTTTTCTCGAGTTAGACAGCGAACAACGCACCGACGAGGAAGGGCGCGCCTCGGCAGGGCTGCTCTTCGGGGGAGTTCATACGGTGTTGATCGAGGCCGACGATTTCGAGTCGAAGTGGGCGGAGCTCACGATCGACGACGCCAGTCGAAGCGCGACACAGGAGATTGTCTTAAGCGGCGATGAAGCTACAAAAAGCGAAGAAGAACGCGGTTATACGCTGCGTACGACCACGGCGTCGCCGCTTGAAAACCCGGTGCAATATCAACCGCAGGAGACGCTCGACAAATTGGAGTTACAGCGCCGGTCGGCTAACTCCTATGGCGAGATGCTCGACGGCAGCGCCGGTGTGTCGGCGCGCTCCTTCGGCCCCGCCCCGGCGAGGCCCGTGATTCGCGGGCTCGGCGGGGAGAGAGTCCTGGTATTGCAAAACGGCGAGCGCACCGGCGATGTGTCATCGACGGCCCACGACCACCATATCGCCATCGACCCGCTGGAGGCCGATCGCGTCGATATCGTGCGCGGCCCGGCGAGCCTATTATACGGCTCCAGTGCCCTGGGCGGGGTGGTCAATATCATGGACGAGCGCATTCCCCGGCAGTGGGACGAGGGTATTTTTTCGGAGGCCGCGCTCTACGGAGCGATGGGCCAGACCACGGGGGCCGCGGCGGCTTCTGCGGGCTACGGATTTGAGTCGACGGCGGTCCGCGGACGGGTCTCACACCGTCTGGCCGACGATATGCGAACCCCGGACGGCGTGATGCCCGATACGAGCATCCAGGGGACGACCGCCGACGTGGGCACCTCGCGGCAGACGAACGCCGGTCTCTATGGCATATCGGTGGGGATGCAGGATCTCGTCTTTGGCCTGCCGGAAGCGCTCGACGATCCCGACGAGTCAGTGGAGCTTCGCAGCCGACGATTTTTCGCCCAGACCCATGCCGAGCGAGAGCTATCGGGCTTTTTCGACCAGGTGGAGTGGCGGCTATTGGCCAATCACTACGGTCACGACGAAATCGAGATCGAGCCGGGTCCCGACGGTCTGCCGGAGGAGGAATTGGAGCTGGGCTATCAGATCTTTGCGGCCTCCACGAGCGTCACGCTTCCCCACGGTGAATTGGGGCCGATCGAGCGCGGCGCCGTGGGGCTGCAATTGCGGGGCCGAGATCTCGCGCTGAGCGGCGATGAAGTGCTATCTCCAGACTCCCGCGAGGGGTCTGCCGGAGTCTATATCTTCGAGGAAATCCCGCTCCATGAGATGGTGCGCCTTCAATTTGGCGCCCGTCCCGAGGCGCATTTTATGCAGCCGCGGGCAAATTCGGATTTCGATGCTCCCCAAGATACGCACACCACGCCGACCTTTTCCGGCTCATTTGGGGTTCACGTTCAGCCCACAGCGGGATTAGAAATGGGTGCTCAGATCGCCAGAGCGCACCGAGTGCCGATCATTGAAGAGCTGTACTCCGATGCCGCCCATCTGGGCACCGGTCAATACGAGATCGGCGATCCCGATCTGGCCAACGAAATTGGCCACGGCGCCGACGTCCACGCTCGGCTGGTCACAGACGTGATGGACACTCAATTTTCGGTATTCTTCAATCAGATCGACGATTTTATCTTTTTGGAGCCCACCGGCGAGGTCGATCCTGTGAGCGACTACCCGGTCTTTGAATATCGGGGCGCCGACGCCCGACTGGTCGGCGCCGAATGGACGACAAAGCTAAGGCCCTGGCGCGATATGGAGCTGCGAACCACATTGGACGCTGTGCGAGGGGTGCGCCTGACGCCGACGCGGGAAAATCTACCCTCAGTGCCGCCGCTTCGCGGTCGTTTTGAGGGCGGCTGGAATGCAGGAAATATGTGGTCGATGGCGCGGATCAGGGCAACGGCGGCGCAAAACCTGACGGCTCCCGACGAAACCCGCACCTCGGGCTATGCCCTGCTCGATGTGGAGGGTGGATTTCGAATCCTCCGCTCCGGCGCTCATCATATGACCTTTCGACTGGCCAATATCTTCGATACGGCCTACCGCGATCACCTCTCGCGTGTCCGCGGCCTGGCCTCGCCGATGCCGGGCCGAAGTCTCCACGCTACCTATCGATGGACCTATTGAGGGGCGCGTTGACAGGTCTTAGCGGTTATGCTGAGGTTTCACCCTCGCATTTACGTCGGATCGGAGAACGCCATGGAACGCCGCCTTATCTTGATGCGCCACGCCCAGAGCGCCGCGGCAGGCGCCGCGAGTTCGGACCACGAACGCCCGCTTACGAAGCGCGGTCATGCCGAGGCATCGGAGATTGCCGACCGCCTGGTCAGTCTTGGCTGGACGCCTCAGGTGGTGATGGGAAGCGACGCCACGCGCACCCGGGAGAGTTGGGAGGTCATGGAGTCGTCATTTCAGCCCACGCCAGAGGTCATCTGGAAGGAGTGGCTATATCTGACCGGTGTCGCCGCCATCGAACGAGCGCTGGGCAGTCTCGACGACGAGATCACCGATGTATTGCTGCTGGGACATAATCCGGGCTGGCAAAACGCCATTTCTTATTTTGCGGGGTGCCAGGAGAGGATGACTACGGCGAACGCCGCACTTCTTCACGGCCAGGGCGATAGTTGGGAAGAGACCGCCGTCAACGGTGGTTTTGAACTCGTTCAGATCCTTCGACCGCGGTCTATCTGACTTCATGGCTTCACCGCCGCGCTTTGAGCGCCTCTTAAAGACTCTTGGGCTGCATCGACCGGACCTTCGGGCGTGGGCGATGTACGACTGGGCGATCACCGGGTTTTACGCCGTGATCGTGGTCGCCGTTTTTCCGATCTTTTTTCAGGACGTCGCCGCCTCGGAATACCCGGACGCTGTGGCAACCCAACAACTGGCGACGATCACGGCGATTGCCCTCACCATCGCCGCCGCCATCGCCCCCGTACTGGGTGCGATCACCGACTATATCGCCGCCAAGAAAAAGCTCCTCGGCACTTTTGCCGGCGTCGGCGTCGCCGCCGTGGCCGGGATGTACTTTATCCAGGAAGGCGATCTGGTATTGGCGTCGATCCTCTTTATCATCGCCAATATCGGCGCCAACGGATCGGTGATCTTTTACGACGCCATCCTGCCCCATATCGCCAGCGAAGAAGAGGTCGATCGCGTCTCGTCGGCCGGTTTCGCCGTCGGTTATTGCGGCGCGACGCTGATCCTGGTCTTCACCCTGATATTGGTCTTATATCCGGGACTTTTTGGCTTTCCCGAGGGCAGCGACTTACCGGTGCGACTGGCTTTTGTGGGCGTCGCCCTGTGGTGGATGGTCTTCAGCATTCCACTTTTGATCAATGTCCCGGAGCCACCGCTGAAGGTCGACGATCCGGATATCGGCGTCGTCGACGCCACGCGGATGGGGTTGGTCGGGCTGGGGCGTACTTTTAAGCGCCTTCGCGGTTATCGCCACGCCTTTTTATTTCTGGTGGGATTTTTCATCTACAACGACGGGATCAGCACGATTATCCGTATGGCCAGCGCCTACGGACGCGAGATCGGGCTGGAGCAGGGATTGTTGATGGGGGCCATTATTCTGGTCCAGATCGTGGCCATTCCCTGCACACTTTTATTCGGCATGCTCGCCGGACGCCTGGGGACGAAGCCGACGATATTTATCGGCCTCTTCGTCTATATGATCATCAGCATTCTGGGCTATTTTATGACCACCGGGGCACATTTTATCGCCCTGGCGGCCATGGTGGGCATGGTCCAGGGCGGCACTCAGGCGCTGTCGCGTTCCCTTTTTGCGAGCATGATACCCCGCTTTGAGTCGGGCCGATTCTTCGGGTTTTTCGCCGTTTTCGAGCGCTTCTCCGGCATCCTCGGACCCGCCGTATTCAGTCTGGTCGGGCTGACCGCCGATACGAGCCGGCCGGCGATTTTGTCGATTATCGCCTTCTTCATCATCGGCGGCATCATTTTGTACTTCGTCGACGTCGACGAGGGGCGGCGCGTGGCGCGAGAGGCCGAAGCGCGGATGAAATAGCTCATTCCAGGTGATGATAATCGAGGTGTAATTCCCGCTGGAGGGCTTCACGGACCTCCTCAGAGGGCTCGTCGGCCGGCTCGCGGTCGAGCATGATTCCGTTTTCCGGATTGGATCGGCAGACTACCGAGCCCCTCCAGACGCTGTCGGAGTCGGGAAAATCGACGCGAAAATGGGCTCCCCGCGACTCACGTCGCAACTCGGCAGCCCGCAGAATCATCTCCGCGGAGTCGAGCATAAAATCGAGGTTGCAGATGCGCTCAAATACCGTCGATCCCGGTGTCGTAAATACCCGCAGGTCCTCGGCACGTTGGCGCAAGTCCGTGAGTTGTTTTAGCCCCCTTCTCAGGCGGTCTTCACTTCGCACAATTCCCGCATGGCGCTCTAAAAGAACCCGCAGCTCGGCAATGATATCTTCGGGGCGATATTGTCCTTTTTGCCGGCTCAGGCTGGCCTTCTGGTCGAGCCTCGCCCGGACCAGATCGCTGTCCAGCGGGCGTCGGCGACGAGCACCGACCCACTGCACCAGATGAGCGCCGGTGATCTGTCCGAAGACCACGGTTTCGGTCAGGGAATTTCCGCCCAGCCGATTGGCGCCGTGCAGCCCGGAGGTCGCCTCACCGACGGCGAAGAGTCCATCGACGGACGTGGCGCCAGTCGCAAAATCGACCTTTAATCCGCCCATGGCGTAGTGGGCCGTCGGCGCCACCTCCATCGGCTCAGAACTTATGTCGATTCCCAATGATAAAAAGCGCTCCACCATGCGCGGGATACGCTGTTTTAGATGCTCCGGATCGCGATGCGAGATATCGAGCAGCACGCCGTCGCGCTCGGTGCCCCTGCCCTCGTCGATCTCCATGGCAATCGCCCGGGCCACCACGTCGCGCGGGGCGAGTTCCATCTCATCGGGCGCGTAATCATTCATAAAGCGCTCCCCGCGGGCGTTGTACAGCCGACCGCCCTCAGCGCGCACCGCCTCGGTGACCAACTGCCCCTCCATGCCCTCCGGCCACACCATGCCGGTGGGGTGAAATTGGACGAATTCCATATCGCGAATCGTCGCTCCCGCCGACCATCCAAGGCCGGTGGCGTCGCCGGTATTTTCACCGGCTCGCGAGGAATGGCGCTGATAGAGACCGCTAAACCCACCGGCGGCGAGGACCACGGCGTTTGCCGAAAAGACCAGAGCCTGTGAGTTCTGCATATCCCACCCGATGGCGCCCACAGCGTGGCCATCATCGACGAGAATCTCGGCAATAAAGACCTGATCCTGGGTCGATACCCCGACCTCATCCGCCCGTTTTACCAGGGTCTCCAGGACCGCTTTTCCCGTCCTATCTCCCACAAAACAGGTGCGGCGGTAGCTATGAGCGCCGAAATAACGCTGTTCAATCTCGCCCTGGTCGGTGCGCTCAAACGGACAGCCCCACTCGGCAAGTTCCAAAATCCGCTCCGGTGCCCGCCGGGCGAATAATTCCACGGCCCCCGACCGGCAGATAAAATGGCCCTCTCTCAAGGTGTCAGCGGCGTGCAGCGTCCAGTCGTCGCCTTCATCGCGAGTGCGCAGCGCGGCGTTGATCCCACCGGCGGCCATCACCGTATGGGCGTCGCCGTGGGTGCGCTTGCTGACCACCAACGCCTCCACGCCGTGATCGGCGAGTTCGATCGCCGTGCGCAGCCCTGCCGCTCCAGCGCCAATGATCAAGACCTGCGTTTCGATCGCCTCATAGTCCATGGCTGCCCCCGCACTCGTTACTGTGATAATCAGATCTGTGAATGAAGACACCAGCGGCGAGCATTCAACCTAAAGAGGCCAAAATGACGAATTTAATTTCCTTCGGCGATCACGTCTGGACCGTTGCTTATCCGCTGAAATTAATGGGGATGAAATTCGGCACTCGTTCCACGATCGTCGCCCTGCCGTCGGGGGGATTGGTGATTATCAGCCCCATTGATTTTGACGATGAGTTGGCGGCGGCCATCGAGGAATTAGGCCCGGTGGATACGATCATCGCCCCCAATTTGCTGCACTATCGATATTTTAACGATGCCTGCCGCCGATGGCCCGACGCCCGGGCCCTGGTCGCTCCGGGCCTCGACGAAAAGATCGACCCCGTCGAACGGGCCGTCGAATTGAGCGAAGAGGGCTCCATCGAGGAGGTCTTGTCCTGGCGCGTCATCGACGGCGCTCCAAAGGTCAACGAGCACGTCTTTATCGACTCTCGCGACGACGTATTGATCCTCACGGATATCGCCTTTCATTTCGTCGATCACCCCCAGTGGTGGCTGCGTTTTATGATGCGTCTAAACGGCGTCTACGGCCGCTTCGGGCCAAGCCGGCTTCTGCGAAGCCTCATCAAAGACCGAGAGGCATTCGCACAGAGTCTCGCCGAACTCCTCGAGCACTCCTGGGACGCCGTCGTCGTCGCCCACGGCAAACCCCTTGCCGAGGGCGGCCGCCAGGCGTTTATCGATGGATTCTCCGATTATCTGCCCGATGAAATCGGGTCAGATTGAAGACTGGGCAGCTACTCGCACGATGACTCACAGTCAGCGACGGAACCCTCGCCGACGTGGCAGACGGCTCCCGGTTCCGTCAAATAGACCTCGAATCCATCGTAGACACACCGCGCACAGTCCGCGGATAGATCGTTTGTGTGCTCCAGGCAGATGTCGAGGCACTCTCGCTCTTCGGCATCGCACTCGTCGGAATCAAAGCTCAGAGTACATGAGGCCTCACACTCGTTGACGTAGGTTAGGTCGCCATCGTCTCCGCATGATACCGTGACGAGAAAAGCAGCCGACGAAAATGCCAACAAGAGCGCCAATATTCGCTGGTTCACTTATCATCCTTTCGACCTGTGGGGACGCTATCTAAGAGCCGGACATCCAACCCCAATACTACGAGGCGATCGCATGACCGAAGGAGATCAAGCAGACGCCAAAAAGTCGTCGAGCACATCTGTGGCCTCTTCCAATTCAGCACCGGCGTCGTCGGCCGGGGCTTCCAATACCTCGGCAAGGGCTTCTAAGACCTCGCGCAATTCATCGATTCGCAACTGAGCCGGCCGCTCTCCGAACGCCAGCCGCTCCCAGGCGTCCAGCAATGCTCCCATCAATTCCTCGCACAGCTCACCACTCGTGGCGTCACTGCCGGGGATCATCAACTCCTCGTAGCCCAGCTCCATCTCCTCGACGCGCTCATGTAGGTAGGCCATCAGCTCCGACCCGTATTCTCGAAACGCCTCGACCTCCATCTCCGCCAATTGCTGCTGGAGCAGGGCCTCTTCGGTCCACTCCTCGATTCGTCGATGCAATAGAGCTAGACCCATATTCAAATACATGCCGATACCGTTCGTGCATTCATCGGTGAATGTGCGCTCGCCGTCAGGTTATCGTTGATCATATCCTGCCCAAGGTGTCAAATTTCGACTTTCCCGCATCTGCGAAATAGCCAATAGAGACCAATCGTTTCATAGACTCATTTAATCCAAACTCAAGCTGCGAAAAAAAGCCATGGTCTTCAACCTGCGAAAAAAAACCAGTCTCCCCGAGCCCGGCGACGCGCTCCCCGGCCGCGACCAGCCCCTGGACGTCACCAATGAGCACGCCGTGCTCGACGCCCCGTTAAAGCCGCCCTTTCCCGACGAGACGTCGATGGCAATTTTTGCCATGGGCTGCTTCTGGGGCGCCGAGCGCCTGTTCTGGAAATTGGACGGCGTGGTTTCGACGCATGTGGGCTATGCGGCGGGGTTTACGCCGAATCCGACCTACCGCGAGGTCTGCTCCGGAAAAACGGGCCACACCGAGGTCGTCCGCATCGTCTTTTATCCCGACCAGATAAGCTACGACGAATTGCTGCGCGT
>SKQC01000340.1 GCA_007119175.1 Myxococcales bacterium | reverse complement strand
TTTCGACCCTCGCCGGGTCCGGTAGTGCAGATTCGCCCTCCCGCCGGACCGGGGGTGCGCGATGACTCCGGCGTGTATTCGGGTTCGGTGGTTCCCGTTGAATACGACCCGATGATCTCAAAGCTCATCACCTGGGGAGAGACTCGCGATGAGGCGCTGGCGAGGATGCGACGGGCCTTAAATGCCTATGTGATAAACGGGGTGGAGACGAATCTCGAATTTCACCTCCAGGTATTGGATCATCCCGATTTCGTCGACGGCAGCTATGATACGCAATTTGTGCCGCGGTGGATGGAGAGTCGAGAAAAACCACAGCAAAAATATGGCGAATTGGCAGAGTTGGCAGCCGTATTGGCAGTTCACCGCCGCGACGAGGCGTTGGCCGAGCGCGCCGCCATCAGTGGATCGAAACAGGGAGCATCAGCCGGCGGTAGCCGCTGGAAGGCTCTGGGGCGGGCCCGCCAACTCGGCCGACAGCTTTGAATCGAAGATTGTGGGAGAACGATCATGAGCGACAGGCGTCAATATACGGTATTTAATGGCGACGGGGAGGAGAGAGTCTGGGAGGTGGAAACCCTCGCAGATGGGAGCTATCGGGTGTGGACACCCGACGGTGAAACCCTGGACGTCGATGCGTTTTCCGTCGGCGACAATCAGCTCAATTTTTTATGCGGTCGGCAATCCGTGGAGGCGGCGTTTGTCGACGGCGATCAGGGCATGCAGGTGCAGATCGCCGCAGAGCGTCATCAGATCGAGGTTCTCAACGATCGCGAGCGCAGGATGCGCGCTGTCGGCGGCGGCGGCGCGGCGGCGGACAACCCGGAGTTGGTCAGCCCCATGGCCGGCAAAGTGGTCAAGGTGGTCGCCGAGGCTGGTCAGTCGGTGGACAGTGGCGACCCGATGGTCGTCGTGGAGGCGATGAAGATGGAAAATGATCTCAAAGCGCACCGCCCGGGCGTGGTGGCCACCATTGGCGTCGCCGAGGGCGATGCAGTCGAAATCGGCGATGTCCTGGTGACCATCGAGGACGAATCGTCATGAGTGAAAAGGATTTTTGGAAAGCCTTAGAGGAAGCTCGTCGCGGCTGGCAAGAAGATGTTTTAGAGCCCCTTTTAGAGCGCTATGGCGTGCGGAAGGACTCCTTTGAATTGACAGACGGCGCCGAAGTGGAGCCGCTATACGGCCCGGAGGATCGGCGCGACGAGGATTACCTCGGCGAGATCGGATTTCCCGGCCAATATCCGTTTACCCGGGGCGTTCAGCCGACGATGTACCGGGGAAAGCTGTGGACGATGCGCCAATATGCCGGGTTCGGCACGGCCAGTCAGTCCAACGAGCGCTATCGGTATCTATTGTCGCAGGGCACCTCGGGGTTGTCGGTGGCCTTCGATCTGCCGACACAGATGGGGTTTGACTCCGACTCCGATCGGGTCGCCGGCGAGGTGGGCAAGGTGGGCGTGGCCATCGACTCCATCGATGATATGCGCACGCTGCTGGACGGGCTTCCCCTCGATGAGATCTCGACGTCGATGACCATCAACGCCACGGCGTCGACCCTGTTGGCGCTGTATGTGGCGGTGGCCGACGAGCGCGGCATCGACCGCGACAAGCTCCGGGGGACGATCCAAAACGACGTGCTCAAAGAATATATCGCCCGCGGAACCTATATCTATCCGCCGCGACCGAGCATGCGGATCATTACGGACGTCTTCGAATTCTGTCAGGCCGAAGTGCCGCGGTGGAATACGGTCAGTATATCCGGCTATCACATCCGTGAGGCCGGCAGCACGGCGGTGCAGGAGGTCGGGTTTACGCTGGCGAATGGAATCGCCTACGTAGAGCGGGCTGTCGACGCCGGTCTCGACGTCGATGATTTTGCCGGACGGCTGTCCTTTTTCTTCAATGTCCACAACGGCTTTTTCGAGGAGATCGCCAAATTTCGGGCGGCGCGGCGGCTGTGGGCCAAGATCATGAAGGAGCGCTTCGGGGCAAAAAGAGAGCGCTCAATGCGGCTTCGATTTCACAGCCAGACCGCCGGCTCGACGCTCACCGCCCAGCAGCCCCAGGTCAATGTGGTGCGTGTGGCGATGCAGGCATTGGCCTCGGTGCTCGGCGGAACGCAGTCGCTGCACACCAACTCCTGGGACGAGGCGCTCAGCCTTCCCACGGAGGATGCGGTCCGGATTGCCCTTCGCACCCAGCAGGTCATCGCCCACGAGACAGGAGTCGCCGATCTGGTCGATCCGCTGGCTGGAAGTTATGCAGTGGAGACGTTGACCGATCATATCGAGGAAGAGGCGCGAGAGTATATCGCGCAGATCGATAATATGGGCGGGGCGGTGGCCGGAATCGAGGCTGGGTTTCAACAATCGGAAATCCAGGAGGCATCCTATCAGGCCCAGCTCGCTCAGGAGCGCGGCGACGACGTCATCGTCGGCGTCAACCGCTTTCAGACCGACGAGGAGCCACCGCGGGATCTGCACCGAGTCGACGAAAAAGTAGAAGCCGAGCAGGTCGAAAGGCTCCGCCAATTTAAGGCCGATCGAGACGGTGAGGCCGTTGCCGAGGCGAGGCGGCGGCTGGCCCGCGCGGCGAGCGGCAATGACAACCTGATGCCCCTGATCGTGGCCGCCGTCAAAGCCGATACGACATTGGGCGAGATCTCTGACACCCTGCGCGAGGAGTTCGGGGAATATGTAGAGAATGTCGTTCTTTAGATCTCCTCGACAGCCGTCGGCGCTGGACCTATGATCGCCGCGGCATTTCCGAAGCAAATCTTCCCCCTGACAACCTGTGCCGTATGAGTGATTCCATCAATGGCGTTCGTATTCTTCGCCCCCATTTTGAAAAAGCCCTGATCCTTGAGGAGCCCGATCCGAGCCTCGATCGCTATCTGGCGAGTCTGGGAATCCGAGCGGAGCGAGTGGCCCCGGAGCTGACGCAGAAGCCAGACGAGGTGCTGCGCCTTTTAAAGGAGGGCGAACACGACTTGTTGTACAAGCGAAGTCGCTTCGAGGTCGATGAAGAGGTGTTGAAGGCGTCGCCGAATCTGGCGGCGATCATGCTCTGTTGTATCGGCGATGACTCGGTGGATAAGGAGGCCTGCTCACGTAACGGCGTATTGGTGATGAACGATCCGGTCAGCAACGGCCGATCCGTCGTGGAGATGGTGATGGGGGAGATGATCTGTTTGGCCCGGCGAATCTTTGAAGCCGACCGCCACGGCCGCCGCCACTTATGGACCAAGGAGAGCACGCGGCGCTTTGAATTAAAGGATAAGAATCTGTCGATTATCGGCCTGGGAAATATCGGCAAGCAGGTCGCCCAGGTGGCCGACGCCTTCGGGATGAATATCTATTTTTACGATGTCCGCGAGTTGTCGCGAGAGGTGGGCGAGGCGCTGGGCTGGACCGCCTGTGACTCGTTAGAAGAGGCCTTTCGGATGGCCGACGTGGTCACGGTTCACGTTTCGGCAGAAGATCCGCGCGGCAGCTCGAATCGGCGGATGTTTAAATACGAGCATTTCGCGCAGATGGGCGCCGAACGACCGGAGGAAAACCCGCGGATTTTCATCAACGCCGCCCGCGGGTTTCTCTATGAGCCCGATGATCTAAAGCACGCCATCAGCGAGGGGCATATCGCCAGCGCTGCCGTCGATGTCTATCCCGAAGAGCCGGGAAGCGCCGATGATCCCTGGACGAACCCCTACGCCGACGACGACGGAGTGGTCACGACCCCCCATATCGGCGCCGCCACCGAGGAGGCCCAGCCGCGGATTGCGCACTATATGGCGACGACCACCCAGATGTTCAATCGCTACGGAACGGTGCGCGATTGTGTCTTTAGCCCCGGCCAGATCATCGGCGTCGACGCCGGCCGGGCGGCAACGATTTTGACTGTCATTCACAGCGATCAGCGGGGGACGAAAAAGGCGGTGGACGACGCCATTTTCGAGGCCGGCTTAAATAATCTGGAGTCGGCGCACCGCGACTTTCCGGACTACGGATTTGCCTACGATGTCAACGCCATCGACCGGCCCATGAATCGGGCGCAGCTAAAGGCGTTGGTGGAGGCGGCCACCGAGTTGACCGGTGATGACCACGCCATCCGCGCTGTGCGCCAGATTCCAGTGCCCAAAGACGATGAGTGAGGATGTGGCGGGCCAGCGGCAGTTCAGGGGCCGATGCCGCCACTGAAGATATCGCTGACGCTCAGCATCAGGCCGCCGATGACCATGACGACGACCAGGAGGCGCAGCAGATAGACGAAGGCCCGCAGGGTCCGGTCGAAGGTCTCGTCGGCCTCCTCTTTGTAGCGCGAGGCCAGCTCGTCGAGGCGTTCTTCGAGACGCCCCGCCTCCTCGCCGACGTCGATAAAGTCGATCGCCTCGTCGGGTACTGCCTTGGCGTGGCGTAGAGAGGCAGCGAGCATATTTCCGGCCTCGATATGCTGTCGGGCGACGCCGATCTTGCGCTCGATATTGGGATTGTTGGAGGCCTCGGCGGCCAATTCCAGCGCCTGGTGGACCGTCAATCCGCTACTGATTGACTGCTGGGTGTAGTGGAAAAAAGACGATAGAGAGTGAAGGCGGGCAGCCTTGTTGATCATGGGAATTGGAAAGGTCAGCCACAGCCGTGCGGCCAGATTTCTAAGCTTCATCTCCACTGGAAGATGGAGAAATCCAAGGCCCAAAAATACGGCGATAGAGGCGAAGATACCAATTTCGATGCCCGATTGAATAAACAAGGGCTTTAAACTTTCGCCGACGTCCGTAGATTGGGCGATAGCTTCCAGGTCGCCGCCGACGACATTGCGGGCGAGGATAAGTCCGATGGCGATCAACAGGCAGGGTTCTACCAGCGAGGACACAAAACGCTTTCGGCGGCTGTGGCGCTGAGAGTAAAGGTGGCCGAGCTCTTTAAAGGTCGTCGGCAAGGTCCCCTGTTTTTCGGCGACGATGATGAGTTTGCGTGCCGTGGCATCGAGCAGGCCGTTGCGCAACAGTGCATCGCCGAGCCGATTGCCGTCTTCTAAGATAGCCGTGCGCAATCCGTCGGTGACCTTGCGGTTATAGCCCTGGCGTTCCAGCATGTCGATGATTCGGGCGTAGCTCATCCCGCTGTCGAGCCCGTCGCCGAAGACGGCACAGAAGCTGGCGGCCTCGGAGTCGGTCAAATAGGTAGACTGCTGCCGGGTCACCGGTTCTTCGTCGGAAGGGTAGTGCTGGGGACCCATCGATGGTCTCCTTCAACAAGAGAAAACGAAAGCAAACGTCAGCTCGAAATACCGCATTCAACGCCCGGGCTCGAACTCAGATCCGAGCCGATCATATAACCAGATGCAAACCCAAGTGTAGCGCATCGCGAAGATATCTCGAAAGCCGCAACCCAATACGAGGAGAAGATATGGCTCTTAATCAGGATAAAATGCGCAGTTTAATGGAGGAGATTCTCCAGGAAGACTACGTGGAACTCGATGTCGATGGATATAAAATCGAGGAGCGATTCGACGAGGGCCGCTCGCGCATCGTCTGTCAGATGACGAGCGTGGACGGCGAAGATGTGGAAGTCGCCGGCGAGGGCGTGGGCACGATCGATGCTCTATTCGATGCGTTGCGATCGCATCTGGCCGCCGATTTTCCGTCTCTGAAGTCCATTCAATTCTCCCAATTTTCCGTCCAGGGGCTGATGAGCAGCCACGATGGCGAGGTGTCGACGAAGGCCGAGGCAGAAGCGACGGTGGGGATCACCAATAGCGAGGGCCGGGAATTCGTCTTTCAGTCTCAGGAGCCCTCGGTGAGTCGGGCCGGAATTTTAGCAACGGTGCAGGCCGCGGAGTATTTCGTCAACAGCGAGCGCACCTACGTTCGCCTCCACGAGATTTTAGAGCATTATCGAAATGAAGGACGCACCGACCTGGTTGAAAAATATACGGACCTGATGTCGCAGGTGGTCCAAAATACCTCCTATTCCGAGGTGGTGGAAAAGATTCGAGAGTCCATGAAGTCGGAGTCCTGAAAAAGCCGCCGCCGAAATGAGGACCCCAGCTGCGATCGTCTGCCCCGATTGCACTGGCGAATGCGATTTAAGTGCGTATGATTATCACCGCTAATTAAGCGATACTACGAAGAAGGAATTTGGTCATGGTCGATAGTGACGAGACGACGGCCGGGGGACCAGAAGATATCCCGGGAGAAGCGCTGGCGTTTGGTGCGCCCACTGAGCGGGAGCGGCCGCTGATATTGCTGGCCGACGACGACAGTGAATTGCGGGCCATGCTGCGAGCTCATTTCTCAAAGATGGACTGCGATCTTTTAGAAAGTGTCGACGGCGCCGATACGCTGGAGCAGATTATCACTCATCGCCCCAATCTGGTGATTCTGGACGTGATGATGCCCGAGTTGACGGGCTGGGAGATCTGCAAATACGTCAAACAGCGCGATATCTACAATGATACGGCAATCGTGATGCTCACCGGCATCGGTCCCACCAATAATGAGCTGACGTCGCCGCTATTTGGGGCCGATGATTATATCGACAAGCCCTTTGAGTTCGGGGAGTTGCAGGAAAAAGTCGACGCCGTCCTCGAGGAAAAAGACTCACCGCCACTAAAGCGGTGACCGAAAAAAAGGGCGTCCCTGCCTATTGCAGGGTGCCCAGCAATTGCCGGGCTCGCTGATGAGGTTCGCTCTCCGGGGGCACCATGGTGACGACAGTCCGGCATAATTCGGCGGCCCCTTCAGGGTCGCTTTTTCTTATTTCGGCCGCCCGGTTATAAAGTGCGCTGGCCTCGCGATTGAGTTTGTGGCTCAGAGATTCGACGTCGGGATGGGAGGCGTCGTGGGCTCGGGCCCGCTGCAAAAGGCTGGAGGCGGCTCGATAATTTTCGTTCTCCAACTCCTCTTGCCCCCGATGTGCGAGGCTGGAAGCGAGGTAGGCGGCCACTTCGTCGCCGAAGGAGCGGGCCACGGCCTGGTCGGCCTGACGGGCCCGCTCGAAATGCTCGCTAGCGCTTGCGTATTGTGCTGATTCCAACTGCTGTCGCCCGGTGGCGAGGGAGCGCTGAAAGGTCTCGATATCGTCGGCCGTTCGCCGGGCACGAGCGGCGAGGGTTCCGGAGGCCGAATCGGCGATGGTCTCGAAGTGATCGATGGCCTCGTCAAATCGCTCCGCGCGATAATGAGAGAATCCGTCGGTGAAGTTGATGGCCTGACCTCGTTGTTGGCTGCCATCGCCGTCGGATCTGCTGCCGGAGGACAATCCAGCAAAGGGATCGCCGAGCAGACCATCGTCGGTATCTTCTTTTTCCGGTGCCGCTGCCGCCGGGGGCGGGCTGGGACGGGCCGTGGCTTCTGGTTTTTCTTCTGTATCGGCATCGCCATTATCTTCCTCCTCACTGGCTGCAGCGAGGGCTTGTTTTAGCTCCTCTTCCAGATCCTTGGCACCCTCGTGCTGGGGTACGACGGCCCGCAATTCGGTCAATTTTTCGGCGCTTTTTTCGAGTTCGCCGGCGTCGAAAGACGACTGAGCGCGCTCAAAAAGTAGTCGCGTCTCTTCGTGCTTGGCCAGGGTCAGAACGGACTGGGCTTCCTCGTAATAGCTGCTGTCATGGGAGATGGCCCGCAACTGGTCGAGGCGATCTTGGTCGAGCTCTTCGGCCATCTCCGTTCGCATCTCGTTGACCAGCTGTTGGGCCTGTCGCTCCTCTTCGATGCGGGCGAGCTGGTCATTGACCTCACCAAAGGTCGGATCGGCCTGGTGACTCTGCTCGAATAGCTCCGTGGCTCGATCCCAATTCTGATTTTGGAACGCCTCGACGCCGCTAAAATAAAGATCGTAGGCCGACGGCGGCGGTTCATCATCGAGGACCACGGCGTAGAGCAGAAAGGCCAGCAGCGGAATTGAGAGAACTCCGGCCGCGATGGTGATCGCCAACAGGAGTCGGTCCAGGGAGTTGTTATCAGCCGACGTCTGATCTTTGGCGGCCGGCCCACCCAGATCATCTGCCGAGCCCTCGGTAACCGTCTTTGTGCTGGCCGCCGGGACCAGGTTGCGCTGACGCTGACCGACCGGGGCCTCACCGGGGATCAGAAATTGAAAGACGCTGTGGCCGGCCTCGATTCGGTCGCCGTGAAAGAGATCGGCTTCCTTGATGGCGACGCCGTTTAGTGAGGTTGTATTGACGGCCATCAGGTCGCGGATGGCGAAGGATTCGTCGGGTTTTTGCAACACCTCGAAATGCTTACGACTCATCGACAGGTCGGGAACGGTGATCGTGTTCTTCGTGCTGCGGCCGACGCTATTTCGCATTCGGTGAATGAGAAATTCCTGTCCCGTCGCCGGCCCCTCCAGCGTGGAGAGCCGAGGGGTGATCGGTTCATTTTCGTAGCGGCTTTGAAATAATTGGGTGTTGTCCGAGGCGAATTCCTCGGGCTCCGAGGTGTCCTTGTCGGCCTCGTCGGCGGGCGGGCTCTCGAGGCCGGAGGGAGCTAGATCGGGATTGGCGTGGTGCTCCGGCGCCGGAGGACGACCAGGTGGGTAGCTGGGCAGATCAGCCGGTGATGGCCGAGAGACCCGGCCAGGTTGGATCTGTTTCGGCACCTCGTCAAAGGTCTCGGCGCCGGAGGAAGTCGTATTGAACTCCGGGGGTTTTTCCACGGGAGCGGCGGGCTGGTCGGCAGACGAAGACTTTCGATCGGCGGCGAGCACAGACGAGGACATCTCGTCGGTCTCCTCATCCAGCGGCGCGGTGATCTCGGTCTGTTCGGAAGTAAAATCTGGCTCGGGCATCGTCTCCGGAGGTGAACTGCGCTGGGTAGCGGCGGCAACCTCCGGATCACCGTCATCATCCGGGTGGTAATCGGCGGCGTCTAGCAATTCGGCGTCGATGCGGCGCTGCGGCTCATCGTCGAGCTCCGGTGTATCCTCGTCAAGGTCGGCCTCTTTGACCACCTCGAAGGGTAGGGTGCTGGTACTGACCCGATCGGTCTTGGCGTACTGAGCCTCCATGGGGGCCGTCTCAGCCTCCGGGGGAGGGGTGGCCTGAGTGTCGGCCGCTTCGACGCTCTCGTCGGCCTCGACAGAGTCACCTTCAACGGGAGTTTTATCTGGAGTTTCAACAATCTCGTCGTTCTCATCGTCCGCGTCGGAGTCGTCTGCTGTGTCTGTCTCCTTCGGCGACGGCGACGATGAGGAACTCGATTTGGATGCCGATGTCTTGTCAGGAGATGAAGAGGTATTGCTGGAGATTTTGCGCAGTCGGTCGGCGAGTGACTTTCGTTTTTTATCGCGGTCATCGTCCTCGTCGCTCTCGTCGTCGTCGGTGCTCTCGTCGTCGGTCGCTTCGACACTCTCGTCGCTCTCGTCGCCGTCGGTGCTCTCGTCGCTCTCGTCGTCGGTGCTCTCGTCGCTCTCGTCGTCGGTGCTTTCGTCGCTCTCGTCGCTCTCGTCGCCGTCGGTGCTCTCGTCGCTCTCGCCGTCTTCATCGGTTTCGCTTTCGGGCGGCGAGAAATCCTCCCCATCCGATTCTTCGTCGACCAGTGACTCGTCGCACTCGTCGGCGGTGGACGGCTCCTCTTCGGTGCTCTCCGATGGCGTTCCATCTGTATCGGTGTCGCTCATGAGAGTCCGGACAAGGTGAAAGGGTTTGATAACAGGCCCATGCGAGGATAGCCTTCCGGTCGAAAGAGTGTCAATTCCTCGCCTTTCGGTCCGGGATGGCGAGCGTCGGCAATTCGGAGTAGCAGATGCGATCGTTGCGAGCTCGCCTGAATACGGCTTTCGTGGTGCCGACGGCGATCATTGTCATCGTCTTAGTGGCCGTGGCCTATGTGGCAGCACGCCAGGGACTGGAGGACGAGCTGGCCAAGCGGCTCTCCGAGGTCGCCCAGGTGTTGGCCGTCGATATGTCGGAGGGGATCGACGCCTCCCAAATCAGTCGGCTCGACGAGTCGATGGGCCGGGTGCGAGGACGCCTTCAGCAGCGTCTGCGTGATGTAAGTGCAGCCACGGAGGTACAGCGCATCTTTATCTTCGACGAGCAGTCACGGAGTCTCGTCGATACCGAGGAGGACGCGGCGTTTGGGGAGATATTATATCGGGTGCGCGGCGATCGCCGAGAGGTACAACGGGCATTTTCCCAGGGCGTAGTGACGTCGGGGCCATTATTTCAGAGCGAAGATGGAGAATTTCATAAGACGGCCTACGCCCCGATCGTATATGAAGGTGAAACGGTGGCGGTGATCGGGGTGGAGGCGAGCGCGACGTATTTTGATCTGTTGACGCGCTTTACAACCGTGTTGACCCTTCTGGGCACCCTGGGCGTCCTCGTTGTGATCGGGAGCGGTATCTGGTTTTCCAGACTCCTGGTCCGGCCAGTCGATGCCCTGGTGAAAGCGGCGGGGCGGCTCGCCGAAGGGGATCTGCAGACCCCGGTGGCCGATTCCGCCCAGCAGAGGTGGGCAAATACGGAGGAGCTCGACTTTTTGATGGATTCCTTCGAGGAGATGCGCCTGTCGATCGTAGAGCGCGACCGGCAGATGCAGATGATGCTCGCCGGCATCGCCCACGAGGTGCGCAATCCGCTGGGTGGTATGGAGCTATTTTGTGGGCTTCTCAAAGAAGATCTACAGCACGCAGAAGGCGCCCAGCGAGACAAACAAATCGAGATGGTCGATCGGATCGAGCGCGAGATCGATTATCTGGAGCGGGTGGTGGAGAGTTTTCTTAATTTTGCGCGTTCCGAAGAGATCTCGGTGAAGCGAATCGATGGCAGCGATTTGATCGACGAGATATTCGAGGTGGTCGACGCCGAAGCCGTCAGTTGCCGCTGTGAGCTGAAAAAAGAGGTCGAGCCCGATCTGGAATTGACCGTCGATCCCGGGCCGATGCGTCGGGCGATGATCAACGTCATTCGCAACGCCTGCCAGGCCTCGATCGACGAAGGAGAAGTGGTGGTGGTGCGGTGTATGGCGAAAAAAGACCAGCGCATCGTGGAGGTCGTCGACCGCGGATGTGGCATTGACCAGGAGAAAGTCGAAGATCTGTGCAAACCCTTTTATACGACCCGCGAAAAGGGCAGTGGCCTCGGCCTGGCGTTGACTCGCCAGATCGTCGAGGACCACGGGGGAACGCTCGAGATTGAAAGTCGACAAGGCGAGGGTACGACGGTGCGTTTTGTGCTTCCCTTCGACGAGAGTATCGAAAAGAAAAGCCACCAGTCGACACCGGAGGCCGCCGTCCCCGAGGGATGGCTGGGCTGAGGTGAGGCGCCAGAATCGATCAAGCTGTGAGGATATGAGATGGCAAAGACGCTGGTAATCGAAGACAACGAAACCCTGCGCGAAGGGGTGGTACAGGTCCTGGAGCGAATGGATCACGAGGTCTATGCGGCAAGCGGGGGCGCGGCGGGACTCGAGATCTTTGAGGAGGAGTCACCGGATCTGGTGATCACCGATTTGAAGATGGACGGCGTCGACGGGATGGAGGTTCTGGAGACGATTCAAGAGGCCGATTCGGAAGCGTTGGTGATCATGATGACCGCTTTTGGAAGTATCGAACGGGCGGTGGAGGCGATGCAGGCCGGGGCTTTTGATTTTATCGCCAAGCCCTTTCCTCCCGACTTGTTGCGTACCCGTATCGAGCGGGCGCTCGGGATTCGCGATGAGCGAGCCCATACGGCGCGTCTGGAGAGTGAAAATGAGATGTTGCGCCGAGACTCCGTTCAGGGATTCGACGATGAAATCGTCGGCGATTCACCGCCGATTCAACAGGTCTTATCGCGGGTAAAGCGGGCCGCTGGCAGTGACAGCACCGTCTTCGTCTACGGTGAGTCGGGGACAGGAAAAGAGCTGGTGGCCCGCGCCCTGCACCGCGCCTCACCGCGAAAGGAGGGGCCCTTTATCAAGGTCAATTGCTCGGCATTGGCGGAAAGCCTTTTGGAATCGGAGCTATTCGGCCACGAAAAGGGGGCGTTTACGGGGGCTCACAAGCGGCGAATGGGGCGATTTGAATTGGCCGACGGAGGAACGATCTTTCTCGATGAGATCGGTGATATCGGCCAATCGATACAATTGAAATTATTGCGCGTCTTACAGGAGCGGGAATTTGAACGGGTGGGTGGCGAAAAGACGTTGAGTACGGACGTGCGAGTCGTGACGGCGACCAATCGCGATCTTCGCGAGGCGGTCGACGCCGGTGATTTTCGCGAAGATCTCTTTTATCGACTCCATATCATTCCCATCGAGTTGCCGCCGCTGCGACGGCGCAGAGGCGATATCGAGGTCCTTGCCCGGCATTTTGTCGACAAATTGGGGCCTCGAACCCGATCTGCGGCCCATGAGATCGAGGAGGAGGCGTTGGCGATACTCGAGAACTACTCCTGGCCCGGCAATGTGCGGGAGTTGGAAAATGTCATCGAACACGCCCTGGTTTTTGCCGACGGGGAGGCGATTACCTGCGGCGATCTGCCACCGATGCTCGGCGGCGATACCGGCAATGCACGGGTGGAGTTGGCCGCCGTCGAAGAGCGCAGTCTGCCCGAGGTTCTGGAGCAACTGGAAAAGGAGCTGATCTGCGAGGCTTTCGACAAGGCCGATGGCGTCAAAACCGAGACCGCTCGCCTGTTGGGCATCAAACCGAGCGCCCTGTACTACAAGTTGGAGAAGTACGAGATCGAAGAGGCAGAGCAATCAGAAGTTACATAAAGCCGCAACTGGCCCCCTTGACCTTGCCGCAATCCCGTCGTTAGGGTGCCGCAAATTTCGTATCGGCAGGGCGATGTGGAGTGGCCGAATCCAGACGATAATGAGCTACTGCAAAGAAAAGTGAGGCAATGAGAATGGTCGACTTGCAACAGTATGGCATTGAGGGTCCGGAAGTATTTCGAAATCTGAGCGTAGCCCGGCTGTACGAGGAGGCTATTTTCCGCGACGCAGGAGCGGCGATTTCGTCGACGGGGGCGCTGATTTCTTATTCTGGAGATAAGACCGGGCGAAGTCCCAAAGACAAACGGATCGTCCGCGAGCCGGGAAGCGAAGATGATATCTGGTGGGGCTCGATCAACAGGGAAATTAGCCAGGACGGTTTTGCCACCAACCGCAAACTCGCCATCGACTATCTCAACGGGCGGGAGAAGCTTTACGTCGTCGACGGATTCGCCGGCTGGGACCCGGAGTATCGGCTTCATGTGCGCATCGTCTGCGCCCGGGCTTATCACGCATTATTTATGCATAATATGTTGATGCGACCCAGTGCCGAGGAATTGGAGAATTTCGGAACCCCCGATTATGTGGTCTTCAATGCCGGAGGACGGCCGGCGGATCCGGAGGCCGTCGAAGCGGTCGACAGCGAGACCTGTGTGGCTCTCGATTTTGACTCCGGCCATTTCGTCATCCTCGGCACTGATTATGCCGGGGAGATGAAAAAGGGCATCTTTACGGTGATGCATTATCTGATGCCGAAGCAAGATGTGCTGTCGATGCACTGCTCGGCAAACCAGGGAGAAGACGGCGATGTCTCCCTGTTTTTCGGCCTCTCCGGCACCGGCAAGACGACGCTATCTACAGATCCGAATCGACAACTGATCGGCGATGACGAACATTGCTGGAGCGATTCCGGGGTCTTTAATATCGAGGGTGGATGCTACGCCAAGACCATCGATTTGTCGGCCGAGGCGGAGCCAATTATCTATGACGCGATTCGCTTCGGTGCCGTTTTGGAAAATGTGGTCTACGACGAAGAGACCCGAGAGGTCGATTTTACGGACGACTCCATCACTCAGAATACGCGCACATCCTATCCGATCGAATTTGTCCCGGACGCCAAGATTCCCTGCGTTGCCGGGTCGCCGGAAAATGTCATCTTCTTGACCTGTGACGCCTACGGCGTGTTGCCGCCGGTCAGCCGGCTCAGCCCGGAGCAGGCGATGTATCACTTTATCAACGGCTATACGGCAAAGGTCGCCGGCACCGAGGTCGGCGTCGAGGAACCACAGGCGACCTTCTCGGCATGTTTCGGAGCGGCCTTTTTGGTGTGGCATCCGATGCGCTATGCCGAGCTTTTGGCCCGCAAGATGCGCGAGCAAAACGTCCGGGCCTGGCTGGTCAATACCGGCTGGACCGGCGGACCCTTCGGAACGGGACACCGAATCAATCTGTCCCATACGCGGGCGATTATCGACTGCATCAATAGCGGTGAATTGGTCGATGCCGAGACCACCGCCGATCCCTTCTTTAAAGTCGGCATCGTCACCTCCTGTCCGGGGGTTCCCTCGGATGTGCTCATCCCCCGAAATACCTGGGATGATCCGGAGGCATTCGATGAGACGGCCAAAAAGCTGGTGCATCAATTCAATAAAAACTTCGAGAAATTCGCCGACGAGGCGGGCCCGGAAGTGCTGGCGGCAGCGCCGTCGGTAGACAAATAGCCCCCTGGATAGGGCCTGATTGATGCGAAAACCCCTCCTGTTTTGACGGGAGGGGTTTTTGTATCGATCGTAGTTTAAATCGCACTTAAATCTCGGAGAGGGAGGCCGGATCGACGCCAAAGGTGTCGCGATATAAGGCGCGTTTTTCGTCCAGCACGGAGAGCGCTTTCTGGCGATCGAGGCGGGGTAGCTCGTCGGCGATCAGGTCGTTGCGGTGGTTTCGCAGCGTCTCACGCGATGCTGCGTCGGGCTGAGCGGCGATCTGAGGTTGAAATTCTTCGATGGTCTCGATGGTCCAGACAATCTCGGTCACCGTCATCGGTCCCGCCTCGGTGAGCGCCCGGGCCTTGATCATGGCTGCCAACCGGAGCGCATCGTCGGCGTCGGCATCGGCAAATCTTCCGTCGCCAATCTTGGCTTCTAGCTCGGTGACTCGCTCATCGAAGGGATCGGGAGTGGCGTCGGCGCGGGGGCTGTCGACCTGCAGCGAGAAGTCGACATTGGGGACGATGATCGTAGCGATCAACAAGACGACGGCGGCGCCCCAGATGATCTTGGAGAGGTGTTTTGATTCGGTGAGCAAGAAATGACTCTCATATCGATGCGATACTGATTGGCTCGGCAGGCCCGCTGGGGAGGAACACGGCATCTGCGGTGACGATTCCAGCCCAACATAGTCGCGGGGCGATCGTGTGACAATCGGGCCTCAGATATCCCGGTGCGCCTGTGGTGTAGTGGGCGGCGATGATGATACGTTATTTTGAAACGGATGTAGGTTTTGTTGAAGCTGTCGGGAGCATTTGTGGACATCACGGATTCGGCCTCGTCGTCGGTGCCGGCTCGGCTCGTGGCGATGATCCATCTTGCGCTTATCGCCGTATTTCTCGGGGGGTGTTTTTCCGCCTTCAGCCCCCGAAGTACGTCGGAAGAAACAGACATCGTGGCCACGTCCACCGAGCGCGACGAGGAGTTGAAATTCGATATCGTATATCGGGGCGAACACACCGCCGACGAGCTACGGCTCTCCTTTGAAAGAGAGCGAGCTTGTCTGGAGCGCGGTGTCCGAGAAATCGAGACCTCACAGCGGCGCAATATCAATTACGGAGTTGCCCTTATCGACCTGCTGGTCGCCGGTACGCTGATCGCCCCAATCGGGAGTGGGCACGATGCGTGGTTTTTGCATTTTATGACCGGTATGGCGGGCATTGCCTGGGGGACGGCATCGCTGATTATTATGTTTAGCTATCCGCGAACTATAGACTCCGTCGCGACCACGGAACGAGGCGATTGGGAGGCGACGGAATGCAGCGGTCCGCCAGTGGCAAATTCGCCACTTTTTCTGGCCTTCGGAGATTCGGTACTCTACGAGGGGCGGACCGACGGCGATGGCCAGATTCGCTTTCCAATCGCCGATCTGGAAGAGGCCTACCGGGTCACCGATGCCATGGGCGTGCCCCATCTTCACGCCCACCTTCAGCCCGGCAATTCGGATTGGAATTACTCGCGCCAAATTCTGTTGCCCGACGATCTGATCCACCGACTCGACCAACGGTGGGAGGCTGAGCTTGAGGATCGCGAGATGTCGGAATCGGAGGTAGAAGCGGCGCTGCGCTTTCTTCAGGACTCTCCCTCGGCAGCCGAGCACCACAGGGAGGTGGTGGTGCAGGTGCGCGACATCGCTCAGGACAGCGAGGAAGTGGGGCTTCATCTGGGGATCCTCGAGCTGGAATCACAGGTTCTACAGATCATGTACGGCGATGAAGATCCCCTCGAGATTCATCACCACCGGCTGGTGCAATTATTGCCCCTGGTTGGTGAATTCGAGGACTACGAGCGATATGTAGAAGCACTGGCGGCTTTCGAATCCGACGATGGAGATCATGTCTATAATATCGGACTCCTGGAGCAATTCGTCGAATTCTGGGTCGAAGATACGTTTGACGGCTACGTGCGGGCCTTCGAGGAGGCCGCCGCCGATGTGGATGGGGCTGTCGACGAGGAAGCGCTCCCCGAACTTCGACCGGCGAGCGAGGTGCCCGATCTTCCCGAGGAGGCCACAGAACAGGCGTTGCGCCGGCTCCAGACGCAGCTCGAGGCATTTCATCTCGATAGCGCTCGCGACTGGCGCGACGACTACCTGACGACGCTCAGCGAGGGACTCGAGGAGCGGGCACTCCAGCATTTTCGGCTGGCCATTGAATTTGGTGAGGACGAAGGGGATATCGAAGTCGAAAAAGAGCAATTCCGATCTAAAATTCGCGCCGGACAGGGAGAGCAATAATGGAGCGCCGAGTGCGCAAAAAGGATTTCGGATCGTTGATCTTGCTTATCGCCATGACGCCCCTGTTTTTTGGCTGTCTGGTGAGCTCTTTGGCCGGGTTTTCGACATCTGAAGACAGTAATATCGTGGAAACGTCGGTGGAGCGTGAGGAGGAGTTCGACGACGAAGTGGTGCACGAATTCGATCGGGATGACGAGGTTGTCTCCGTCGGCTTTGCCCGTGGAAAAAGGTGTACCCAACGCCAGGTTCAGCAAGTCGAATATATCGAAACCCGGCATTTCAATCCTGGATTGGTCCTGATCGATATCGGACTCGGCATTCTCTTCGCCATCCCCGATCACTCGGCATGGGGAGTGGGCGTCGTCTATGCGATCGCCAGCCCCTTCGGCTGGTTGCGCTCGCGGGAGAAGTCGACCCGGGTCGTCGAGGAGAAGACAGGACCCTGGGAGTCCGTCGACTGTCAGGGTGAACCGGTGGCGGGAGCCGATGCGCAGATATGGCTCGGCAATTCAAAATTATTCGAGGGGCGAACCGACGGACAGGGGCAGGTATCTTTTTCGAAATTTGAGCTCGAATCGGCCCTTCTGGACTATGATCGCTCCCCACCGATTCGACTGCAGACAAGGCTGCAGCCCGAATTTGTATCCTGGGAGATGTCGCGGCGGCTGACCCTTCCCACCGATTATCTTCCGGCCGGTGAGTAGGGCCGCGTTAAGCGCCAATCTCAGCGATGGCCTTGATCTCGATCGCCAGATTGGGGTGGGGAAGTTCGGCAACGGCGACAGTTGTGCGGGCCGGGCCGGTGGCGGCGTCGAAAAATTCGTTGTAGACGGCGTTGAATCCGTCGTAGTGGTCCATATCGACCAAAAAGACGGTCAGATCGACGAGGTCATCAAGGGTAGCGCCTGCGGCCTCGAGTATTGCCGAGATATTGTCGATCACCGCCCGGGTCTGCACGGCGATATCGCGGTGGATCGTGCCGTCGTCGTCGGTCTGCACACCGACGTGGGAGTTGTCGGGCTGCCGACAGGAGATACCGGAGACAAATAAGAGATCACCGACACGGCGGGCGTGGGGGTAATTGGCTAAAGCGCCGGGGCGATCGGGGACGATAATGGGGTCTTTTTGGGGCATCGGGGACTCACGAGAAAAAAACAACATGGGGAACCGCAAAGGGCGCAAAGAACTACATGGAACCGCAAAGGGCGCAAAGAACTACATGGAACCGCAAAGGGCGCAAAGGAAAACGAGGTGACTCTGGTGTGGTTTGGGCCCGTCGCGGCTCAAATTGTGGGTCGAATAATATTCAAAAAGTTTGATCAATTCCGAACAAAATTCGTCGTCTGCCGCATATGGTCCAATTAAATTCGAGAATATCGATTGAACCTCGAACTATTATTGGCCTTGCTTTTTGCTTCTTTGCGTCCTTTGCGGTTCAATTAGTTGGCCTTTCTCTGTGCTTCTTTGCGCACTTTGCGGTTCAATAAGTTGGCCTTTCTCTGTGCTTCTTTGCGCACTTTGCGGTTCAGTGTCGTTCTTTGCGTCCTTTGCGGTTCAATTAGTTGCAGTCAGAGCTTTACGCAGATCGTCTTCGTCTCGCTATAAAAATCCAGCGAATGCCGGCCACCCTCGCGGCCGATACCGCTTAATTTGACGCCGCCAAAGGGGGTGCGAAGATCGCGGAGAAACCAGCTATTGATCCAGACCAGTCCGGCCTCGATCTGGTGGGCGACGCGATGGGCGCGGCGCAGTTTCTCGGTCCACACAGCGGCGCAGAGGCCGTAGCGGGAGTCGTTAGCCAGCGCCAGGACTTCCTCTTCGGTGTCAAAGGGACGGATATGGCAAACCGGGCCGAAGATCTCTTCGCGCATCACCGTGGCGTCGTCGTCGAGGTCGGTCCAGATTGTGGGTTCGACATAGGCGCCATTGGCGAAGGGATCGTCGAGTTCGGGGACGCCGCCTCCGGTGACGACCGTGGCGCCCTCGTCGCGGGCTTTTTCATAGGCGGCGAGGACCTTCTGACGGTGCGTCTCGCTGATCAATGGCCCCATTTCGGTGGCGTCGTCGAAGGGATCGCCGATGGTCAGCGATTCTGCGCGGCTGGCCAGGGCATCGACGAAGCGCTCATAGATCGGGCGCTCAACGTAGACGCGCTCCGAGCACAGGCAGACCTGGCCGGTATTGGAAAAGGTGGAGCGAGCCGTGCCGGCGACGGCGGCGTCGAAATCGGCGTCGGCAAAGACGATGGAGGCGTTTTTGCCGCCCAACTCAAAGGATATATCTTTGATATGGGGGGCGCATGCCTCCATAATTGCCGAGCCGGTACGGGTCTCGCCGGTAAAGGTGATGGCCGCCACGTCCGGGTGTCTCGTCAGTGCTTCGCCGGCGGCGTTCGGACCCAGACCGTGGACGACATTGAAGACCCCGGCGGGAATGCCGGCCGTATTAAAGACCTCGGCAAGAAGCGATGCCGTCGACGGCGTCTCCTCCGAGGGTTTGACGACCACACAATTGCCGGCTGCAAGGGCTGGAGCCACTTTCCAGGTCAGCAATAATAGCGGCAAATTCCAGGGCGAGATCACGCCGACGACGCCGAGCGGCTGTCGGGTGGTGTAGTTGATAGCGCCGCGTCCATCGCGGGTATCGGTCTGATAGGACTGATCTTCTACGGCACGGGCGATGGTGGCAAAAAATTCGAAATTGGCGGCGCCGCGCGGAATATCGACCTTTGAGGCGAAGGCACGGGGTTTTCCCGTATCGCGCATCTCCGCATCCAGAAATTCGTCGAAGCGGGCGCGAATGCCGTGGGCGACGCGCTTTAGGGCATCGAGCCGATCGCCGGTCGACATCTCACTCCAGGGGCCGCGAAACGCCTTCTGGGCGGCCTGTACGGCGCGGTCGACATCGACCCCGTTGCCCTCGGCAATTTCGCCGATGCTGTCGCCGGTGGCCGGGTCGACGTTGGGAAAATAATCTCCGGAATCGGGAGGAGCGAATTCGCCGGCGATGAAGTGGTCGATTTTCGTCATGGCAGAGGTCTCTGAGGGCAAAGCTTTAGTCGTCGAGTAGGCTCATCTGTGGGGTGTCGCCTTCTTCTTCCGGGTCTGCCGCGGCGTCATTTTTCGACGACTTTGAGGGCTTTTGAGAAGCTTTTTGTTTCGGCCAGCCCCCCATTGGATTTAGATCGCCGATGCGGCTGATGCGAAAGACCCGCTCGTCGCGGCGCAGGTGGCAGTAGGCATGCAGGTAGGTCTCGGCTTCCAGGCTGATCGGTGTGATTCGCCGGTGGGTAAGCTCGCCGCGTCCGCGGCTATAATAATCCATCTCCAGATCGACGCCCCCTGTAATGGACCAGCGAATCAGGTCGCTATGGCTTGCCGAGGGGTTGATCTTGCCCGGCTCGTCGGTGGTCTCTGGCTGCCAGTCGTCGTCGATGGCGCCGCCGATCCACAATAAGATCTCATATGCCTCAACCTCGATATCCATGACCTCTTTGGGACCGAAGGTCTTGAGGATACGGCGCAGTATCGTGTCCAGCGGGCGGCCCTCAACACGGGTGCCGCCGTGTTCATGCAGGTTCTGTAGCAATAACAGGGCCAGAGCGACCACGCCGCGTTCCTCGGCAGTGCGCAGCAGCACGTCACCCGGGGTCTCCGGAAACGTCAGCGGTTCGTCGTCGGCGTTTCGCGCCGGGGCGCGGGCCAGTCGTTCAGCGATGCGCCCCCGGATGGTGGGAATATCAAAGGAGTTGTCAGCCAAGGTCAGTTCTCCACGGTTCGGCGGGTTATTACTTGTCGTCCGTCGATGAGTCGTCTTCGGCGGCCACGAGGCGTTCTAATTCGTCGAGGTCGAGGTTTTCTAAGGCCGCCAGGTCCAGATCGTCGAGATCCGGTGTGTCGCCTGTGCCCTTAGATCTGGTGGACTGCGGCGTTGGTTTCGCTTTTTGCTCTTCTTTATCGTCGGGTGCCGACTTCTCGCCGAGGTCGTTTTTTCGGAGCTCGTCGAACTCGGCCTCCATATTGGCCTCGTCGGGATCGACGAGGCCCGATTGGCGAAAGCTCTCCAGCAGGGCCTCAGCGCGGCGTACTTCCTCGCCCGATGGGCGTCGGCTCTCCTTTCGGACCAGCCGCTTTTTGGCGACGATCAATTTGAGCTCACGGCGAAGATCGTTGGCCTCATCGCGGATAGAGTCGAGCCGTTCGGCGGCCGCGGCGGCCAATTCGTCGCGTCCAGTATCGCGGGCCAGGGCGACCCGGTCTTTCCAGGTTGTGAAATCGGCGCGAAGCTCACCCAGTTTTTTCTCCAGCTCCTTTTCCCGGCGAATTAATTGGGCCATCTCGGCGTGATGAATTTTTCGCATAAAAGACCTTGTGCTGAGCCGACCAGATGATCACTGTATGGCCGGAACAATCGACATTGGACAGGCGTTGAATCAGGCGCTTGGTGGTTGCGACGATCCGTCGTTTTCACTACAACGGCTCGGCGAGTTCGGGTCTTTTGCCGGATCGCAACCCGAGTAGTAGCCTTTCCCGAAAGTGACGACCATCATCCATGAGCCTGACAGCAGGAATAGTAGGACTGCCCAATGTAGGCAAGTCGACGATCTTCAATGCCCTGACCGAAGCGGGAGCGCAGTCGGAGAATTATCCGTTCTGCACCATCGATCCCAACGTGGGGATCGTTCCCGTGCCGGATCCGCGCCTGAAGGTCATTGAGAAATACGTGCCGGCCCAGGAAGTGATTCCGGCGACCGTGGAAATCGTCGATATCGCCGGCCTGGTTCGCGGCGCCTCTGAAGGGGAAGGGCTGGGAAATAAGTTTCTGGCCAATATCCGCGAGGTCACGGCGATTTTGCACGTCGTTCGCTGCTTCGATGACGAAAATGTCACTCATGTCGAAGGTGAGGTCGATCCGGTGCGCGATGTGGAAATCATCGACACGGAGCTGACGCTCGCCGATCTGGCGACCGTGGAGGGACGCCTGGAAAAGGCTCGCCGCCGCGCGAAGTCGCAGGAAAAAGAGGAAATCGAGCGCGTCGGTGCCCTGGAGAAAGTCTATGAAGGGCTGGCCGAAGGCCGTGCGGCGAGAAGCCTGGATCTGACGCAGCGGCAGTGGGAATTGGTCTCAGATTGCCATCTTCTGACGGCGAAGCCCGTATTGTATATCGCCAATGTGCGCGACGACGATCTAGATGGCGAAGACCCCCACGTGGACGCCCTGCGCGAGCTGGCCTCCACGCACAAAAGCGAGCTGGTCATCGTCAGTGGCTCCATTGAAGCAGAGCTTGCCGAGCTGCCGGCGGAGGAGCGCCAGGAGATGCTGGATGGATTGGGCATCGACGAGCCGGCGCTCAACGTATTGGTCCGGGCGGCCTACCGACTGCTCGGCTTACACAGCTTTTTTACGGCCGGCGAAAAGGAGATCCGGGCATGGACCATCCCCAAGGGCGCCACGGCGCCGGAGGCGGCCGGTGTTATCCACACCGATTTTCAAAAGCAATTTATCCGCGCCGAGGTATTTACGGTCGCCGATCTCGAGTCGTATGGGGATGAAGCGGCGATCCGCTCGGCAGGAGAGATGCGGCTTGAAGGAAAGGAATACGTCGTCAAAGACGGCGACGTGATGCATATCCGGCACGGGGCGTAACGAGAAACACCTCTGAACCGCAAAGAACGCAAAGGAACCGCAAAGGAACCGCAAAGGAACCGCAAAGGAAGCGCAAAGAAAAACTCACAACCTTGGGCAGATCGACGTGAGTGGGTAAACCCAGATCGGACCCTGATGTCGCCTGGTTTGTTCTTCAGCGTTCTTTGCGTTTTTGTTTCTTTGTGCTTTTCTTTGCGCCCTTTGCGGTTCCAGGCCGTTAGTCGATTTTGTCCATCTTTTGATGGAAGCCATCGAGGGTATAGTGGGGTTTTTGCTCGAAGTCGTGGACCGCATCAATGGTGCGGACAGTGCCCGATTTTGAGCGCATCACCAGCGAGTGGGTGCGGCAGCCGCCGGCGGTAAATCTGACGCCGTCGAGCATGCCGCCGGAGGTGACGCCGGTGGCGGCAAAAAGGACTTCGCCATGAGCGAGATCCTCGCAGCTCAATACAGCCTCGATATCGGCGTCCTCTCCCATCACGTCGTAGGCCCGCTGGCGCTCTTCGTCGTTGTAGAACATCAATTTTCCCTGCACGTCGCCGCCCATACATTGCAGGGCGGCAGCGGCGAGAACGCCCTCCGGGGCGCCGCCGATGCCAAATAGGATGTCGATGCCGCTATCGGGCTTGCAGGTGGCGATGGCGGCGTCGACGTCGCCGTCTTCAATAAGGCGGATGCGGGCGCCGGCGCCGCGGATCTCGGAGATGAGCTTTTCATGGCGTGGCCGATCGAGGGCGATAGCCGTCAAGTCTTCGATCTCCACTCCCTTGGCCTCGGCAATCAGGGCCAAATTCTGGGTGGGGGTCTTTGTGATGTCGATGACGCCGCGGCCGTAGGGGCCGGCGGCCACTTTATTCATGTAGATATCGGGGGCGTTCAAAAAACATCCCTTCGGGGCCATGGCAATGACCGACAGGGCGCCGGGGCGTCCGTAGGCACATAGGTTGGTGCCTTCCAGGGGATCGAGGGCGATATCCATCTCCGGATCGCGCTCGGCACGGCGGCCGACCTCCTCGCCGATATATAGCATCGGCGCCTCATCGCGCTCGCCCTCGCCGATGACCACGGTCCCCGAGATATGCATATTGTCGAAGGCCGCCCGCATGGCGTTGACGGCGAGCTGGTCGCTGTAATTGGGCTTTCCCTGACCCATGGAGCGGGCGCAGGCAATAGAGGCGGCTTCGGTGACGCGGACGAGTTCCAGTGCCAGGTTTCGCTCTTGCATCGCTATATCCGTAAAAGGTGGGGGGAGCGCGATCGAGTAGCCAATGGTGCGAATGGATGTAGCAATAACCACGAGCGGTGAAAAGACCAGCCGCCAGATCGCGATCTGGTTGTATCTCGGCAATAGGCGCTTATGTTTGCCCCTGTTGAAACGGACAGAATTTACCGATCATCGATCGTTGCGTCGTCTTGTCGAGGTAGAGCATGATTTCCATACTCATCAATTGGCTGGTCCTGTCGCTGGCGGTGTGGGTTGCCGCCACCGTTTTGCCCGGGGTTCATATCAAGAGCACGGGCAGTATCATCGGGATTGCCGCCGTCTTCGGGCTGCTAAATTTCTTTCTGGGAACGATTTTCTTCTGGATCATCGGTCTGGCGACGCTGGGAATCGGGCTATTATTCGCGTTTTTGACGCGATGGCTCATCGACGCCGTCTTTTTAAAGCTCATCGATAAATTTACAGATCACCTCGATATCGACGGATTTCTCCCCGCCTTCTGGGCAGCTCTGATAATGGCTTTGACCGGGACGGCGGCCCAGGGATTATTGTCGCTGGCCGGGATTAGTTGACCCGGGTTGACGCGCATTTGCCGAGTCCGCGCGATTATCAGAGGGAGTCGGCAAGGGCATCGGGGAGGACGTCGAGCTGGGCCTCGGTGAGTTTTTTGATTCCACCGCGGGCCAGACC
>SKQC01000225.1 GCA_007119175.1 Myxococcales bacterium | reverse complement strand
CCGGCGCTTTATGCGAAATAGGTGGGGAGCGAGTAATTCAGTGCAGCTCTTAAAAAAGAGGTATGGCGATGGCGGATAAAGAACAGGTGATCGAGGCGCTGGTGGAGGCGGCGAAGAAGAGTGAAGATGCGGAGGGATTTGGCACTGAAGAGCTCCGTTATGCGGCCCGCGAGGCGTTTGGACGCTGGGAGACGGCGCTGGCGGCGGGGCTAATCGAGGCTGTCTCCGGCGGTCAGTCGTCGCGTCGAAAACCGGCGGTGGCCGATGTGGATCGAAAGGTCACCGACGCATTTCAGCATCCACTCTTCGTGGAGACGACGGACGATAAATTATTCGCCTACCACGGCCCGGATCTGGAGGTTTCAGAGCAGGCTCAGCTCCTCGATGAGGCCGGCCTCGTCGGCGCTGTGCGCGCCATTCATTATGTGGGCGATTCGGATGCCGTCGTTTTATTCAGCGACCAGGGCCGATATTTCGGCGTCGATCACCGCATGGTCCCCTCCTGGTCGATGCGCGGGGAACGGCGCTCGATCCGGGATGCCCTATTTTTGACGCAGGACGAGGGTATTCGCGCCGTCGTGCCGCGCCGTCAGATGGTGACCGGACGCGTCGTTCACGTCACCCGCGGTGGAAAGGGAAAGGCCACGGACGCCTCGGAATTTGGCGACGGCCTCGATCGCTCCGGCCGCCAGGCATTTAAAGTGCGCGACGACGACGTGCCGGTCGCCGTCATGGGCGTCGCCCGCGACACCACCATCTTCTGCGCCTCGGCATTGGGCCGAGGAATTCATTTCGAGGCGTCGGAAATGCGCTCGATGGGGCGAAATGCGGTGGGGGTCAACGTCATGAAATTGGCTGACGACAACGATGCCGTCGTCGGCGCCTTCGAGGGGCGCCGGGTCAAACAACTGGCCGTCATCACCGAGGAGGGATTGGGAAAACGGGTCGATTTCTCCGACTTTCGCACCCAGGGACGAAACGGCCGAGGGATGCAATTGGCCCGGCTCAACCCGGGCGACCGGCTCGCCGGCGCCGTTGTCTGCAATCCGGCCGAAGATCTGGGCCTGACGTCGAGCGACGGGCGGGTGTGGCGACTGCCCGCCGGCAGCTTCCACCTGATGGGCCGCCCGGCCAAGGGAAATCGCATGGTGGAACTCGACGACGATGAGCGGATCGTCGACCTCGTGGCGTTGCCCTGTGGCGGCTAACCCCGGGCTAAGCACCGGTTGAGATTTTGCCACTCAATCCTATATGGTGGCCACCGGTAGTCGTTTTGTCAGCGTTCAGTCCCTGGGGCCCGCGGCCAGCCTGGCCGCCTATCGGGCTGCCAGCCCGGACCTTTAAGGACGCATTGGCACATGACTTCGTCACCCCACTGAACGCTTGCGTCGTTTTTTTAAGCTGTAATTTTGCCAAATTCAGGAGGATCTGCTCTATGCGCTTGAAGTTTACTGCTGGTATTGCCCTGGTTGCGATGATGACATTTGCCGTCGGTTGTGGTGATGACGACGACCCTGATAACGATAATCAGGCTCCAATAAATCAAGGATCGGATGCGGGTGGCACGGACACCGATAACAACGGCGGTCCGGCCAATACCAACCAGATAGATCGCCCCGGTCACCATAATAATGTCGAGGGGCTGGCCTGGGACGGTGAGTATCTATACACCGGCTCCGACGACACGACGGTCCGTAAAATCGATCCCGGTTCTGAGCCGGAGCGGGTCTGGACCTACGAGGGTCACGCGGACTCTGTACGTGTGCTGGCGGTCGACGACGAGGGTTATCTCTACAGCGGTTCTCAGGATACGGAATTGCATAAGATCGATCCCGCCGGAGACAGCCCGGACGTGATCTGGACCTTTGATGCCCCGGGCGGCGTATCGGCGCTGACCTTCGACGACGACGGCAACCTCTTTGTCTCGGCCGGTGCGTCGCTCCTGAAAATCGATCCCACCGGCTCGACTCCCGAAGAATTGTGGGATGAGCCCTATATCGGCATGGGTTTGCAATCCGCAAATTCCCTCGTCGTCGGTCCTGAGGGCTATCTTTACGCGGGAGAGGGAAGCGGCGTCGATGGGGGCGGCGAATTGCATAAAATCGATCCCGACGGCGATGAGCCAGAGCAGATTTGGGCGCTCGAAGACGATGAGGAAGAATGGGGGATCTACCGTGTTCGCGCCCTCGTGATCGATGACGACGGCTATCTTTACGCCGGCTCCGATGATAGCCGCGACCTCACGGGCGATGATTCCGACGAAAGAGTGATCCACAAAATTGATCCCAGCGGCGAAGAACCGGAACAAATCTGGGCCTTCGAAGACCAGCCGGGCAATGTCACCTCATTGGCCCTCGATGGCGACGGCAATCTCATCGGCGGCTCTCACGGAACCTCCATGGAAGGAGGATATGTCTATGAGCTTGCGATCGATGACGAGCCCACCACCAATTGGACCTATACCGGTCATGAATACTGGGTTCAGGAAGTCCTGGTCACCGACGACGGCGATGTCTACGGCAGCGACTATGTAGGCGCGGTGCATCGCCTGCAGCGAAGCGGCGGCGACGTCGAGCATATCTGGACGTATTGAGCTGTTTGGGCCTGAATCGTCTTATGATTTCGGGCTCGGCATCGCCTCTGTGCGGCGATGCCGAGCCCCGATAAAATCACTCGACTCGCACAAGAGACTCGATATCGCGGATCGTCGCCGGCCCGATTCCCTCCACCCGCTCGAGCTGCGAGGGGTTTTGGAAGCGCCGCGCCTCGCGGTACTCGATGATCCGTTGCGCCAGTGCCGGTCCGATGCCGGGTAAATCCGTCAATTCATCGGCGCCGGCGCTATTGATGTCGATGCGGCTAATGCGCTCGCTGGAGCCTTTTTCGTCGCGGGCCGGTGCCGAAGCCGGCGTCGCCTCCGGGGTGGGGCCCATAAACGGCGCCGCCTGCGTCTGCGGCTCGACATCGGAGCTAAACCACAGGTCGGTCTCGGAGACGTCGTCGAAATATTGCTCGTAGGCGTCGAGGGTCTGGTCGTCGAATTCTGCCTCCGTGTCGTAGTCCATCTGTGCCTCGTCGGCGGCGTCATCGCCGAAGGGGCAGGGCTCGTGCATTGGCAAATACAGCGACTCCGTGGCGTTGGCGTCGGAGCAGCCGACGGCGGCTACGAGGCCGATGATGAGGGCGAAAATGACTGGAAATGAAATCGATTTATTCATGATCAATCTCCCGATCAAAAGAGTTGGTTTATGACCGACGCCGCTTCGGCGATGTCGCCGGCGCCGGGTGGCCCGAATCGGTCGTGCCAATACTTTTATCGAGAATACGCCACGAGTTTTGCGTAAAATCCCCAAATTTTTTCAAATTGAAGCTGCCGAGATCGCGGGTTCGCCCAACGATGGAACCGCAAAGGACGCAAAGAAATACACGCAAAGGACGCAAAGAACTACACTCGAACCGCAAAGGACGCAAAGAATTCACAAAGAAACCCAGGACACAAGACTGCGAAGCTGGGCGTCATTTGAGCAGAGGGCGCGAGCTAGATGTTGGGGGCTCATTGCCGGTGCGATGACACAGTTGTGGCTTTCCTAAAATAGCCCTCTGAAGACGCCTATCAAAATAGTTGTTTGTCTTTCTTAGCGTCCTTTGCGTCTATTTCTTAGCGCTCTTTGCGGTTCGAGGTTTTTCGCTCTCGTCGCCGGGTCTGAAACCAGGCAATGCCGATCGAAAATCCGTATAATAAGATCATCGGCCCCGCCAATAATGCCTGGGTGAGCACGTCGGGCGGCGTCAGCATGGCGGCCAGTACGAAGGCGACCACCACGGCGATGCGCCACTGTTTTATCAGGGTATGATGAGTCACTATGCCCACGGCCGATAAAAAATAGGTCGCCACGGGAAGTTCAAAGACGATCCCGAAGGCCAATAATAATTTGATGGTCAGCGAAAAATAATGCTCGATCGTCAATACGGGATCGGCGATATCGGCGGAGAATTCGAATAAAAATCCGTACCCCAGGGGAATGACGATATAGTAGCAAAAGGCGGCGCCGAGGAAGAAAAAGACGGTGCCCATCAGGATGAAAGGGATGACGGCCCGTTTTTCATTGGGATATAGACCGGGGGCGACGAATTTCCAGATCTGATACAGCACCACCGGTGAGGCGACGAAGACGGCCGCCAAAATCGCGGTCTTCAATAACGTAAAGAAGACCTCGGCGAGGTCCAGTTGATGCAGGTTGGCCTGGTGGACCTCCGGAGCGGCGATGACCAGCGGCTGCTTTAGAAACTCGAAGATATCAAAGACGAATAACCAGCAGATGCCGAAGGCAATCACCACGGCGATCAGGCTAAAGACGACCCGCCGTCGTAGTTCGCCTAAATGCTCCAAAAAGCTCATGCGAACGTCGGCCAGATTTGTAGCGTTTTCCCCGCTGGAATCCTGAGATTGGCCCTGCTCGTCACTGCTCACGAGGCGGCCTCCGCTGCCGAGATGGCCGAAAAGGCGACGGCGTCGATCTGTGTCGTGTCGTCGTCGAACGGTGGGATTTTAACCGTGAATACTTCGTCGCTGGGCTGAGCCGCCGACAACACCACGGCGCGCATTTCCGTGCGCTGGATCTGATATTGACGCTCCAACATCTCGTCGAATTGATCGTCGTCGATCTGATCGAGCCCCGACGGCGGTCCGGCGGCGGGGGACGCCGCCGGCGCCGGATCGTCGGCGGGAAGGTGTATCGCCGACTGCTCTGCTTCACGGGCCGGCGGCGCCGGCAGCCGTTGCTCGGAGCCAATATCGACGTCTAATTCATCCATGGTCAGCGCACTGCGCAACGTATTCGACGCCTTACGCACCTCGCGCAGGCCCTTTCCCATCCAGCGGGCTACCTCGGGCAGCTTCTCCGGCCCCATGACCACCAGGATCAGGAGAAAGATGACCATCAATTCTAAAAATGAGATGCCGAACATATCGGGCCGTCACTGCCGAAAGGGGGCTATTGCTTCCATTTGATGCTGCAACCCATCGACGGAGTTTGATCTTCGTCGGGGCGCTCGCCTTGCAGCAATGCGGTGATGGCGTCGTGGAGATCTCGTTTTTCGACCTTCTCCGGTTCTTTCCAGTTGTCGTCGAGACGGCCCGCATAGGCGAGAGCACGCTCGTCGTCGTAGGCGAAGAAATCAGGGGTGCAGGCGGCGCGATAGGCCCGGGCGACCTCCTGAGATTCGTCGTATAGATAGGGAAAGGGAAATTCCAGCTCTTTGGCCAACTGCGCCATATTCTCGAAGCTGTCGTCGGGATAGCGCTCGGCATCATTGGAGCTGATGGCGACAAATGCCACTTCGTCGTCGTCCCAGGTGCGACCGAGATCCACGAGGCGGTCCAGGACTGCTTTGACGTAGGGACAGTGGTTGCAGATAAACATCACCACCAATACGTCGGCATCGCTAAAATCATCGAGTGCGTAGGTCTCTCCGTCCGTGGCGGGAAGCGAAAAATCCGGCGCTTTACTGCCCAGTTCGGGGGTTTCACTTTCGACCAAAGCCATTGAAATTCTCCAGGTTATAAGTAGGAGTTGTAGTTAGTTCTCGTCCGGAAATTCCGAATTTGAGCAGTGGCGAGATGAAATCGATGAGATGGCCATGTCGTAAAACCGAAGGAATATCCGTAGGTTATTTCAAGTGTTGAGCGAATGGCCAAATCGCGATTTCAGCCGCTACCTGCGACATTCATGGGGTTTCCGGACGGGAACGCCCGGCCGGATCTGTGCTCCGTCACCGGGAGCTGTGGAACAATTGTCCCTCTTGCAAGGGACCCAACATCAACTCGGCATGCGATCAGTCAAGCCACTGGACGTAGGACCAGTGGACGACCTCGCTGCTCATTAGATCGGCGTGATTGATGGCCCACACGGGAACGATATGGAATGAGTCGGAGCCACTGACCCCCTCCAGGTATTCCTCAACTTTATCCGGATCGTCGAAAAGAGGGCGATCTTCGGCGTGGACGCCGATGGAAGCCAGTCGCGGTAGCACGGCCTGCAGGGCCGGATAAGGGCTGCTTAAAAGATGGGGCTGAGAGTTCCCGGTATTGGTACTCTGTTTCATAGATCCTCCATGAGAGGGGGAAATGCGGTTTCCAGTCAGGCTAAATATGTTCACTGTGACTGGATTGTAAAGCGGGCGTCTATGCTCCGGTTTTCGGAGCGAGTTTTTCGGTGTGGCGTCGGGTTGCTTCAGGCTTTTAGAGCCCTCGACGCCAGTGTTTCATACAAATCGATGCCGGTCTGTAATTCGTTGAGATCTATTCGTTCATCGTCGGAGTGAGCGCAGCGAATATCGCCGGGCCCCACCAGCCAGACCGGTCCTAATTCAGCGAGATACGTGGCATCCGTATTAAACGGCACGGTGCAGCTCTCCAGGTCATCGGGAGCATCAAAGAAAACGGGGTCATTATAGATTATATCCTCGATCTCTATCTCATCTCCCAGCAATTCCTCAACCCGTTCAATCATCGGCTCAACGGGACTGACGGCGCGAAATAATAATTCCGCGCGCGCCGTGGGAGCGAAGATATTGGCTGCCACTCCACCCTCGATGACGCCGACGTTGATCGTGGTCTCTCCCAGGATATCGTCGGTCGGCCAGGTGGTCTGTCGCAGCCGCTCGATTCCGTCTAACAGACGATGAATCGCCGATGTTCCATCATTGGGAAATGCCGAGTGACCGGCGACTCCAGTGGTGCGAAGGGCGAATCGTATCATCCCGCGCTGGGCTCGGACCACGCGGTTTTGCGTCGGCTCGCATAAAATAATGCGCGTCGGTTGGACGTCGAGTTGTCGGGCGATTTTCGCGCCGCAATGATCGACTTCTTCGCCGACGACCAATAAAAAGCCGATTCCCTCCACGCCGCGATTTTTCAGGCGCCGGGCGGCGGCCCACATCGCCACAAGTCCACCCTTTGTATCGCAGGCGCCGCGTCCGTAGACGGTGTTATCCTCTTGCCTAACCGGCAGAAACGGGGGAACGGTATCGACGTGGGTCGAAAAGAGCACTTTTGCCGGCGTCCCGTCGCCCACAAGTAGATTCCACCTGTTGGGCGCCACTTCTTGGCGCTGTATCGTCCATCCGTCGTCGGCGAAAAAAGCCTCGAGATGCTCCAGAAATTCCCGTTCCTCTCCGGAGGTGGAGTCCACGCCGAGCCACTCCTTTAGGATGGCCGCCAGTTGTGCTGTGTCGAGATTGGTCGTCATCGCGTCCTCGCGGGGGTATCGAGCATAGCAAAAAGGGGTATCACCGAACGCGACTTTTCCACAAGGCATCTGAAGCTCGCCGCTCTCGTCGATTTGGGCGGCGGCGAGGGTAATCGAGATGCCGCATTGTTGACCCTATCCACTTGCCGGGGCTACCATGCGCAATAGGTGTCGAGCGATTTTTCTCTCCAGCTTTCGCGGCGACCAACTTCGCCCGCAATCAGCTACGCCAAGAGATTAATGAAGCTTTATTGTCCAGAATGCGAAACGCGCTACGAGGGGGACAAATACGATGTCTGCCCCGAGGATGGCTCGCGCTTATTTCGGATCGATTCTTCAAGTGAGGAGGGCGATCCACTTTTAGGCGCCGTCATCGACGATCGGTTTCGCATCGAAAAACTCCTCGGCGCCGGCGGGATGGGCGCAGTATACAAGGCGATCCAGTTATCGGTTCATCGGGAAGTAGCGCTCAAGGTATTGCGCCCGGACATGGCGGAGCGCGAGGTGATGTTGGAGCGCTTTTTTCGGGAGGCCAAGCTGGTCTCCGAGCTCACCCACCCCAATATCGTGCGCCTCGTCGACTTTGGCCAAGATCGCGATCGCGATCTGTTATATCTGGTCATGGAGCTTGTGCGAGGCCGCGACCTGAGTGAATTGCTTGATCGCGGCCGGCTTCGAATCAACCTCGCCTTAGAGGTCATCTACCAGATATGCGGCGCCCTGACAGAGCCCCATAAATTGGGGATCATCCACCGCGATCTGAAGCCGGAGAATGTCATTATTATGCCCATCTCCGATGGGACCCTGCAGGTCAAGGTGTTGGATTTCGGTATCGCCCGGGCCCTCGAGGGGGGGACTCAGTTGACGCAGACCGGGATGATCTGCGGAACTCCCTCGTATATGTCGCCGGAGCAGGCCCAAAACGAGGATCTGGACGGCCGAAGCGATCTCTACTCACTGGGCGTGATTTTATACGAAATGCTGACCGGAACGCCTCCGTTT
>SKQC01000270.1 GCA_007119175.1 Myxococcales bacterium | reverse complement strand
CTCACTTTGACGACTTCGACCTCGTCGCCCAGTCCTCGCCGAATACGGCTCAGGACTTCCGCCGAGCACCACCAGACCTTGCGTGGACTGTCGAAATCCCTCGGCATAGGGGTCGACGACTCGCCGGCGGCAGCCTCGATGGTGGGAAAGGCGATCACGTGGCCGGGTCGCGGGAAGGGAATGACGTTGGAGCCACGCGGCTCGATCTGCCGGGCGCGCAGTTCGGCGATGAGGTGATCTTTGTCTTCGGCGCGGCGCAAACCGCGACCCAATTGCTGCATGAAGACCACGGGAGATTCGGTAGGCCGGAGCATGACCACCCGATCGATGCGCGGGATGTCGATGCCCTCATTTAAGATGTCGACGGCGCAGACGGCGTCGAGCTCGCCGGAGGCCAGGGCGCGAAGTGAGGCGTCCCGGTCGTCGGAGTCCGGCTCGGAGTAGATAGCGGCGACGTCCATTCCGTCGTCGGCCAGATATTTTCGGACAAAGCGGGCGTGGTCCATTGTCCTGAATAAACGCGGCGACCACGGCGATGTCGTCGGCCCGCGAGATGAGCGGCCGCAGGTGATCAATAAAGGAGTCGTCTCCGCCCCCCGACCGATAGATTCGCCCCGCCAACTGCCGCGTCGGGTCCGGGCCGCGACGTATCCGACTCGGCATTGAGCAGATAATTGCCCTTCTCCGGAATTACATGGCGAACCCCGCCACGGGGGTCCTCCATATCGCCCTCATAGCGGGGAATGACATGCACATGCAGATGCATGACGGTCTGCCCGGCTGCAGCCCCCGAATTGATCCCGATATTATATCCGTCGGGCCGGAAACGCTCGTCGAGCAGCGCCTTGACGTCGTCGACGAGCCCCATAATGGCCTGCTGCTCCTCGCTGCTCGCGTCAAACCAGGTCGGCACCACCCGATGCGAAATCACCTGCGCCCTGGCAGAACGCGCTCCCAAGAAACCCTTGCCGCGTTCCCCTGTGGAGTGGGCCGGTCGATTTCCGTCATCAGGCCGCGAAAAAATGGCGAAACTCCAGCCTGACAGCCTGTTGCAGATAGAGTCCGCATCGCCTCGACGGCGGATTTTGTGCCAGGGTTTGTCCGTATTTCCCCAAGATGGCGCCGCTATGACTCGTCATGCGAACAAATCTGGCATGAAAATCTTGCTGCTTTCCACGAAAAGCCGGGTGGTTGTTCACGGCACTAATCCTTTCCCCCGCCGGGGGAAAGGTCGAGCATGGCGAGACAATGGGGGAGTTTCGGGGAGCCATCAATGAATCATAGAGCACCTGCGATCTCCCCCACAGCCCGCCCTGCGGGCGGACAGCTCCCCCGAAGGGAGAGCGGACTCTTCATGTGACTCCTATGGCTCGATGGACCCCGCCCACCGGAGGTGCCCGAGCAAGGCGAGGGCGGTGGGAGATTCCGTCGAGGGGACACGGCAAAGAGATCGTTGTCCATGACCGGCGTCAACAGATCAGAATCGCTGTGTCCGGCTACTAGATGATAAGAAAAGTGCGGAAGGGGAGACTCGAACTCCCACGGCCGGTTAGGCCACTGGCACCTGAAGCCAGCGCGTCTACCAATTCCGCCACTTCCGCTAACGGCACGCCTTTTACGACGGGAAGTTAAGGCTGTCAACAGCGGAACTATTTCCGGGTGTGCAACTGTCTTAATCGGGAAAGTTGCACACCCGCTATTCGCGTGTTGTTTCTTGCCGATTGAGATCCGTTGTCTACACTGAACGGCGCAGTCTTTTAGCCCATAACCTCACCGAGAAGCGATATCCGATGTGGTCGATAAACGCATGGTAAGCGAAAATGAAGAGAGGGGACCGCTCAGCGCGCTGGCGGGCCTAGTGGAGAGGGCCCGACAGGTGGAGTCGATTGACGTTGAGGTCGTCGATAGCGAGGAGCCGCTGCGCGGGATTCGTGGCTTAATCGACAGAGCACGGCGCGAGGAAGAAGGCGATGGGGGAGCGGCACTGCGCCGGCTGGAGGAGCAGATCGAGCAGGCCCGAGAATTGCCCGAGAAAAGCGCTTATCGCCCGGCGGCCGGCGATCCCCTTCAGGCGCTGCGGGCGCGGATGCGGGGAGATATCCCGGAGGAGCAGGCTGTTGGCGCGGAGCAGGCCGACAATTCAGTGCTCGACAAAGGAGGCGACAATTCGCGCCAGAGGCGTCTGGGACAGGCGCTGGAGCGCTCGCTGCGGGCCAATCCATTGCCCGGCCGCCTCCGTGCTGAGGTGGCGGGACGACTTGCGGAGCTAATGGATGATAAGGCGACTGATGGCCTGGAGGAGATCTGGAATCTAGTCGTCTTCGGTGAGAGTTCACTTGGAACTAAGGACAACGAAGGCTAGGGTCTATATCTTCGAACTTATGAAAATTCCGTCTCGCGCGAGGGAGTAACGATGGACAATCTAATATTGATGCTCTTGTACGTGGTGTTGCCTGCCATCATCTTGACCGCAGTGCTGGTCGCATTTTTGCGTTCTGAAGACGAGGAAGAGACGGACGATGAAGGCGTCGATGGCACCGCCGAAGCGAGCGGCGATGATGATGCTTCCCAGGAGGAAAGTGGCGCTGAAGAAAAAGAGGACGACGAAGAGGAAGAAGCTGCCGAAGAAGAAGAGGCGGCTGAGGAAAGCGCCGAAGAAGAGGTCGCTGAAGAGGAAGAAGCTGCCGAGGAAAGTGACGAAGAGGAAGAGGCGGCTGAGGAAAGTGACGAAGAGGAAGAGGCGGCTGAGGAGGACGAAGAAGAAGAGGAAGAGGCTGCCGAGGAAAGCGACGAAGAGGAAGAGGTCGCCGAAGAGGAAAGTGAAGAAGAAGAGGAAGAGGCTGTCGAGGAAAGCGACGAAGAGGAAGAGGTCGCCGAAGAGGAAAGCGACGAAGAAGAGGACAGCAAGAAAGCGGAAGCAGTCGTCGGCGAGGACTCAGAGTAGAGGTAAGGACGAGCGCTTTCGTTAAGGCTTGTACACCCTCCTTGCTGCTGCGGTGGAAGTGATTATTTCTTTAATTGAGGTGGGAGGTTTCACATGAGTGCACGGCGTGTGATTCTCTGTCGATCGGTGACACTCTCGCAGTACTCGACGCAAGGAGGTAGCTATGTTTGAGTGGATCGTGATGGGCTTTTTTATCGGCGTCCCGGTGCTGATGGTGCTGGGCGCATTGGTGGCCTGGCTGCATCAGCGGCGCCAGGACTTCTCGATCGAAGACCTGGATTCTGGAGCACCGCGTGACATCAGCGGAGGTAGTACCGCTTAGTAGTACGACGTCGCTATTTCAATTGTGGAGCAGTGGTCGAACGGAGCCCGTCATCATTGGCGGGTTTTCGTATTTCTTGGCGTCAGATTTTCACAAAAGTCGACAGCTAAACCGGGCATGTACTGTCGTTCGACGGCGCTCACTATAATATTTCCGTGAGGAGAATCTCTTCTAAATCGTCGAGTTCCTGGAGTTGGTCGGCGATATCGGGATGAGCGAAGACGCGGATCTTTTTGACGACCGAGATAAAATCGTCCTGAATCCCGGCGACTACCCGAGACAATTCGTGAAGGGCGTAGTGACTCTGTCCGGAGACCTCGGGGTAGACGACGTCAATGGTCTCCAATTTATCTTTGTCGCGCGGGGGAATATCGATGATCAATGAGGCCGGGTGAAGCGATTGGCCGATGGCCGATCCGAGCCGGGCGGTCAGCCGGGAGGTCAGGTCGAAGAGAGATGCTCGATCCATCGTATAGATCCGATTATACGCCTCTTGTTTTTCTATCTCCACATAGGCTCGGCTGTAGGTGGCAATGCGCTTGAATAGTCGCCGCCGATTGGGAAGCAGACCGGCGATAAGATATGGCGTGGCGCTTCGGGCGGGAGTCTGCTCGTTTAGCCAGCCCAAAAACGTCTCGTCGTCGTGGGTCAGCAGCGCGTTGAGAAAGTCCTGGCGGGCGATGGAAGTGCGGCTGTGAAAAGTGGCGATGGCGTTTTCGACCATCGAGCTGGCGGCGCGCACCGTATGATGCCAATACACCTCGCTGAACATGGTGTAGCGGGCGAAGACGAACATCTCGGCAGGAACTTTGCCCTTGGCGGCGATGGCAATCTCTGTTGCGTCGGCGTTGAGCGTCAAATTGGCCAGCAGCCGTTCCCGATCAAAGGTGCGGCCGTAGGGTACGCCGGTGTGATGGCTGTCGCGCTCCAAGTAGTCCATTTTGTCGGCGTCGATGGTCCCGGAGATAACCGAGTGTAGGAGTCGATCGGTCTGGTCGGGATCGCTGCCGAGGTCTCCAGTACACAATGCGATCACCCGCCGTGGGCGAACGCCCCACTGCTTGCGCAAGATGTCGGCGATGGGACGAACACCTCGCAGCGAAGGGATTTCGCCCATGATGATCTGACCGCCGACCTCCTCGTGGCGCGGGGTGTCTTCGCCCTTTAGGTGAAGGGCCTCCAGGCTATGAGCATAGGGATAGTGGCCGATATCGTGGAGAAGTCCGGCGGCTAAGACCGTCAAGAGGTCTTCTTCATTGACACTGCCGGCGAAGGTGGGTTGCTCGAGAAGGGATTGTAAAAAACGTCGAACGTAGCCGTAGACCCCGAGAGAATGCTCAAATCGGGTGTGGACGGCGCCGGGATAAACCAGGCAGATCGGGCCGAGCATGCGGACCCGGCGCAATCTCTGGAAAGCGGGGTGATCGATGATCTCGCCGACCCGGTCTGTGATCGGAATATTGCGCAATTCCGGGATGCGCACAGAGCTATTCGCGGCGACAGCGGTCGCCAATTCGGGAATCGAAAGACAATTCGGGGATGTTGGGTCCATATCACCTTGACAGCCATTGCGCTTCGCCGGACCGTACACCGGCAGCGGCAACTGTATCGCCGGCCAGTATCGAGATCCAGCAGCATCAGGAGAGCCAATGGATTACGAATTATTCATCAGCCGCGCCAGTCCCTACTCCAGCAAGATCGTGGCGATGATGGGCTATGCGGGAATGGCCCATCGAATACGCATCCAAAATGGGCTGACGCGCTATGCCATCCTAAAACGGCTTACCGGAAAGACGATGGTCCCCGTGTTGCGGCGCGGGCGGTGGGCGATTAATGACTCCACGCGGATTGCGCGCTATATCCTGGAGCGTTCGCAACGACCGCTGAAGCCACCGAAAGATACGGAATTACTGGTCTGGATGATCGAGGATTTTGCCGATGAGTGGATGGTGCGATGGATGGTTCACTCTCGGTGGCGTCATCGCGACGATGCAGATCGGGTCACGGATATTATCGGGCGCGAATTGACCGGGGCCCTCCCGGTCGGGGCGAAGATCGTCGGCCGGTCGGTGGGACGTGTGCTTCGACGTCAGATGAAGGCATGGGGCACGAGAGCCGAGAACGACCGCGCCCTGGAGAGTTCGGCGCTGCGCACGTTGGAGGCGCTGCAGGCGGTGTTGAGTCAGGGGCCGGATTACCTCTTCGCCAGCCACCCGACGGTGGCAGATTTCGCGATCTATGGCGCTCTGGCCCAGTATAATGCGGATCCGACCGGGCGCCAGCGCCTGCACGTTTATCCGGCGGTGCGCGAGTATCTGCAGCGGCTCGACGGGATGGCCGATCGGCCACCGACGGTGCGTATCGAGGAGGGGCACACTCGAGATCTAGCGCAATTACAACCGCTTTTCGGGGAGATGCTGGGGACCTACTGGGCGGCGATGATCGCCAATTATCGGGCTCGGCTGGAGGGAGACGGGCGCGGCGAAATGGTGGCGGAACTCATCGACGGAAGCTATTTCCGTGCCCGGGTATCCGGTTATCTTCAGGGCCGACTGGAGGCGATGTTGGAGTTGGTCGACAAGACTTATGCCGATCGAGATCCGCTGTTTGGAGACAGCGGACTGCGAATGGAGCGGGCATTCGTCGACCGCGTCGCCGAGCTGTGTGAAAGCGAGGCCGGGCGACAGCTTCTACAGCAATTTACCCATGTCGGTATGCACTAACCCTCAATTTTACCAGATCGATTCCCGGAGTATCGCCCATTCTGCATTGCCCCGGTCCGTTCTGGTGAGAAATGAGGCTAATAGACTGACCCCGGCATCTTGCGCATAGACGCTGCGTCGCCGCGGCGGCTATTGTTGCGCCAGCATTTTCCCGTGTCTACTCAAAATGGCGATACAAATGGGCCGTCGTGCCAATAGATCTGACCAGAACATCTTCTCGCCCCGCACCTCGTCCGAGATCTGCCGCTGGCTGTCAGGATGAAGTGTTCAAGATTTTGAGATTAAACGGTTTTTCGACTATTGAATAGAATTGCTTTGAGTGTCGAGAAGGATGGCAAAAACGCTGGCACGCGAGCGTTGACACGTCACCAAAAATTAAACTAACGTGCGCCATCTGATTTTGGAATCAACTTTGCCCCTCCGGGGGCACCGTCTGGAGGAGATATGTATCAACTCGTTGGAAAATATTTCGCACTAGTGGCGATCGCATCATTTGTGATGGTTTTCACCGCGTGCGGTGGCAGTGATGAGGGCCCGCTGCAACTCAATGATGAAGAGTCGTGCGAATTCGACGAGGACTGCGATGGGTCGACGCCATTTTGCGTCGACGACGAATGCGTTGCCTGCCAGATCACCTCGGATTGTCCAGAAGGTGAAGGTTGTGTGAACAACGAGTGCATCGTCGACGATTCGGGCTGCGAAACGGAGGCCGATTGTCCCTATTCCAACCAGATGTGTGTGGACGAGGAATGTACCTTCGTCCCTCGCCAATGTCGTACCATTGGTGAGGAGTGCGAGCCCGGCGAGCCGACGCGCAGTGGCTATTCCTGCGAGAATCTGGGGCGGGGCTATCAATGCTACGAGACGTGCACTTCTAATCGCATCTGCCGCGAGACCCGGTTGCAAGACGGAACCATTGAGGGGGAGCCCGATACCGAATATAGCTGCGGGCGAAACGAGGCCTGCGTGACCGGCAGCAGTGGTGAACCGGTGTGTTTTCCGACGGAATGCGATGATTATTTCGACACCGAGGAGGGATGTCAGGCCCTGGAGGCATATGACAAGGACGTGCTGTCGGAGGGCAAACACTGCATCGATATCGGCGGAGGGGCCATTATCTGCGCCGGTGCGGGAACGGCCGACGAAGGCGAGCATTGCCAGGATACCAGCGAGTGCAGCGAGGGCTTGATCTGCGTCAATCGTATGGCACAGGCCTCGGAAGACTTTCCGGGAGCGCCAATTATGGATTCGCTCGGCAATGACAGCTTCTGCGCCAAAGCCTGCGACGGCGATGATATGTGTGATGGTGGAGATAGCTGCATCGGCGACGATTCGGGCGCTTTTGAAGGCGTCGGTGTCTGCGGCGATCGCTGCGAGCCCAACCTATTTGAGGAACAGTGCAGCGAGGATACCGCCTGTGTTCCCATCTCCAGTGAAGACGGAATGTGCTTTCGCGAGACCACGCGAGAGCTCGATTATTACGACGAATGCAGCTCCACGGAGCAATGTCCCGACAACTCTCATTGTGTCGATGTCGGACTATTTGGAATCGGCCTGAGCGGGACTCAATGCCGCCCGTTATGTGACGCCACCCAGCCGACCACTGCCGAGATGGACGCCACATGCCCGGGCCCGAAAGACGAAGCGTTTGTGCAACTGGCACATTTTGCGCCCGACGAAGGCGATATCGAAATCTATGTGGACGGCGAATTAGCGACGACGCTCTCCGAAGACGACGTGGCCACCGGCGACGATGGGTTTTTGCGCATGGGAACCGGGATGTCGACGATTCGAATCGAGCGCGAAAGCGATGGTGCCACCCTTTATGAGGAGTCGGTCACCTTGCAGCAATTCGATGCGAAATTGATGGCTGTCGTCGCGTTGGCTGAAGAGGATACGGTGGGATTGGTATCCCATGTGCTTCCCCGTGAGCTGGTCGCCGACGACGAGGAGGGATTGGTTCGGTTTGTCCACGGGCTCGAAGAACTCGATGCCGTCGATGTCATTCTCGTTCCCGAAACCGGAGATGATATTATGCTCGCCGAAGAGTTGATGTACGGCGAGGGGACATCGTTTGAATCGCTATCGCTCGAGGGAGCAGAAGCGACCTATACGCTGGAAGTCTGGCCCCACGGCGAAAGCGGTGATGAGGCTGAGCCCATTGGTGTTACCGGAGAACCCGGGCCCGACGGCGATAACGGCGATAACGGCGATAACGGCGATAACGGCGATAACGGCGATAACGGCGATAACGGCGATAACGG
>SKQC01000439.1 GCA_007119175.1 Myxococcales bacterium | reverse complement strand
TAGGGATGAGCATGGAGTCGAAGATGGATTGGAACAAATTGGCGGATCGCGTCATCGACGGAGATTCGATCACTCGCGACGAAGCGAAAGCCATCGTCGACGCACCGGACGAGGAGTTATTGGCCGTATTGCACGCCGCCTATCGGGTGCGCTCTCATCATCATGGAAATAAGGTCCGAGTCCATGTCTTACAGAACGCCAAAAGCGGCGTTTGCCCCGAGGATTGCGCCTTTTGCAGCCAGTCGATGAAATATAATAACGACGTCGAGCAATACGGCATCCAATCCGTCGAAGAATTATTGGAGGGCGCCAAAAAAGCCTACGAAAAGGGCGCCGTCACCTATTGCATGGTCACCGCCACACGCGGGCCGAGTGGCAAGGATGTGGAGCGGGTCTGCGATGCAGTGCGTCAGATTAAGGAGCAATATAATCTCGACGTCTGTGCCTCCCTGGGGCTCCTCAAAGAGGGCCAGGCCGAGAAGCTCGCCGAGGCCGGTGTGGACCGATATAACCACAATCTGGAGACCTCGAGTCGGCATTTTCCGAATCTGGTCTCCACCCATACGTTTCAGGATCGCGTCGAGACGGTGACCCGCGCCAAGCAGGCCGGAATGGAGGCCTGTTGCGGCGGCATCATCGGGATGGGCGAAGATCGAGACGACTGGGTCGATCTGGCGATGACCCTGCGAGATCTCGAGGTCGAATCGGTGCCCGTCAACTTCTTAAATCCTCGCCCGGGCACCCCGCTTCAGCAGACCAACCCGCCGCGACCGCAGGATTGTCTCAAGGCCTTGGCCATGTTTCGCTTTGTTCATCCCGACACGGACGTCCGCGTCGCCGGCGGCCGCGAGGTCGTGTTGGGCTCGATGCAGGCCATGGCACTCTACGCGGCCAACTCCTTTTTCACCGAGGGATATCTGACCACTGCCGGGCAGGGCGAGTCCGACGACGCCGTAATGATCCGGCAGGCCGGATTCGAGGCGGAAGTCGTCGAAGCCTAACCCGGGCGCAGCGCTCAGGGTTAGAAAAATTCGATCCCCACCACCGATCAACGCCCCTCGGAGGAATTCTATGTCCGGCGATCGCAATATCTCAAAAGAAACGCTCGTCCAGTGGGACGACGACTACGTCTGGCATCCCTTTACCCCACATAGCGTCTACCGCGACGAAAAGCCGCTGACCGTGGTGGCCGGCGAGGGCCATTATTTAATCGATGCCGACGGCGAAAAATATCTCGACGCCGTGGGCTCGATCTGGTGCAACCTCTTTGGCCATCGCCGCGATGAAATCGACGACGCTGTGCGCGAGCAATTAGATCATATTGCTCACTCGACGATGCTGGGAAATACCAACGATCGGCCAGTGATTCTGGCAAAGCGCCTTCTGGAGCATGCCCCGGCGGCGATGGACAAGGTATTTTACTCCGACAATGGTTCGACGTCGGTGGAGATCGCCATGAAGATGGCGCTCCAATTCTGGCAACAACACGACGATGGCAGTCAGGGGCAGCGGACCAAATTTATGGGCCTGGCCAACGCCTATAGCGGCGATACCATCGGCGCCGTATCCGTCGGTGGGATCGATCTTTTCCACTCCCGCTTCGGGCCGATGCTCTTCGAGACCGTTCGCGGTCCATCGCCCGTGACGTATCACCGCCCGCAACAGATGAGCCGCGAGGAGGCCCGCCGGCGATTCGTCGATGACTTCGACCGGGTCATCGACGCCCACGGCGAGGAGCTGGCCGCCGTGGTGATCGAGCCCGGCATGCAGGGCGCCGGTGGGATGATCACGTACCCACCCGGATTTTTGGCTCACGCCGCCGAAAAAATTCGCGACGCCGGCTCTCTTCTCGTCGTCGACGAGGTGGCCATGGGGATGGGGCGCAGCGGCGAGATGTTCGCCTGTCAGCGCGAGGGCGTCGATCCCGACTTTTTATGCGTCGCCAAGGGCTTGACCGGTGGCTATATCCCCGTTGCGGCCACGTTGACCACGGACCGCGTCTACGAGGCATTTTTGGGCCCTCCCGAGGAGGGGAGGACCTTTTTTCACGGGCATACCTATACGGGAAATGCGCTGGGCTGTGCGGCGGCGCTGGCAACCCTCGATATCTTTGAAAACGAGGATATTCTCGACGACGTGCGCCGAAAAGAAGAGCTTTTGGCCGCTCGTCTCGAAGCGTTGTGGGAGCTCGACCATGTCGGCGATATCCGCCAATACGGATTGGCCGCTGGCATCGAGGTGGTCGCCGACGCCGACGAGCGCCGCTCTTTCGATTCCGCACAGCGCGTGGGCATGCAGATCTGCACTGCCGCCCGAGAAAAAGGCGTCTTTTTAAGGCCCCTGGGCGATGTCATCGTCCTGATGCCACCGCTGACGATCACCGACGACGAGATCGACCATTTGGTCGGCGCTATCGAATTCGGTATCGACGCCGTACTTTCAGGCTGAACCGCCTGTGCTTTGAGCGAGTCTGGGATGAGCGAGAGCGTAGATTCAAAAATCGTCGTCGCCGGCACGGATACCGAGATCGGCAAGACGACAGTGACTTGCGCCCTGTTGGCTGCCCTTCGAAAGGCGGGGCTCGTGGTGCGTGGCATTAAACCTGTGGAGTCGGGCACGGAGTCGCAACCGAGCCGCGAGGAGGAGGACGGCCGAAGATTGGCGGCAGCGGCGGAGCAAGCGGCGCCACAGGAGGCATTGCAGCGGCTCCGTGCGCCATTGGCGCCGCCGGTCGCGGCCCGCGACGAGGCGGTGATCCTTCGACCAAAGGTCTGGCTGGAGGCCATTCGAGACATCGCCGCGGGGGCTGATTTGAGCTTCGTCGAGGGCGCCGGCGGGCTCCTGTCGCCTCTGGCCGACGGCTTCGATACCCGCGATATGGCGGTGGCATTAAAAGCGCCGGTATTGCTGGTGGCTGCCGACTCCCTCGGTACTCTCAATCACAGCTTCTTGACTATCGAGGCCCTCCAGACGGCGGGCTGCGAGTTGGCGGGAGTCGTCTTCAGCGCTCCCGAGATTCCGGACGCGTCGACCGGGCGAAATGCGGACGTGATTGCTCGACATTTCCCGGAGTTGCCGGCCGCCACGTTGCCCCGCGTCGCCGACAATGCCGAGGGCGCAGAGTTGTTCTCGGAGAGTCCGTTTTTGAGGCGATTACTCGATGGGGTGGGAGTTTGAAATGAGCGACGACAGCGCCTGGAAAAGCTGGATCGACGACGTCATCGAGGAGCGGAAAAAACACAATCTGCTGCGCTCACTGGAGGCATTGGAGCCCGTTTCTCCCGTCAAGATAAAGCGCGGAAAAACGGGGTATACGACCTTGTTTTCATCCAATGATTACCTGGGTTTGTCGGGAGACGAGCGGGTGATACGGGGTGTGGTGTCGACCATCGAAAAATACGGCCTCGGCCCTCGCGGATCGCCGCTTATCTGTGGCTATTCGACGCTGCATCAACGTCTCGAAGAAGAGATCGCCCACTGGAAGAGGACCGAAGCTGCACTCCTATGTCCCACTGGTTTCTCCGCCAATCTGGCTGTGATAAGCGGGCTGGCCGACGAGAATACGACGATTTTTTCCGATGAATTAAACCACGCCTCGATCATCGACGGCTGCACGCTGGCGCGTCGGGGCGGGGCGACGCTGAAGGTCTATGGGCATCGCGACACCGACGCGTTGGAAGCAATGTTAAAGCGCTGCAAAAGCGAGCGCGCCATGGTGGTGACGGACTCCGTTTTCAGTATGGACGGAGATCTGGCCCCGCTTAAAGAGCTCGCCGACCTCTGTGAGCGATACGGTGCGCTTTTTGTCATCGACGAGGCCCACGGAAGTTTTGCCTTCGGCGATCAGGGGCGCGGACTTGCCGAGCATTGCGGTGTCAGCGATCGGGTCGATGTGCACGTGGGAACGCTGAGCAAGGGAGCCGGCGGGCAGGGAGGATTTATCGCCACCTCGGCATCGCTCCGCACGCTGCTGCTAAATCTGGGTCGCTCCTATATCTACTCCACGGCAGCGCCGCTGAGTGTCATCGGTGGACTGCTGGCGGCCCTGGAAGTGGTGCGCACCGACGAGGAGCCACAAAAGAGATTGTGGGCCCGGGTCCACCAACTCGCCGAAGGATTGGGCATGGAGTTGGCCAGCCCCATTGTCCCCATCGTCATTGGTGGAAAAGAAGAGACGCTCAAAGCCAGCGCCGCGCTCCGCGAGCAGGGCATCGACGTCACGGCGATCAGACCGCCCACGGTCCCGGAGGGAACGTCGCGACTCCGCATCACCGTCTCCGCCGCTCATAGCGCCGAAGATATCGACCGTCTCATAAAAGCGCTCCGGGACGTTATGTGAAACCCAAAGTCTCAAGCGCTCCCCCCGAAAAACCTCCTGGTGGGCCGTGCCGCGCAGCGGTTCGATGACCCCCTCTCCTCGCGAGGGGAGGTGCCGCGAAGCGGCGGTGGGGTATTTTCTGAAAACCCCACAAGTTCCGCCCTAATTATCCTCGGCGCCGTCGTCGATCCAGTCGCGGACCATGGCCACCAATTCCGGCTCCATTAGAGTCGGGGAGTTGCGCGGCATAAAGGCCACCGGGCCCAGATCGGATTCCGGTTCGCATTCGGAGATGACCTTGTAGAGCCAGCTTCCGTCGGCGTCGCCCGGCTCCACCAGGGGCAGATCGGTTGGCGTAAGAACGTCGTGATTCATCAGCTCGTCGTGCAGATCGTCGCCGCTCAAAGACAATCCGGCGCCGGCGCCGCTGCTGCCGTGGCAGGCCGAAAACGTGCAGCCCACCTCCAGGATATCCTCCTGAATATTGGACAGAGTTGCCTCGCGCAATGGCTGCGCGAGGTCCGTGGTGTCCTGGCATTCCTGATCGGGGGAAAATTCGTCTTCCGTGCCCGAGTCGGGGATATAAAGCTGAGCTTCGAGTTCATCCTCGGTCGGCATCGACTGCCCCTCAGAGCGCGGGACCACCAGCGAATCGCAGGGGCCCGATTTGCGAATAATGCCGTCGTCGTCGGTTTCGATATTATCCGTTTCTCCGTCGTCGACGCCGGAGCGAAAGATGGCCTCTGCGTTACTGAAGCCGAGCATGGTGCACATCTCCTGATCGCCGATGCCCCATCCCACGGATTCGTCGCGGGGGTTGTCGAAGCCACAGGAAAAGCTAAGGCCCTTCGCACCCGACAAATCCGCCGGCGGGTTAAAAGTCTGACCGTTGGCCTCGGCATTAAATCCGGTCAACTCAAAGAGTTCCTCCCCGTCATTGGGGCCACCGTAGACGTGCAGATCGAAGTGATTGCCCAGATCGTGATAGTGGGGCAGCACATAATAGATCTCGAGATCGTCGAAGGTGCCGTCTGTGCTATCCATCAACGCCCCGGCGTGATCGGCGACGTCGCAATCTGTCTCGAATCGAGACTCCGCCTGTGGCGGGATATCCAGATCGGTGTAGATAAGCTGGAAGGGAGTGGCCACGGTGTCCACAAGGGAGGGATGCTTTAGCCCCAGCTCCAGGCGCATTCGCGTCTCCAGATCCTGGGAGCTCGTATTGAGAAAATGCAGATCGGCGACCACCATATGGTTCGGCGGAATCTTGGTGACCACTCCCTCGGGAAATTGCTGTGTTTCCGTATATGCCTGCGTCGACTGGGCGAATAAAACGGTCCCCGTAATGGCCGCTGTCTGCTCGTTCCATCCCCGGTCGGCGCATTCGAAATAGCCGTCGTCGTATTGCTCACCGAAATGATCGTTGGGGACGATATACCAGTTGGAGTGGTGAAAGCCGCCCTCGTTATTCATGGTCACGGAGTTGACGTATAGCGGCTCGTCGTTGTCCAGATCCCACTGCACACAGGGCGTCGTCTCGCCACCGCTTTCCAATTCGTAGGTCTCAAAGGTATAGCCCAGCGAATGGGTGAGATCACCCAATTCGCCGCCCGTGTCGGCATCGCCGACATCGTCGGCTCCGATATCGCCACCGACATCATCGTCTGGCTCATCGGCATCGCTCTGTTCATCGGCATCGGTGTCGCTGTCGGCGTCGACCGAAGGGCCGGCGTCGGGCGTCGATTCCTCGTCTTCCTCAGAGCAGGCAGACGTGGCAAATACAACGGAAAGGGCGAGCAAACCTATCAATAGTCGATGAGTCATCATTAGCGGCTCTCAAGAAAAATCAGTGGTTAACCGACAAGCGCCATCACTGAAGTCAAATATCTGATCAGTTCAAATGACCCCAGCGCTGCAGATCCTCGAGGGTATCGAGGATGCTCTGTTTGGTCGGCCGATAATTTAAATCCAGGACTTCTCGACTCTTCGAACTGTCGAAATTCGGCGTCTTACCGATATGAGTTCGCAGATAGGTTCCCGTGCCGGAGGGCTGGAAATACGAAAAGAGCCGCACCGCGTAGTCACCGGCTGTACAGGCCATATTGAGGTTGGGGATTTTATGGTCTTCGCCGTACCCCTCGTCGCTGAGCAATTCCACGACTTCTTTCATGCTCACCGTGTGCTCCACGCAGATAAAGCGGCCCTGGGCGTCATCGTTTTCCATTGCCCGAATATGGGCCTCGGAGACGTCGCGCACGTCCACCATGCCCCAGGTCAAATTGATGATGCCCGGATATTCACCGCCCAGAAGATCGACGAAGATTTCATTGGACGTATTTAGCGACGGCGTAATCGACGGGCCGACGATAAGAAATGGATTGATGACTACCACGGAGAGCTCGTCGTGCTCGTCGGCGAATTTCCAGGCCGCCCGTTCAGCCTCGACCTTCGAGAAATAATAGGGGTTTCGATCGAGCGATGATTTCTCGTTCCAATCATCCTCGGTGAGCACCTGCTCGCTCTGGGGTTCGTCGGTGATGGCCGCCATCGACGAGGTGACCACCACGCGAGCTATACCGGTCTCAAGGGCGCATTGAAGCACATTTTGCGTACCCTCTACGGCCGGGTCGACCAGGTCTTTTTGCGGGTCCTCGACGTCCAGCGCATAGGGACTGGCGGTGTGAATACAGTATTTGCATCCCTCCATCGCCTCTTTGAAGCATCCCTCTTCGAGCAATTGCCCGGGATGAAGGCTCAGGTTTTCGTCGGCGCCGGGAAGGTCGAATAAAAACTTATATTTTTCGCGATCTTCGGGCTGTCGCACCGTGCCCCGGACCTTATAGCCCATCTCCAACAGGTCGGCGACAATTTGGGAGCCGACAAAACCGGAAGCACCGGTGACACATACGGACGTCTCTTCTCTGGACATAATCTCAACCTATTTAATCGAGGTGAATAATCAGACTCCAAGCGTTCAGCCCCCGGGGTCCGCGGCCAGCCTGGCCGCTTTTCGGGCTGCTAGCCCGAACCGTAGGGGCGTATTGGCGCATGACTTTGTCACCAACGGAACGCCTACATCAGACTTGGTTGCCATTTGCGTGGCTCGAAGCGTACGCATTTGCTAAAGAAGACGCAATTGTGGCCTGCAAAGAATACCGCGCTGAGCGATTGACACTGGAGATTGGGGGGGCTTAAGATGCCCTGTCTTTACTTTGCTTTCCGAACAATTGGTGGAGGAGAAATCGTGAGACAACGGACCATTCGCATGGCAGCACTCGTCAGCCTGGCGGTGTTTGCATTTGCCCTTCAGGCCTGTGAGACCACGTCTCATCGCGTTATCCAACAGGGATTTCAGGCCGATGGCGATCGCATAAAATTTTTATACGAGGAGATTCCGAGCTACGAGCGGGGAATCATCGAGTGCTACGTCGCTGAAGACGGAGAGCTTTATGATTGCCAGGACATCAATATCGTCTTCAATATCGAGGAGGACTGATCATGAGGATGTCTGGATGGAAGCACGGTTTATTGGCTCTCGCGACATTGCTCGCCTTTTCAATGATGGCCACCGGATGTGAGACGACGCAATCGGTGGTCGATGTTCGCCAGCATCCCACTCAGGATGTGACGGTGATCCACACCGTTGAGCAGGGTGGGATGAGCGGTGGCGGCAATCGGTTCTGGCACTGTGTACGTGAAGGTGACGAGTTGGTCTGTGATGTGGTCTGTGGCGACGATATCAATTGTCCGCAGCGGCCCGGCCTTATCCGCGCCAATCGATCGGCGGCGGCACAACTGGGCGGTGTCCCGGCAGTGGTCACCGACAGCGATGTCGACGAAAAGCCGAAGTCGGAGGAAGACGCCGACGAAGCCGAAGCCGACGAGGAAGACGCCGATTGGTCGACGGAGCGCCGCGATCGCCCGGGGACGCGCGAAGATGCCGATCAAGAGCAGACGGAGCACCGCGGGCGCCGAGATCGGCCCGATACTCGCGACCGCTCCGATGAGGATGAGACACAAGAACAGGACGATAGGCCAGATACTCGCGAGCGCCGCGATCGCCCGCAGACTCGCGATATTGAAGACGGGGAGCAAAACTAATGACTACTGCAAACGCACGCCAACTCGTCGTCGGCCTCGCCTCGGCAACCTTTTTGGTGCTCGTCGCCTCGGCCTGTGCCACGCCGCCGACCCATACCATGGTGGACGCCGATTTCGTCGGTGATCGCACCGTCAAATATATGCTCCTCGATCCCGGTCGCTCCGGCACCGCGGCTGTCGTCGACGCCGCGACCGAAGAAGACCTGCCGGCGGAATTTCACTTCTCGGTGCGCATCTGCGATATCGGCGATGACCGCGGCGAGACAAATTGCGAGGACTCCATCGTCCTGCGGCGAGTGGGGCTTAATCCGGATCCCGAAGATCAGTCCGTGGTCGACGCCAAGCGCGAGGTGACGAATCTATTCTGGTACGACGCGCAGACGCTTTATGTCTCCTATATGCAGCGTCGGCAATCGGAGAGTTCGTTTGACCAGGAGTATATCTGGGAGCCCCGCGTTCAGATGTGCTCCATCGGCGACCAAAACGATCTGCGCTGTCATCCCCAGGAAGGGCTCAATCAGATCCTGACCATCACTTCCGATTAAACGCCTCGATCACCTCGATGCTCAGGCGCACGTCCCGGGCGAGTTGAACCAGCAATTCGACCTGATCGCCCGGGGCGAAGGCCCGTATCTCCATTAGCTTTCGCGGCATAGCCCTGCTCAAATACAGGTGATCGCCGCGCAGGATCAGGACGAAATATCCCTGGCCGGCAGTGCCGGTGACCTCTGTACGGTGGGCGTCGGATCGCCAGACCGAATGGGCTGCTTTTAACGACTCCAAAAAGGGGGAATGCAAGACGCTGCGGGCCTCGGCAATTTCGGTGGACCACACATCGAAGAGGGCGTGAAATTCGGGATCCGGCAGGGTCACCGAACCCATCGGCGCGCCGTGGTTTTCAGGCATCCAATCCAGATGCGGCCAGTCCTCGCCGGGACGGATTACCGGGGCTTGGAGCCCTTCCGGGGCCTGGGCGCGGGGCAATTGGTCGGCATTGGCAAATCGGCGAAGCGTGGGAGCGATCACCGTCGTGCCCTCCAGGGTTTCATCGAGTTGTGCTGCAAAAAAGAATCCGCGAGCGGCAAAGCTGGCACGCCGAAGTACCGTGGTGTCCCCGGCAGGTTTGACGCGGCTTTTGGCCTCCACTTCGGAGAACCGAATCTCGCCGTCATCGCTGCATTGCCGAAAGAGTCCACGCGATGAGAAATGATCGACCGGGAGCTGAGCAATGGCACTTTGGTCGAATTCTTCACGGCCAATTGATTCGCCGGGCTCGTAATCGACACCGGGACGAATAAAATCCAGCAGCGGGGCCACGATATGCTCGATATATCGGGTGCGCACCCCGTGGACGAAGACGACGTGAAAGATGCCGTGCAGGGAGATTCCGAAAAAGAGCACCACGGCGACGATGGCGGCGAATTCGGCACTGAAGACGCTGTCGACTCCAAGGGCGACACCGGCCACGCCCACGCCGACCACCACCAATAGCGTCGAGATCACCGCCGAGGCATAAAATAGCTTCGATTGCTGATGATGCTTTTCCTGCATCGCCCGTAGGCGTGGCAAGATCTCGACGTTGATAAAATCTTTGATGCCCGGATTACGTTGATCGTTCATTTGAATTCAGAGGGGTTGAGAGCTTTCAATTTCTCATTGGCCTGTCGGGCGTAGTCGAGCCACCCAGGAATGATCGCTGACGAGGCTGGAGTCGTCATACGATATTTCCTTGAAATCTCAGGTCTAGCGGTTAATCAGGTGTAGCATTCTAATCAATGAGCAGTGTTATTTCAGACATGGAGAAAAGCAATGAAGCGACATTATACACTAATTTTGATGATGGCGGGGCTGCTCGTCGTCGCTGGCTGTTCCAGCTCGGAGACGCCAGAAGACGGGGCACCTGCCGAGCCGATGCCCGAATTCGACGAGGAAGACGAGCACGCCGAAGAAGAAGACGAGCACGCCGAAGTCGATGAGGAAGGCGTTTTGCATATGGTGGCCGTCGCCGATATGTACTCCGGAGACGAGGAGCATATGGGGCAGGTCATGTTCACTCAGACCGAAGAGGGTGTCGAAGTCCACGGGCGAATCGAATCTCTTGATGAGACATTGAAGGGATTTCACGTCCACGAATACGGCGAATGCGATCCCCCCGATTTTGAGAGCGCCGGAGGCCATTTTAATCCCGAGGGCCACCCCCATGGCGCTCCCGATGCTCCGCCGGAAGAGCGTCATGCCGGTGATTTCGGAAATCTCGAGGTGGATGAGGACGGGGTCGCCGAATTCACGTTCGTCGACAACGTGGTCACCCTTGGAGCGGGCACCAATGATATTGTCGGAAAGGCGTTGATCGTCCACTACGAGGAAGACGATCTGCAGACCCAGCCCACGGGAGACGCCGGTCCGCGCGCCGGTTGCGGCATCATCGAAGCGAATACCGAATAATTTAACCCGGCCCGGGGCGGGGCGGCGGCCGATCGGCATACCACGAACGAGGTATTTTGCCGTCCGTCGTCGTCCCCTATTATGGTCTTCTCTTCCAAGATTCGATGATGCAGCCTACCCGAGCACCATGTGCAGCTCGCAGCCCTCTTCAGTGGCGCGCCAGCCGGGCGGGATCAGCCACACCTGACCTTCTTCTCGAAGGTGGCGGGCCAGGCGCCCCTGCATCATCTCGTTGTCCGGATCGAATTCCCAGCGAATGCCTTCGGGGATCGTGCTCTGGCCGAAGACGTCGGAGCCGGTGGCCATATTGAGCAATACCTGACGTGGCGGAAGCTCCAGGCGATACACAAAGCTGTCTTCGGAGTGAGTGTGGACCGCCGGGCGGTGGACCAGAATCTCCATCGCACCGAAGCGGACGTGGACTCGGATCGCCGGATTATAAAATTGGGTCACGCCGATCTGAGAACGGGCGCCGTAGACCGCCATGGCCAGGGCCTTGGTCCGAGTGGCGATTCCCTGACCGACAAGGTGGCTGTGCAGGGAAAACCCGCTGACGCAATCTTCCTCCACGGTGGGGCATCCGCAGTATTCGGAGACCGGGATATAGCCCTCGTAATCGTCGTCGATGTCGAGGCGATCGACGACGGCGTCCGGGGCTCGCTCTACGGGTAACATAAATCCCACCACCGCCGACGGCAAAATCGCGCAGTCGAGCAGCACCCACAGCGGCATTCCCATATCGTCGCGCCCGCCGAAGGCCCGGTGATTGGAGCGATTTAAAATCGAGCAAAACTCGGCATTCTCCTCGTTTTCCAGCAGCATCGTCTCCACCTGTAGCTCGTCACCGAGATCGAGATCGAGAAATTCCAGATTGCGACGGGGAGCCAATACGTAGGGGACGAGGTGATCTGCGAGTTGCTCCTGATTCATTGGATTGCTCTCGGTACGAGGAACGACGGGGTTTGAGGAGGAGTGTCTTAAACCGGTACGACAGCAACGCTTCGCCCCAGACGTTGGCAGATTTCTTCGCGTAAAGAAGTCATTTTTTCGGCCACTTCCGGTTGTTCGGCCGCCAATAATGGGATGAGTTCGTCGAACGCTGCTGCGATCGATTCCTCGGCAAGGGCCAGTTCCTCGACGTCGGTGAGGAGTTTGTCGAGCACCAGGTCGGCCTCACCATGGGCATCGGTTTGCTTGAGCGCCAGGGCGTAAAAAGCCCGCGCACAGGCCACTTTTCGGCCCTCGCCGATGCGGTCGAAATGCTGGACGGTTTCAATGAGCATCTTCAGGGCTCGCTCCGGCCTCTCCACGGCCAGCTCCAGACGTCCGATCAGAAAGCGGGCCTCGGTCAGACCGGCCAGATCGCCGATGGCCCGAAAGGTATCCATCGCCTCCAGAGCCAGAGTCTGGGTTTCTTTATGTCGATCGACGGAGAAGGCCAGCGACGCCAGGGCGAGATTGCAACGGGCAATGCCGCGGCGATCGCGGAAGTCCTCAAAGACTTTATGGGCCTGACGCAGATGGGTGGCCGCTGATTTAAAATCGCCTCGCGAAAACGCCAGATGTCCAAGGGTCAGCTCGCAGTGGCCGCAGTCGTGGGTCTGCTCGAGCTCCTCGGTCAACTCCAGGGCTTTTGTGGCTTGCTCCAGGGCTTTTTGAGGCTGGCCGACTTCGCGAAGAAACTGCGCCGATCGGCGCAGGCCGGACGCCTGAGCGGGGCGATCGGCCAGGCTCTCCTCGAGGATCGCCGCCCGGCGCATATGAACCTCGGCATTACGGCTGTCGCCGAGTCGCCAGTGGGTATCCCCCAGAAGCCGGAGGGTACGGGCCTGCAGGGCGCGATCGCCGATCTTTTCGGAGCGCTCCAGGCCATTTTTTAACTGGCTGGCGGCGTTTTTATACAATCCGCGGGCGTGGGCAACCTGGCCGAGGCCAAAGAGACTATGGGTATCGATGACCTGCAGATTTTTTCGCAGCTCCTTGCTGCGCAGCGATTTCCAGATCTCTTTGAGCTCCCGGCGGGTATCCTCAAACCAGGTCTTGGCGTCTTTGAGATCGCCCTGGCGGCGATCGATTTCTCCCAGACCCCACCGCGTCCACAGGGCGACGGCCGGATTGGAGTCGTCTAATAGCCGGCGATAATGATCGCGGGCCGTGTCGTATTCGCCGACTTTCCGCTCCAGGTGGGCGACCTCGAGGCCGACTTCCTCGCCGGTGAGGACTCCTGAGACGCCGTCGATCAGCGGGTTTTCCACCGAGATCTGGTTGTCCTCGGCCAGTTCTTTGGCGTCGCGATATAGCTGCATGGCCTCTTTTAGATTCGCCGATTCCACCGCGTTTTTGGCGGCCTTGACCGTATAAGCATAGACCCCGGTGGGTTCGCGGGCCTGGCGATAATGGTCGACGAATTCCAGAGCGTGATCTCGGTATCGATCGCCGTAGTGGGCCTTTTTTGCCTCCGCGGCAACCCGGTGCAGATGCCGCTGTGAGCGCCGGTCCTCCAGCTCGTTGAGCAACACATCTCGCATGACGACGTGGGTAAATTCCAGGGTATCTCGCCCGCCGGTTCCCACCTCGCGAAAATAGCCGTCGTCGACGAGCTGCTCCAATACATCGTCCAGCAGATCGACCCAGGGCTGGTTTTCCTCATGTCTGACGAAGGCCTGGAGCAATTCGTAATCGAAACGGGCTCCCAAAATGGCGGCGCGGTCCAAAATCGCCCGCACCGCTTCGGCGTCGTCACTTCCCGCGGTCAGACGCGTGAGGCGATAGCGCATCAACTCCGCCAATTCGTCGGGCAGCTCGGATTGAATGTCGACTCCGTCGAGCAGCGACCAGCCGCCGTCGACCCAGTCCAATTTTCCGCTCTCCTGCAGATAGCCCAGAATCTGGGTGACGTGCAGCGGATTTCCCGAGGCCCGGCGAGCGACCTTGGCGGCCAGCTCGTCGTCTACCGGCACCAGCTTTCGAACCAGCGAGGTCGCCGCCTCGTCGTCGAGATGGTCGAGTTCGATGCGCAACACATTTTCCGGTCCCAGTCTCTCCAGGCGCTCCAATGCGTAGCGCATCTCCGGTGCTTGCTCGACTTCTTCGGAGCGGATGGTGCCGGCGATGAGCACGGGCATCGGATCGAGGTGCATGCCCACGGCGAGGTGCTGCAAAAAATCGAGAGTCTCCTCGCCGGCGTAGTGCAAGTCCTCGAAGACCACGAGCCGAGGCTTATCGGCGGCGGCATGACGCAATACGTTTTCGATCATCGCAAAGACCCGCTCGTGGACCGAGACACTGGCCTCGCCGTCGTCGTCCTCAAATATGGCGACATCGCCGCCCGGGGTCATCAATTGCAGGCATAATTCGGCTTCTTCGCCGGAAAAATTCCAGGCCGACAGGGTATCGGCCAGATGCTCGGCGAGGTCGTCAGGAGAGACCTCTTCGGTGCGCAGAATGCTGGCAATGATGTCGCGGACGGCTCCAAAGGAGCTACCGCCACGGGTAAAATTACTCTCGGCAACCCGCATCACGCCGGCCTCTTCGATGCGCACGCGCACCCACTCTAAAAGGCGGCTTTTTCCGATCCCGGCCTCACCCTGCAAAAATAAAACCGCCCCCTGGCCGGAGTCCACCGTTTTGCGCACCAGCCGCTCCACAGATCGCCGCTCCCGTGAGCGTCCCACCAGTGGCGCCTGCATGGCGCCTCCGGGGCCAAATTGGGAGACGTCGCCGCGCATCATCTTTGACGGGGGAATGGTCCGCCCGCCGCCGTATCCGCCCAGAAATCCCGGTCGACTGATATTTCCCGGATTGCTTGAATCCCGGGGATCGTTGCCCCGCCGACTCGGCGACGGGCCGGTCACCGCCCAGGGCACGTAGCTGAATTGATTGAGCACCGTCTGCAGTGATTCGCGCACTTCGGCGGCGGTCTGAAATCGCTCGCCGGGATCTTTGGCCAACAGCCGGTAGATGCAATGCTCAAGCTCCGGAGGCACGACTCCCTCGCGGGGCTGCATTCGCGGGATTGGTTTGCGCAGATGGCCGCGCATCAACTCCCGCGGATCGTCGCCTCGGTAGGGAGGCACCCCGGTGAGCACTTCGTATAAAATGATGCCCAGCGCATAGAGATCGACGCCCGGTTTGGCCGGCTTTCGCCGAAATAATTCCGGCGCCATATACCGCGGGGTCCCCAGAATGACGTTCTTTTTTTCCTCGGCCTCCGTCTTTTCTGCTCCCAGACCTCCCGGGGCGCCGTCGAGGTCGAGGGCGTCGGTATGTGTGGCGGCCAGCCCAAAGTCGACGAGTTTGATGATCTCCCGGTCGGAGTCGTCCTTGCTGAGCAGAATATTCGACGGTTTTAAATCGCGGTGGATAATCCCCCGGGCGTGGGCGGCGCTCAGGGCGCTCAAGATCTGATCGGTCAACGAGACGATGCGCAAGATGTCGATGGGCTCGCGCTTTAGCCCGTTGAGGCTTTCTCCGTCGACGAGCTCCATGGCCAGCCACAACGTCTGATCGTCGTTGTCGGTGCCGAAATCAAAGACGCTGGCGATATGAGGATGGTTGAGCCTGGCGACGGCCCGGGCCTCGCGTCCGAAGCGGCGGCGAGCCCGGGCGCTAAAAGCCACGTCGGAGTGTAGCACCTTCAGCGCTACCTCTCGATCGAGGGAGGTCTGTTTGGCCCGATATACTGCGCCCATCCCACCGGAGGCAATCTCGGCAGCGATGACGAATCGCCCCGCAATCTCGGTTCCCTTACTGAGTGTGGCCATCAGTGATCTGGGAGAGTTGGGAGTAAAAGGGGGTTTCTCGCGGGCAGGATAGCGCGTTTTGTCAAACTTTGCATCAAGAAAAGAACGTCGATGCGCCCTGCCGGCGGTGCGGCTTATCCACGCCGTTACAAATGCCTTGTCGGCCCCACTACATCGACGGCGGCGTCTCCGGGTCGCGCATTATATATACCTTCTGCTCCTCGGCATCGAAGACCCAGCCCGGAAATAAGCTGTCCAACTCCGAGGACAATACATCGAGCAGATCTTCGTCGGTATCATCGGCCAACTCCTCGGGCCACTCCAGGGTGTAGACGTAAAATTCCTGGGGTTCGTCAAAGTCCACCCTGCCACCGTACACACCGGCAAGGAGGATATCTTCGAAGTCTCCCTCATCCGGAGTGTAGCGATAGCTGCGGGTGCGGCCTGCCTCTTCAATCTGCTCCAACAGGGCAAAGCCGATTTCGACGTCGAGTTCATAGCTCGATTGATAAGTCATGAAAGTCACTCCTGAGTCATGGATATACGCGCGGAGGAGCATTCTTATCCCCCACCGTTTATTGTCGTCACACCGGCATCGGAGCGGCGGCGGCGCTGAACTTCCGGATTGCCCGGAGGCGCCGTAATAACTCCGCTACGTTTGCGGCGCCTGGCGAAGCGAGAGAACATCGCGGCGCGGATCGCATTGGTCGACGACGACCTGGACCGATTCGCCCACGGGAACACGCGTTCGCAAGCTGCACTTCGATCTATAAGCACAGTCGGTGAGGAAAACAGAAACCCGGTCGCCCCGGTCGTCGTAATGGTCGACGACGATAGCCTCCATTGGTTCGTCGCCGTGGTTGGTGAGATAATATAATAGCCAGTACCGATCGGTGGCCCGCTGGGTGGTGGTCGCCGACGAGGCGGCCCGTCCCATATCGCCGAGCATCGCCAAAATAGCTTCTTCGTCATAGGGCAGCTTCTGCTCGGTGACGAACGCCTTTACCTGGCGCTGGCAGATCAGATCGGTATAGCGGCGAATCGGGCTCGAGGCCTGGGCGTAATGATATAATCCGAGTCCAAAATGGGGGCCGGGCTGGCTGGAAATATCGCCCGGTTTCATTCGCCGAATCTGAGCAAAACAGCGCGCCACACCCTCGGGGATGGCCAAAATCTCCTCGTCCAGCAGATCCTGGTCTGGTGACTCCTGAATTCTGTAGATGGCGGGAAGATCGTGACGGGAGCAAAACCGGCCCACCAATGTATTGTTGAGGATCATCAATTCGCTGACCAACGAGCGCGACGGTGTATTTGTCTCCAATGACTCCACCTGCACTGTCGGCTCGTCGCCATCGTCGTCGACGACGATGCGCGATTCCGGCAGATCGAATGAAAATCCCCCCTCGTCGGTGCGGCGGTTGTGGCATTCATCGGCGATAAACTCCAGTCGCTGCACCAGGCCCCCGTAGCGGCCCTCCTCGCCCTCGGTGAGCATCTGATCGACGTCGTCATAGCTGAGTCGGCGGTCGACGCGAATCGTCGATGGAAAGTGCTCGGTGTCGACGATCTCCAGACTCTCGTCGAAGATCACCAGGGTGGTCATGGCCGGCCTGGTTCGCTCCGGCAAAAGGCTCATTCGCTCCTCACTCAGCGCCCGTGGAAACATGGGAATGCTCCCCGTGGGAAGATAAATCGAGGTCCCTCGCGAGCGGGCCTCCTCATCGAGCGCAGAGCCCGCATCGACATGGGCCGACGGATCGGCGATATGAATCGCCAGCTCCCATCCCCCGTCGATGGTGGGCCGACAGGACAGGGCGTCGTCGAGATCGCGAGACGACTCGGCATCGATGGTGATCGTCGTCCACCCGGTCATATCGCGCCGGAATTCTTCGGGTTCCCAGGGCACACCGGCCATCTCCTCGGCCTCGGCAATGAGCGGCTTCGGGAGCTGTCGATCGATGCGAAAGCGATGCAGATATACGTTGTAGTGCTCATCCCACAGATCGAGCTCGCGCATCAGATAAAATGCCTTCTGGTCCATGTGGCCATCGAGGTGAATGTCGATGACCTCCAGAAGCTCGTCGAGCAGCTCGACGGCGTCGTCGCGGCGGGCAAAATCCTGGCCGTGAGCCGCAAAATCCTGCAGGAGATACATCGCATCGCGAAGGCCGTCGTGGTTGCCCATGGCCTCCTCGATGGTGGCCGCCCGCTGGTCGTGAGCAAGGTCCAGGGCACCGGCAATTTCGTCGAGAATCTGACGGCGCTCTCTTTGTTGCTCGGCCTCCGCCTCCATCTGTCGGCGAAGCGAGGCGACCTGGCCGTCGGCCCGGGGTTCAAATGCCCCGTCGCGCCGGCTTTTAAAATACACCGGGTTGTCTCGCAGGGCCCGCAATACGGCTAATACCGTGGGTGGGGCGTCGTCGGCGAAGATCAACTCCGCCAGATCGCGAGCCGTCATCGGCTCGTCATCCTCGCGCACAAATTCCCAGGCCATCTCCAGATCGACGTCATTTCGCCGCCCCTCGACGGTGGCGTCGAGCTCGGCGAGCTTTTTTTGCGCTCGCTGACGGTCACCGGCTGAGTCGGAGCCCAAAAAGAAGGTGATCTCCTCCTCGGTGGTGCGCATCTGGTCGCCGTCAGCGGTGTGGATGACCAATTTGGTCTTGCCCACGGTATCGACGACGATCGCCAGTCGGTGCGAGTCGCCGTCGTCGAATTCGATAATTGAGCCGACTTCGGCTTCGAAATCCATGGTGTTCCGTTCGAAAAGGCGTCGCCGCACAATGCGGCGACGGGTGGTGAATCGGAGCGTTGAAACGGCAGATGGTCACGGTTGCCACCGGCGCTCAATCAAGCGCTAACGTCTTTAGATCGTCGGCCACTTCCAGCTCGGCATCGGTTTTGTCGCGGACCTCGTCGACCTCGACGCCCTCGGTGATCTCGCGCAGTATCAGGTGATCGCCGGCCACCTCGAAGACGCCCAGATTGGTGATGATCTGGTCCACTACACCGACGCCGGTCAGCGGCAGGCTGCACTCCTTTAGCAGCTTCGGTTTGCCCTTGCGCGTGGTGTGGCTCATCAAAATGATGCACTGCCTCGCGCCGGCCACAAGATCCATGGCTCCACCCATGCCCTTGACCATCTTTCCCGGGATCATCCAATTGGCCAGATCGCCGGATTGGCTGACCTCCATGGCCCCCAGAATCGACACGTCGATATGGCTGCCGCGGATCATGGCGAAGCTCGTAGAGCTGTCGAAAAAGGCCGAACCGGGCTTGGTGGTGATGGTCTGCTTGCCGGCGTTGATAAGATCCGGGTCCTCTTCTCCCTCGTAGGGAAAGGGGCCGATGCCGAGCAGGCCGTTTTCGCTCTGTAAGACCACCTCGATGCCGTCGGGGATATAGTTGGCAACCAGGGTGGGAATTCCAATGCCGAGATTGACGTAGGCGCCATCGGTCAATTCGCGGCTGGCGCGCTGGGCGAGTTGTTCTCGAGAAAGACTCATGGGGGATTCCTCGTGGGGTTATCGCAATAAGGTCGCAGGTCGTTTTAAAGCAGGTGCAGTTAGTCCTGTCGGGGGCGTGTGGTGCGCTGCTCAATCCACTTTTGGTAGTCCGTGCCCTGCAGGATTCGCTGCACGAAGACGCCGGGAGTGTGGATATGATCGGGATCGATTTCACCCGGCTCGACCAGCTCCTCGACCTCGGCAATCGTCACCTTACCGGCCATGGCCATGATGGGATTGAAGTTGCGGGCCGTGGCGTGAAATACCAGATTGCCGTGGGTATCGCCTTTTTGAGCTTTGACGATGGCCACATCGGCGTCGAGGGCCCGCTCCATTACGTAGTGTTCCCCGTCGAATTCCCGCGTCTCTTTGCCCTCGGCAACCTTGGTGCCGTAGCCGGTGGGCGTATAAAAGGCGGGGATGCCGGCGCCGGCGGCGCGAATTTTCTCCGCCAGCGTTCCCTGTGGCGTCAATTCGACCTCCAACTCGCCGTCCAGATATTGCTTCTCAAAGTTTTTATTCTCCCCGACATAGCTGGAGATCATTTTTTTGATCTGCCGGCTCTGAAGCAGAAGCCCCAGGCCGTGCTCGTCGGTTCCACAATTGTTGGAGACCACGGTCAGATCGGAGATGCCCGCATCGGCGATGGCCTTAATCAGGTTTTCCGGGTTTCCACACAACCCGAAACCACCGCTGAGCACAGTCATCCCGTCCTTTAGATCGAAGATGGCGTCGCTTGCTGTTTCGAAGACCTTATCCATTCATCCGCTCCTCGTCATTGGGTTTGCCAGTCCTGCATCGTTGTGAATACTCCCCCCTTATTTGGCAAATGTTGTGCGAACTGGCAAATGCAGTTGTCCTGCTTGACCGGTTCATCGTTGGTGCTTTCGACGAATCTGCAGTGGCGTTTACCACTGGCCTCCGAACCCGACACCGGCAAATAGATAGGGATAAATGCCGGTCTCGATTTTGAGAACTCCGTAATTCTGGATATTAAAGCGCAGCCCGGCGGTCAGGTTGACCATGGGCACCACGGGAGGGATATCGTCTTCAGAGGTGGGATTTTCGAAGTCGATGGAGTCCTCGTCGGGGGAACCGTCTTCGCGGAAACACTCCGGCGGTGCGAAGGTGGCGTCGCCGCTTCCGCCGAGGCCGCTATAGCATGCTGAGCCGGGCTCCGGATCGTAGCGCTCCACGTTGTTGATCACGATCCCCGGCCCCAGCCCGCCGCCGATAAAGGGGGTAAACCAGGTCTCCACATCCCAGAACCAGTAGGCGGAGAAGACGACCGACCACACCTGCAGATCCATCTCCGTCCAATCCGCCGATTGCGGGCTGTCGCCCGATTCCTTCCAGAACGCCTCGGGCATCGACAGATCAGCGTGGTCGACGGCGAGCCCCAACTCAAAATCTGAGCCCCGGCGCCAGACGAATTCGGCGCCGTAGCTGAAATTCTTTTGTCCGTCCGACCAATTCGAGCTGTGTTCGTCGAAGAAAAACCCCAGAATAAAGCTCGGTACGGCGATGGCACGCACCCGGCCGGTGATCATAAATTCGCTGGAGCTCAACTCGTCTTCAAATCGCACATCGTCGGACATATCGCCGTGCTGGGCGGAGGCGACGGCGGGAAGCCACAACAGGGCGATGACGAAGAATACGGCGATGAGTCGAAAATCCATGAGTCACTCCTCGAGGCCCAGCGGGCCGAACCAAACGAAAAAATACCGTGCGACTATAAAACTGGGTTGTCGAGAGGACAAGTTTTCACTGCGTCGAGGGCGTGCTTTGCGGTGAGATTTAACTCGGGTTAAACGTCGCCGTCACTGCTCCACAGAGGTGGCAAAGACCCGGGTGCTCTCGGTGCCGTCGCCGATCTGGCCGTGCTCGTTTCCACCCCAACAATAGGCCAGTCCGTCGCGCTCCAGGGCACAACTGTGATCGGCGCCGGAGACGACGCGATGGACATCGTCGAGATCGGCCACTGGCATCGGCTCATTGTGTTGGCCACCGGTGGGGGCCTGGGCGATCTGGCCGGAGTCGTTTCGTCCCCAGCAATAGACCTCGCCCGATTGTAGTGCCGCGCAGCTATGAAAGCGTCCAGCGGCGATATCGATGGCCGGCTCCGGCAGCTCCACCTCCACCGGGGAGGTGGCATTCGACGCCTCGCCGTCGCCCAGGGTGCCGAAGCTTCCATGACCCCAGCACAACACATCGCCGCCAACGCGGATCGCACAGGTATGATGAAATCCGGTGGAGACCTGCTGGACGTCATCGATGGCGGTGACGCGCTCGGCGTAGCGCGGGCCGTCGTGGTTGTCGCCGTGGCCCAGTTGACCGCTATTATTTTGTCCCCAGCACCACAGCGTGTTGTCGCGGCGTATCGCGCAGGTGTGGCCGGCACCTAATGAGATCTGGACGACGTCGTCGAAATCCTCGCCGGTGGGAACCTTGACCCGCTGTTTGGACTCGTCGGCCTGATTTGAGGTCGTGCCCCGGCCGAGTTGGCCGAATTCGTTATCGCCCCAGCACGAGATCTTTTCGGCCTGCAACAAGGCACAGGTATGCGAGCCGCCGGTGGCCACGGAGGTGGCGGTAATGCCCGTGGCTTCCGTGGGGCTCGAGGCATGCTCGGTGGAGCCGTCGCCCAATTGGTAGCTTCCGTTTCGGCCCCAGCAGTAGACGTGATCGTCGGTGCGTACCGCGCAGGTGTGGTGGTTTCGACTCGCCAGTGAGGTGACGTCGTTGAGCTGGTGGACCCACTGCGGGGTGGAGGCGTCTTCGGTATTCGTATCGCCCAGTTGGCCGTCGTCATTTCGCCCCCAGCACCGCACCCCGCCATCGGGGCGCGTCGCGCAGCTATGGGAATGGCCGGCGGCGAGATCGACAAATCCCGAATTCGCCGTGCACTGGTTGTGCATACACCTCGGCGGGTTCGAGCACTCTCCACAGTCGTGGGCCAGCCCATTCCAGTGGATTTCACCGCATTCGGCATAGAAATCGCCGCATAAATCAGGGCATTGGCCATCGTCGCAGCCGCCGGCCGGACAGTCGCCGCAGTCGTATTGCTCGCCCTCCCATTCGGCGGTGCCGCACTCTCGATCTTGTTCCTCGCACGGATCGAGGCACTCCACACCGGTGCAGATTTCATCGTCGCTGCATTCATCGCAGGGGTCAAAGGGCGCGGTGTCAGCGTCGGCGTCGGCAGGGGCTTCGGCGTCCGGGTCGGCGCCGATATCGGGCTGTGTATCGGCGCCGCTGTCGGCGTCTATCTCGGGTCCTGTCTCCGGGCCGGCATCATCGATGATGATCACATCCGGATCGTTGTTGTTGTCGTTATCATTGTTGTCGATCTCGGGATCGGCGCTTGCGCAGGCGCTTATCAGCAGCGCTGCCAGGGCAGCGATATAGATTTTATATCGGCGATTAATGCTCACCAGGGCCTCGAAGTGGCGTCGATGATAGGAAGTGATCATTACCGCTCAAGTACACCGAATTGGCCGCAGAAATGCAACTGAACGCTATTTTCTTCCTTTGTCTCACCTGCCGTTAATCTGGTAGGCACATCGCTGGGTATTCAAACTGAGCGCGGGTCGAGGATCTGCGACGAGCAACGAAGGCGTGCGACGATGAAAGATGGCGAGATGCCAAGGGTGCTGCGCCCCGCGGGGGGGCGCGAGATGGCCGACTGGCGCTGGTTACTCGGCATTTTTGTCGTCGCTCTCGCCGGGTTTGCCGCTTTTTCTGCAGATCACCTCGGCGAGCCGAGCGCCGATACTCATTTCGTCTACCTGGCCAATACCTACAACTCGATGATCGCCGCTCCATTTAGCGACGACGCCGCAGAGCGACGCGAGGGCAAGGTGGCCTTCGAACTCGACCGCGATCCACCGCATCGAAATGACTGGGCGAGTTATTGGGATCTCGAGCTTGGCGATGGCGAAAGCTATCGCGGAAATTGGCAAGAACGGGTCGGCAGCGGCCCCTTCTTGCTGCTCGGAACAGACACCGTGGTTCATCTCGAGCGCGGCGACGTGGAGTCGTCACAGCGGCGTTATTTCGTCTCTTTCCCACCGGCGCCGTCGTGGCTGATGATGCCGCTCGCCGCCGTCAGCGGATACGACGTCAACGACGTCTGGTTTACCCTCTTTTTCGCGGCGCTCAATGTGTTGCTGCTCTTCTTTTTATTGGAGCTATTGGCCGTCGGTGGCGTCACGGGCCGGTCGCGAAGCGACAACCTCTGGCTGACGGCCCTATTCGGGTTTGGCACAGTCCATCTGTGGAGCGCCATCATCGGCCAGGTCTGGTTTACGGCACTTATTGTGGGCATCACGTTTACGCTGGCCTATATCATCTGCGCTATCGACGCCCGTCGACCCCTATTGGCCGGCATCTTTTTGGCCCTCGCTTTTGCCACGCGAACACCGCTCGTTTTTTCGGCGCTTTTCTTTTTCGCCTTCGTCTTTTTCCCCGGCGGAAAATGGATCGGTTTTGAGAAAAACCAGCTAAAATGGGCGGCCCGAAAATTGGCCTTATTCTGCGCCCCCTGTCTGATTGTCGGCATCGGCTTATTGTGGATGAATTACGCCCGATTTGCAGATTTTACCGAATTTGGTCACAGCCTTCTGGCCGGCGGAATGGTCGCCCATATCCAGGAGTACGGACTATTTAACTGGGCATTTTTGAGCAAGAATTTGTCGGCGGCATTTACTCTTTTGCCCGGGATTCAGGCCGAATACCCCTACGTGGTGATAAGCCGCCATGGAATGAGCCTGTTGGTGACCACGCCGGCCCTTTTATATCTTCTGTGGCCCAGGGAACGGGAGAGCGGCGAGGAGCGGTTTTTATACCGCGTTTTCTGGGCGACCGTGGCCGTGATCGCCATCCCCGGATTTTTCTATCAAAATACCGGCTTTGAGCAATTCGGCTTCCGGTTCAGCCTCGATTATACGGTCTATCTCATCGCCCTGCTCGCTCTGGGGCGCCGGCCGCTGACCTGGGTCTTTAAGGCCCTGATTATCGTCGGCTTTGTGGTCAACGCCTTCGGAGCAATCACGTTTAAGCGCATGCCCGACTTTTATTTTGGCGGCCGAGACGATTTCTTTATCTCCTGACGGTCGTGGGCATCTCGGAGTGCGTTTGAGGGCATGGTGAAGGTTCGCCGGTCTCCGTCGGTCATCAAGGCACCCCCAAAATCTTAGTTCCCAAAAATAGACGCAGGTCCGAGTGTGCACGGAGGGTCGGGTGCGGTATCGCCAACCAC
>SKQC01000008.1 GCA_007119175.1 Myxococcales bacterium | reverse complement strand
TGGAGTTTGCCGGACTTCACAAGAGGAGTGAGATAGCCTTCCTGGAGATAGTCGGGTTTACGTTGGACGAGTTCAGCCAGTTCTTTCTTGGTACGGAAGCCGTCGAGACATAACTGGAGAATTGTGTCCACCATGCGTTTACGCGATACACGACCCATTTCAGCGACAGGTCGGGCGATGTCTTGGAGTTTGGACCACTCCTCGGGGTCAATAGCAGGATCCTTTGAGGTTTTGTCGCTGGAATCAGGGGAGCTGGAGCCCAAATCAGGGGAGCTCGCGTCTGAATCAGGGAAGCTATCCGGATAGTCGAAGAGAGTCAGTGCAGACGCGGTCGGTACATCGCGGGCCCTCGTCATCCGACGATTCGCGTTCCTTGTAGTCGACAAAGAAGTCGTCGAAGTGGTCCCGGACGGCGTATAACTTGCCAAACATCAGCAGACCGGCGACGGACAGCTTCGTTTTGCCACTTGTGCGGTGGACACTTTTCGCTCATTTGCGCTATTGACATTTTTTGATGGGAAATAAATTATTAACCGGAATGGTTAATGTTTACAGGTAAACGACATGGACGTTACGTTCGAGAGCCGCAGGCTCGCGAAGCTGTGTAACAAACCAAAAAAGCTAGCTAAGAAGTTCGGCCATCAGCGCGCAAAGGAGATAAAAATTGCGCTGGATGATCTTCAGGGAGCGCCGAGCTTGGCGGAAATCGACGAGTTGCCACAATGGCGCCTGCACACACTTGCGGGTGATCAGGCTGGCGGCTATTCGATCGACATCGACAATCAATACCGGATCTGGTTTCGAATTACTGACATCGAGCGAATTCGGGACGAAAACGGTTACGTCGATTATTCGCAGGTGACTTCCATCGAAATTTACTTCGTAGGTGACCCTCATGACTGACCAACAGACATATCGCTATCAGCCGGATATGGTCAGCCATCCAGGAGAGACGTTAAAGCGGACTATCGAGGCGCTGGGCTTGAGCCAAAAGGAAGTGGCTCGGCGCACGGGACAGACGCCCAAGCATATCAGTGAGATCGTCAACGGGAAGGCGCGAATCTCATCAGAAGCGGCGCTTGCCTTTGAACGCGTGCTTGATGTCTCTGCCTCCTTCTGGAATGCCCGCCAGGCAAAATTCGATGAGGCAGTAGCTCGACAGAAGGAGCGACAGGCACTGGAATCACATGTCGACTGGCTCGAGAACTTTCCTATAAGGGACATGGTCGAACGAAAGCTGATTGAGCCGACGAAGGATAGAGTCGAGCAACTGCGAAGATTACTCGAATTTTTTGGTGTCACCGGGCCAGCTGAGTGGAACGAGGAATGGAGCACGGTGGCGGTATCGTTCCGGCAGTCCGATGCCTATGACTCGTCGAAGTACGCGGTGGCCGCATGGCTTCGAGCTGGAGAGTTGGAAGGCCGGAAAATGGACTGTGCGCTCTACGACGAAAAGGCGTTTCGCAAGGCGCTGGAGACCGTGCGTTGCGCTACGACCGAAGATCTGGCCGAGTTCTGTCGGATAGCGCGCCGCGAATTTGCGGGGGCCGGTGTCGCATTGGTGTTCACCCCTGAGTTGCCAGAAGCGCGCGTACACGGCGCCACCCGGTGGCTTTCACCTCGACGGGCGCTAATTCAACTGAGTTTCCGCTATAAGCGCGATGATATTTTCTTCTTCACTCTGTTTCACGAGGCGGCTCATGTCCTGCTTCACTCCAAACGCGAGATTTTTCTCGAGAACAAGGACGAACAGGATAGTGAGGACGAACAGGAACGTGAGGCCGATGCGTTTTCAGCCAATTTCTTGATCCCGCCGGAAAAATACGCGCAATTTCTGAAGTCCCATAATCTTCAGTATCTATCGCACGACAAAATCATGGCATTTGCCGACGCACTAGAAATCGCGCCCGGCATCGTGGTGGGAAGGTTACACCATGATGAATATGTGCCGCCCACTCATTTTCGGCGGCACATTCGGCGACTGAATCGAAAAGTACTGGATGAGTTTGGTTGATTCCCTGTGATTTATACTGCAGTTAGCTCTTGTTTTCGGCGTGTGTCACGTACCTGAGCAATCTAGGGCCTGTCTGGAAATACCAGCAATTCTCATGCGTTAGCATCTAAAACACTCATCTCACCATGCACGACGAGACGCAGATGCAACGCCGAGAACTTTCTGACACACAATGGAAAAAACTTTAACCTCACCTTCCACCTGAGAAACCGAAGGTCGGCCGGCCGAATAAGCCACATCGGCTGATCATTAACGCCATTTTATGGCAGCTTCGAACGGGTGCACCGTGGCGGGACCTACCGGCGAAGTTTGGCCCCTGGCAAACCGTCTATGACCGCTACAACAAGTGGACAAAAGACGGCACATGGCAGCGTATTTTCGATGCGCTTCAACAGCAGGCCGACGAAGACGACGATCTCGATTGGGTGGTTCATTTTATCGACGGCACCTCCGTGCGGGTTCACCAGCATGACTGCGGTGCGCAAAAAAAAGTGGCGAACAGGCAATCGGGATAAGCCGTGGCGGCCGAACCAGCAAAGTTCATATCAGGACCGACCGAAGCGGCCGGCTGATGCACTTCGAGGTGACGGCCGGACAGATTCACGAGAGCATTCTCTTCGAGCGACTAATGGATGGCGGCAGTGTTCGACGCCCCTGGGGCCGGCCCAAGTTGCGACCAGCAATCGTCATCGGCGACAAAGGATACAGTGCGGGTCGGATCCGACGATGGGGGCGTCAAAAGCATGTGATCACCGAAATTCCGAGAAAGTCCAACGAGAGGCGCAACGGGTATTTCAGCAAGACGTTGTATCGATCTCGCAATGTCGTCGAGCGAGCTATCAACCGGTTCAAAGATTTTTGGCGACTGGCGACCCGTTACGAAAAGTTGGTGGAGAATTATCGAAGCATGTGGCTGATCGCCGCTATTTTTCTGGCCATTCGCTGATTAACCGTACGAACGAGTTTTCAGACAGGCCCTAGACGCCGCTCCTGTTCGAGACTTAGATCGTTGGAACAGGTCGCGATTCGAATGACAACGTCATCTCTCTGTTTATCTGCCATCAGGGGGAGCTCCGATTCTTACGTGGGTGGACTCAAGCAATAAGAGTCAGTTGAATACCAACGACTCCCCTTCTTCCTAACGCGGGCCCCATGATCCTTCTCGGCTTCCCACTGCATGAACTCCTCGAATTGGCCTTTGTCGATGGGCATGTCGGTGAAGGGTTCGCGTTTCGTGAAGGCCGGTCTTGGTGAGGCCGTCGTCGGGGAGGTGGTCGGCGATGATGCCGACCATCATGTCGCGTTCGCGTTGGAAGCGTTCGGGGTTGAGTTTGTCGATGCAGGCGAAGAGTTTGGCGCAGACTGGTTCGGGAGGGACGAATCGCTGGGGGCGGTCGAGCCAAGGGCGGTCAAAGGTCCAGTCCTTGCGCCGGTTGTCGTTGGCGATGTTGTCCCACCCATAGGCGCGGAGGACGGTGTCGAGAAGGTCGACGTGGGACTGGCGCAGTTTTTCAACGGCCGGGGCATCAGCGCTGGGCCGCAGATTTTCCCCGTGGGGGCCGGAGTCGTAGAGATTGTACAGGCCCGCGGAGGCCTCCTCATCGGAGAGCACTTTGAGTAATTCCTCGGTACTACGAAGATACATCGACGACCCTGATAACCGGGATGAACACCTTGGAAAATTGCGATCGATTATCCCGCCCTGCTGTTGCGAGCATATTGAAGAAGTTATCAACCCGGGGTGGGTGATGTCGAGAAGAGTAACAGGGTGAAAATAAGCCCGATAGAACACTCGGAAGGTATGTTTGGTTTGAAGACACCAGACGGTGGAGAGCCGAGCCCAAAAATACCCCCACAGGTTCGGGAGCCGAGTTGTAGCCCCCGCCGACCGAAGGGAGCCGGGGGGCCGGAGACACCAGAAGGTCGGGAGCCGGCTCGAAAACCCGGGGTTTCGCGAAAGTGGAAATGAGGGTCGGGAGACTTCGATCCGGCGTCGATTGCCTCGGCGCCGTGCTTTCGTGTTTTTGAACCACCAGTGGTGCGTAAACCCCATCGCCACGACCGCAATAGGTAGGAGGGCGCGAGGGGGCAATGACCACCGTGGTTTTCGTTCTACCCCTCAGTCGAGGTCGCGTTGCTCCCTCGCCAGCTCCCCTCGAGAAGAAGGGGAGCGAGCTTCTTCGCGCTTGCGCGCTCCGGGCGCCTCTCCGTGCCCTCTTATTTTCCCCTGCTCCCCTGCCAGGGGAGCTGCCGCGCGTAGTTTGCGCATCTGAGGGGTGGCCACGCGCCATAGAGAAAGTCATAAAAACCGATCCAGGTAGGCGCAATCTCCAGATATGACGTTGTACGACTAGTCGGTGCTGGGCTCGGTGATCGGTGCGGTGGGTTCATCGAAATCGACCTCGCCGCCGAGTGTGAAGTAGCCGATGACCACGGCGCTCATCAAACAACAGCCCAGAAGTAGGCCGCCGATTCCCAGAGCAATCAAGAGTGTGACGAGACTGGGGTTTCTACCCGTTTCTTCTTCTTGCAATTCCATCGTTGCGCCTCATTTGTGGACAGCGCAGCCAACGATAAATACGAAGCTGTGGGCCGGAGAGCTGCGATGAACGAGTGTTATTCAAAATAAGCGTTCAGCTGGGTGGCGAAGTCATACGCCAATTCGCCCCCAATGGTCCCGGCTAGCGGCCCGAAAGGCGGCCAGGCTGGCCGCGGGCCCCAGGGGCTGAACACTTACCATTCAAATTCATCACAGCTTTTGTGAAGTCACACTTCCCCTCGAAATTGTGGCGGTTTTCCTCGGGTGGTTTTCGACCCGCAAGAAGTGTGGAGCCGATAGCATCTTGCTATCGCGTCGTTCAGAGGTCACCACTCGTCGGGAAAAGCACCGTACGTGCCGGGATCGACGGCGATTCCGGCCAGCCAGGAGGTATGACCGGTGAACGATCAGATTTCGTTTCCTTCGCTGTCGAGTCTTCGGACCGTCTGGTCATCGGAGGCAGTGTAGACATTTCCATCGGGGTCGACGGTTACGCCGCGAACGTTATTGGAATGACCGGTGAAGGACCAGACTTCCTCGCCGTCGCTGTCGATCTTACGCACCGTATCGTCGTTGGAAGCCGTATAGACGTATCCATCGGCGTCAACGGCCACGGCCGCTACAGTTGTAGAGTGGTCGTTAAATGACCAGATTGGGGTGCCGTCACTATCGAGCTTGTACAGGGTTTCATCGAGGGCGGATGTGCGAATATATCCGTCGGGATCCACGGCGACGCCGTAGACGTCCACGGTGTGGTCATCGAAAGACCAGACCTCATTGGCGGCGCTATCGATCTTGCGGATCGAGAGGTCTTGAGAGGCGGTATATACGAACGTATCCGTGGCGCGAAATCCACGAACGCCCTCCGTCGTCTGCGTCTCCACGCGTTCGGCGCTTACCTCGGCGCGATAATATCGGGGCGAGCCGTTCGCCGGGGCGTCCGTGTCCTCGTAGGTCGTATCGGTGGCCCCGGAGAGATTCGCATAAGTACCGAGAAGGTCGGAAAGGCTGCGTTGCCATTGAATGGTGATCTCGCCGATGCCGAGGTGGCCCTCGTCGCTGCCGGGTTCTCCGGGGCCGGTGTCATTGACGGCCCGCACCTCGTAGGTGTGCTCATTGTCCAGATCACCGTCTGCCTCGATATATTCGAGGGCCACGTAGTCGATGAATTCGCCCTCGCTCGCGGTGACGATGCCGGGGTCGAAGGTGGGCTCGTCGGCGTCGTCGTCATCGAAATTGTCGGTGTTGCCGATGTCCATCCAGTCGCCGCCATCGACTCGAAGTTCATACGAGGAGACCGGATGGCCCCTTCGATGGCCCTCGGCAGGATTGGAGGGTTCACTTTCTTCACCTCCTATGACGGCGGTCACCTCGTAGGTATGGGTGGGACCGGGCGGCACCGATGGCTCATCCCACTGCAGGGCGACCCGGTCGGTATAGGTGCCGTTTGTGGCCGTCACCGACGGGGCGTCCGGTGCGCCGCCCTCATCGGCGCCGTCGTCGTCGTAGGAGGTCGCCGAGACGGTGGCGATCACCACTGTGTCTCGATAGATCTGGTATTCGTCGGCTCCGGCTGCGCCCTCCCAGGCGAGCTCGACATGGATTGACACAGCGAATTTGCTCTACATAGAGTTTCGGTGATGTCCGCAAACAAAAATAGAGACCAAAGAGGGAAGTCATGGGAAGTCGGGTAAATATTGGCCAATGGGTACTGGTGACCATTCTGATTTTTGCGATGGGCTGTGGCGCACATGTGCGCAATGCAGAACGTCCACAGTCGCCACTGTATGAAGTCGACGAAGACGTGGAAGTCGCCCTGGTGAGCATTGAAGTGCCGGACTGGGTAAAAGAACGGATGCCAGAGGGAGAAGAAGCTCCGGAAGTGTTGTTGCGCCGTGTGATTCCGACGGCCTTCGACGGCACCTCCTACGATGTCGTCGATCGACTCGACGAGGGGTATTCGATTTCCATCGACCCCGACTCGGAGCCGATGATCGTCAATAGCGTCAATTTCGTCGGCGTCGTCGGCGAACCCTACCGCTACGACGCCAACAACCACGCCCAAGCCTATGGCGTGCGGCCGATCACCTGGGAGGTTGTCTCCGCTCCGTCCAACTTCGAACTCGACGAAGAAACGGGCGAGATCTTCTGGATTCCCGAAAGCGAAGGTGAAGTCTCGATCACCCTGGAGGCGTCGAACGAACTCGGCGAGGACCGAATCAATTTCGACGTCCAGGTGCGCGAAGAAGACGACTCCGAACTGCGCACACCGCGCTCGCCGCGAATCAGCAACACCCAGGAATTCGTCGCCGTGCCGCCGGAGGAGATACCGACATCCATCGAAGAACCGCTGGTATTGGCGGCCCACGTCGTGGACTGGGACGAGTCGGAGTTTCACGATGATCTACTGGGCACACACCGGCGGGCCGAAACGGACGTCGTGTACTCTGTGTGGACCCGAGACGGCGAGCATATCGACACCCGCCGCGTACGGTTGTCGGCGGTTCCGGTGGCCCAGACCTCCGGCGAGATCGCCGTGGTGCCGGACTGGCCACAGTGGTATCACGACAGTTGGCGCGCCAGCGGCGACACCCGCCCCACCGCTTCGCAGGACGACGACGATCGAATCTTCGCTCACGCTGCCGAGGTCAACGCCATTGGATTCGCCTTTCCCTTCGGCACTCGCCAGGCCCGGTATACCTCGATGCTGTACGACGACGACGCCCACGCCGAGGGCGTGGAATTGATGGACCAGGAGGACTGGGCCGGCGCCTACGACGCGTTTTTGCAGGTCGTCGAAGAAGATCCGGAAGACCACGGTGCCCACTTCAATCTGGGGGTGGCCGCGGAGTTGATGGGCGACGATGCCCAGGCGCTGCAGCATTTGCGCCGGGCCTACGAGATTAACGACCGAGGAACATTTCGGCGCCACATCGAAATAGTGGAGCGCCGCGAGGAAATGCGGCGCAATATCACCGGCGAGGTCACCGCTGCACGCGAGGCTTTCGAGGCTCAGCTAGCCGCTGAGGAAGCTACAAACGAAATGCCTGGCGATGACATCGCCGACGAGGACGTCGACCAATTCGCCGACGCCATCAAGGCGCTTAAAGAATTGGAAGAAGAGCGAGAAGAAGATCCCCAGGCTCGGATGGAAGCGGCCGACACTCCCCAGGAGCGACAGGAACTTCAGAAGGAATTGATGAGCGATATGGAGGAAGCCGCCGAGGGCGCCGGGATGAGCTTTCAGGAATTCCTGATGATGTCCCAGCGTCTTCACGAGGATCCGGAGTTTAGAAAACGCGTCGAGGAACACGTCGACATCAGCGATCTGGGGGGAGCATCGCCGCCGCCCCAATGATCAATCGATGATTCGACCACACCGGTCGATCGAATAAGAAAATCGCCCGACCGTAGCCCCCGCCGACCGAAGGGAGCCGGGGGGCCAAGGGCCTCGAATTCCCCCACAGGTTCGGGAGCCGAGCTGTAGCCCCCGCCGACCGAAGGGAGCCGGGGGGCCGGAGACACCAGGTGGTCGGGAGCCGGCTCGAAATCTCCCCACAGGCTCGAAAGCCGAGCTGTAGCCCCCGCCGACCGAAGGGAGCCGGGGGGCCGGAGACACCAGGTGGTCGGGAGCCGGCTCGAAAACCCGGGGTTTCGCGAAAGTGGAAATGAGGGTCGGGAGACTTCGATCCCCCGGCTCCCTGCGCTGCGCTCCGGTCGGCGGGGGCAACGCATAGGCTCCCGA
>SKQC01000457.1 GCA_007119175.1 Myxococcales bacterium | reverse complement strand
GGCTGGCCGCGGACCCCAGGCAGCTCGATTGGCGGCCAGGCTGGCCGCGGACCCCGGGGGCTGATCGTATTTTTTTCGCTTTCCAGACAAAAAGCCTGTCTACGATGAGTAATGTGTACCTCGCCCTGAGCAGTGATCGGGACCGAAACTTAAGCGCCCTGGCGGGCGAAGTAGAGCCCTTTTTGCCCTTTGATGCCGAAGCGCGCCATGAGCGGTTGAGCGCCGATGGACGAGCCGGGATCTGGGCATGGTCGGTATTACAAGAAGCAGCGCGCGGCAGTTTCTGGAGCGCCACCGACGACGAGGTCGTCACCTATAACGGGTGGATTGCCGAGCGGGGGTCGACATCGATCGACACCAGCGTAGCTGAATCGGCGGCGGAAATATTGGACGAGATCGGCGTAGATCGCTTCGCCCGAGAGGTCGACGGCGACTGGTCGCTGCTTCGCTTTCACTGCGACGGAGTCATCGAGGGATGTTGTGATTTTCTCGGCGGGCAGCACCTGTATTACGGCACGCGCAACGGTGTCGCGGCGGTCTCGAATCGGGCGATGGTGGTGGCCGCCGCATTAAATGACGGCCATCTGCCGGCACCGGAGCCCTTATTTTTGAGTTGGCTACTGACGTCGCCGGCGGCTCCGGTGGGAGATCTGACGCCCTTTAAAGGGGTCCATTTGCTGCTCTCCGACGATCGGCTAATTGCCGAGTCGGGGCGGGTCGATGTCGACCCCATCGACGCCACAGCCCAGTGGTCGAGCGATTGGTCTGAGTCATGTGAGCGCTTCGTCGAGCGCGCAGCTCAGATCAAAAAGCTCCCCGATCTCAACTTTTCCTTAGCTCTGACGGGCGGCAAAGATACTCGCCTGGTACTGGCGGGATTGGTCGCCGCCGATGCGCTCGACTCTGTAGACCACGCTTTTTTGCACTCCGTGCCGGAGCATCCCGATGTCATCGTCGGCCGGCAACTGGCCGACCACTACGGGCTCGAATTTCGACTTTTCGAGCCACGCACCGCCTCCGACGACATCCACGCCGCCCTTTCTCGCCACAACTTCCAGACCGAATTTTCGGCCAACGCCTGGGATCTCAAAGGCTGTGATCAAAAGCCGCGAGAGGCCACACTTCACGGCACTTACGGGGAAATTTACCGCGGTCATGCAGACCTGAAATTCGCTCTCGGCTGGAAGTGGGTGGAGCGAAAATATCTGAGGCGCTCCTATATCGATCTGGCCGATATTCTGACGGAAGAAGCGATCAGGTATTGCCACGATGGCCTGCAGCAATACCTCGAAGAGTTGCGGAGCCGACAAATACCGAGGTTGCATCTTCACGACACCTTTCACCGCCACGTGCGCATGCAGCGGTGGATGGGGCAACTGCAATTGCACAGCTCATGCGCCACTGTGGCCATGGCCCCCATTCCCTCGGCAGGGCTTTTGGAAAAATATCGGCGCCTATCGCTTCGCGAACGCCAGAGCGAAAAGACACACTACGAGTTGATGCGCCGCTGTGATGAGTGGCTGGTCGCTCACCCATTCGCCAATGATAAATGGAGTCCGCTGCTTCCGACGGCCCGACTCCGGGGCGCCCGGCCGGTGACGGGCTCGGCACATCGATTGTCGCGCCAGATGGTGATCTGGCAAAAACACGGAGAGACGATCACCGATTTTTTACGCGATCCCAGCTCGAGCCCCTTCTTCGATATCGTCGACGCGAAGCGACTCTCAGATCTGCTTGAACGGGCCGGAGAATCTCCGGATTTCGTCACCCTTCGGGCGATTTTGGCCGCCGCTGCCGTGCGCCATGCCATCGACGTAGGAGTCGAAACTCATCGAATCGCCCTCGACAAGATCTAAATATTTTGTGTAACAAAAGGCTCGGTCGCAGAACCAAATAGCTGGTCGGAGCCGATGCTGTTATTGCGCTGTATATATTGGAGTAAATGTCGCTATGAATCCGAATGCTATTTCCCGCCTCCATCGCGACCACCTGCTCAAGACCATGAAAGACGGGGCGCAACTGCTCACTGAATTGAGCGATCGTAGCTACCGAAGCGGTTTTCCCTCACTGGAAATCTCGGCAATTGGCGAACATTACCGCCACCACCTCGACCATATACGGCTATTTATCGACGGCCTCGATGAGCGAGTGATCGACTACGATCAGCGCCGTCGCGATCAAGACGTGGCCCGTGACCGGGTTCGGGCGATTGAAGAGACCAGCGAATTGATGGACGCCCTCCAGCAAATTCCGGAGAGGCAGCTCGATGGCGAGCTTGAGGTCCTGCAATGCAGTGCGAAGGGGTTTGAGCGGGCTGCCGTAACTAGTACGCCGGCCCGCGAGCTATTATTTTTAAACTCCCACGCCGTTCATCATTTCGCGATCATCAATATCGCCGCCGGACTCCACGGTCTGGACGTCGCTTGCGATATCGGCGTCGCTCCCTCCACGCTTTCCTATCGAAATGAACAGCCCGGCATAAAGCCGTCATAGATTGAACGTTTCTTGAAAATCAGGGAAAAACTCCCATTCCCCCACCGGGCGGCGGTGTCCGGCTTTGGCGACCAGAAATGCGTCGACCATGCTGGCCACCGAAAAAAGTCCAAACCCCGAACAGGTGATGATGGCAATCCCCAGCAACACCAGGCCTTTGACCGTCTGCCCCAGCAGCATCTGCCCAATTCCGGGGATGGCAGCGGCGATGACGGCCAGGACCTCCGAGGTCTCCAGCGCTCGGCTGGCCGTGGTGGTCGGATGGCCTCCCGTATAATGCTGAGGCGGCTGGTGGGTAGGGGTCGACCAATCGGAGCTTTGTCGGGTTTGCGTCGGCTCTTCTTCGTCTGGTGTCATCCCGATCCGTCAATCGTCAAAGGTCGGTGTGTGGCGAGGCATCGTCAGCCGGGAAGTGCCGACCGGTCGGCGCTTCCCACGAGTTGCTCGATGTCGTCGACCGCCTTGGGGCAATGAGCGGTCAAATTCTCGGTCCCCGATGCGGTGATCAATACGTCGTCCTCGATGCGAATACCGACGCCGCGCATCTCTTCGGGCGCCGATTCATCGGAGGCCGGCACATATAAGCCGGGCTCGATAGTCATGACCATATTCTCGCGGAATATCCGCGACTCGTCTTCGCTGGTCCGAAATAGGCCCACATCATGGACGTCAATACCCAGCGGATGACCGATGCTATGGGGATAATAATCACGGTACTTCTCCTCCTCCACCAATTGCTCCACAGATCCGGTGAGCAATCCCAGATCGACCATCGCCTCCGTGAGCCGCCGACGGGTATTGGCCTGCAATTCTTCGTAGCTAAAGCCCGGCTCGAGATCGCCGATGGCTGCCTGCTGAACCTGTAAGACGGCCTGATAGATATCGCGTTGTGCGGGGCTGAATGTGCCACCCGCCGGAAACGAGCGGGTAATATCACCGGCGTAATATTGATATTCACAGCCGGCGTCGATGAGAACCACGTCATCGGCGCCAATCCGGCTTTTATTATCCGTATAATGCAAGATGGTGGCATTATCGCCGGCGCCCACAATCGACGGATAGGCCGGCCCTTCGCCGCCCTGTTGTCGAAAGTGATACTCCAGCAAGGCCTGAAGCTCATATTCGTATATCTCGGGGCGGCAATGCTGCATGGCCAGGATATGGGCCTGAGACGAGATCTGGCAGGCCTTTTTAAGAATCTCAATTTCCTCGTCGCTCTTCGTCAACCGGGCCGTATATACCAGATCGCGGACATCGACGACGGCCGACGGCATCCCGGAGACGCCGTGGCGCCGATGACGAAGCTCCTGAATCCAGCCCACGACGCGCTCGTCGAAGTCATCGTCACTTCCCAGCGTATAATACAGGCGTTTGCGGTCGGCGAGCCATTTTGGCAACTCCTCGTCGAGCTCGCTGAGACCGAACGCGGCGTCGGCCCCGTAGTCCTCAACGGCCCCCTCGGGACCGGCGCGTCGCCCCTCCCATTGCTCGACCTTCGGGTCGCGGTCGGGGGCAAAGAGCACGAATTCGCCATCATCGTGCCCCGGGGCCAATACGAGCACCGCCTGCGGTTCGTGAAATCCGCTCAGATACAAAATATCGCTCGATGGCCGATAGGGATAGGATGTGTCGTTTGAACGCGGTCGCGGCGGTGGTCCGACGAAAACGGCGACTGCCTCGTCGCCGATGTCTTCCATTAAGCGAGCGCGACGCCGCGCAAATTCTTGTTTAGAAAGGGCTTCCATAAACCAGCTCCCAGACAAATTCCTGACCTTCGATACGGCGGCCATAGTGCCATCTTACACTCGTTGTGTCGAATACGAGTGGTGGGAACGGGAACATCTTTTGACCGTTTCCCCCGAACTGGTTTATCACTCCCTGATCCTTGACAGGAATAGCCACATTTGCTCAACCGTTGTTCGCAGGAATCTCTTCAGCACCATCCCGTTCTTCTTGACTCGGAGTCTTTGATTATGACTGCTTCTCCCGTTGATGTCGCGCCGCCCTTTATGTCCACCGGTGAGCCTCTTTTTAATGAACTTCCCTTTCGGGTCGCCGATCTGTCGGCGGAGACCGTGGCCTTTGGCCGAAAAGAAATCGAGCTCGCCGAAGTCGAGATGCCGGGCCTGATGGCGCTGCGCGAAAAATATGCCGACCAACAGCCGTTGGCCGGAGCGCGAATCTCGGGCTCGCTGCATATGACCATCCAGACGGCGGTGCTTATTGAGACTCTCGTGGAATTGGGCGCCGAAGTGCGCTGGGCGTCGTGCAATATCTACTCCACCCAGGATCACGCCGCCGCCGCCGTGGCCGTCGGCCCCGATGGGACGGCTGACGACCCGCAGGGCATCCCGGTATACGCCTGGAAAGGCGAGACCCTCGAGGAGTATTGGTGGTGCACCTTCCAGGCGCTGAACTGGCCCGACGGGAAGGGACCGTCACTGATCCTGGACGACGGCGGCGACGCCACGCTATTGGTCCACGAGGGCTTTAAATTCAACGAAGCCGGCGAAAAGCCGGATCCCTCCGACGGCAACAATCCAGAACACTCCATCATCCTGCAAGTTCTGGCCGACCTGCACGATATCGACAATGAGTACTGGAGCCGCGTCGCCCCCAATATCGGCGGCGTCACCGAGGAGACGACCACCGGCGTTCATCGCCTGTACCAATCGCAGGAAGAGGGAACGCTTTTATTTCCGGCGATCAACGTCAACGACTCGGTCACGAAGAGCAAATTCGACAATATCTACGGCTGCCGCCACTCCGCCGTCGACGCCGTCATGCGCGCCACGGACGTGATGCTGGCCGGCAAGCGTGCGCTCGTATGCGGCTATGGCGACGTGGGCAAGGGAACTGTGGAGTCGCTGCAGGGACAAAAAGCCAAGGTCTCGGTCTCCGAAATCGATCCCATCTGCGCGCTGCAGGCGTGCATGCACGGAATCGATGTGGTCACCGTCGAGGACGCCTTAGAACAGGGCTTCGACATCTATATTACGGCCACCGGCAATTTCGATGTCATCACCGCCGACCATATGAAGCGGATGAAGCACAACGCCATCGTCTGCAATATCGGCCACTTCGACAACGAGATCGATATGGCCGGCCTGGAGGCCATGCGCGAGAGCGGCGAGGTCGAGAAAATCGAGATCAAACCCCAGGTTCACGAATGGCATTTTACCGAAACCGGCCACAGCATCATCATCCTCGCCGAGGGACGATTGGTGAATCTGGGCTGCGCGACGGGCCATCCGAGCTTCGTGATGAGCGCCTCGTTCACCAACCAGGTGCTGGCTCAAATGGAGCTGCACCAGAACGCCGACGACTACGGCATCGAAGTGGTCACCCTTCCAAAGCACCTCGACGAGCATGTGGCCCGTCTGCACCTGGAAAAACTCGGCGCCCGATTGACCGAATTGTCCGATGAGCAGGCCGATTATATCGATGTCGATCCCGAGGGGCCGTACAAGCCGGATTATTATCGGTACTGAAGTCTATCGCCCGGGGGGAGCGAGAATTAGTGGTGGTGGCGATAGTAGAACCACGATTGTCTGTTGCAGTATTTGTTGTAGAGCGGAGTAGTTTTTAATGTTCTTAGTCCTTGCCGAAACCGCCACCTCAGAAGTTGCCAGCTCGACGCTAACCATGGTCGAGGTGCTTCAGGATTACCTCAACGACTTTTTGCGCATGCTGCCGACGCTGGCGATCGCATTGATCGTCCTCATCGTCTTTATCATCCTGTCAAAAGTGGGGCGAAAATCGGCGCAGCGCATCTCCGCCGGCGTCATCGACGACCCGAGCCTGCAGAATCTGGCCGGAACCTTCGTGGCCGTCGTGCTGACAGTGATCGGTGTCTTCGCCGCCGCCACGATCGTCTTTCCCGGACTCAGGGCCGGCGACCTTATCGCCGTGCTCGGCCTCTCCAGTGTGGCGATTGGCTTTGCTTTCAAAGATATCTTCCAGAATTTTCTGGCCGGCATCCTCCTTTTGATGCAACGCCCCTTCGTGGTCGGCGACCAGATCGAAGTATCGGATTTTGCGGGAACCGTAGAACATATCAACGTCCGATCCACCTCGATCCGCTCCTATAACGGTCAGTTGATCGTGATGCCCAACGCCGACATCTACAGCTCGCCGGTCACGGTCAATACTGCCGAGGCGATCCGGCGCTCCGTCTTCGAAACCGGCGTCGGCTACGGCGAAGATATCGAAGAGGCGCGCCAGATCATCGCCGAATCCATCGAAGACTGCGATCTGCTCTTAGACGAGCCGGCCCCGCAGGTCCTTGTCACCGGTCACGGCGACAGCTCCGTCGATCTGGCGATTGTCTATTGGACGAAATCGGATCGCCGCTCGGAGACGCTGGCCCGCGACCAGGTCGCCACGACCGTCAAATACGCCTTAGACGAAGCCGAAATCGAGATTCCCTACCCCTATCGAACCGTCGAGTTCTTCGACAAAACCGAGAAGACCGACTGAATCTGGGCAGCGCATTGCCCGGCAATCCACCGGGTGACGCCTGAGTCTTGCAATCGGCGAGCGCCTTAGTTAGTGTCCACTTACTTAGCGGCTGTATTCACCATCATCGATGGAGGTCTCATGTCTGATAAAGTGGTCATCACCTGTGCTCTCAACGGCGTTCTCACCGACCCGTCGCGTCATCCCGTGCCCTATACTCCCGAGGATATGGCTCAGTCCACAAAGGAGGCCTACGATGCGGGAGCGGCGATCGTACACCTTCATCTTCGCGACCAGAATATGGGGCGAATGCCGGTCTGGGATCCCGATCTAGCTCAAGAAGCGGTGGACCAGATCAAAGAGCGTTGCCCGGATATCATCATCAATTTCACGACGGGAATTCTGGGCGATGATATCAGCGGGCCAGCCGGCGTCTTAGAGCAGGTCAAACCGGAGATGGCAGCCATGAATTCGGGCTCTCTAAACTACCTGAAGGTCCGCAGCAACGGCGACTGGGCCTGGCCGCCGCTTTTATTCGACAATCCCGTCGAAAAAATTGAGAAATTTTTGGCCGTCATGGACGAAAACGATATCCATCCCGAATGCGAATGCTTCGATACGGGGATTGTTCGCTCGCTATCGCTATTTCGAAAAAACGGGCTTTTGACGCCGCCATTTACAGTCTCACTGGTCCAGGGCGTGGAAAGCGGCATGCCGGCGCGGCCTGAATTTCTCCCTCTGGTGGTCGACGAGATTCCCGACGGCGCCCCCTGGCAGTCGATCGTCATCGGTCGCGACGAGGTCTGGCCGGTCCACCGCAAGACGGCGGAGATGGGCGGAAATCTCCGCGTTGGCGTCGAAGATACATTCTATCTTCCCGACGGCGAAAAGGTCGACGGCAACGGGCGACTCATCGAGGAGATGGCAACCCTGGCCCGCGAGATAGGCCGCGAACCGGCCACGCCCGACGAGGCGCGAGAGCTACTATTTGAGGCATGAAAGCCCCCGACCCTCAATAGCTAGAATGTGACGCATGCCCCCGACCCTCAATAGCTAGAATGTAACGCATAACCCCGTACCCTCAAGAGCTTGAATGTAACGCATGCCCCCGACCCTCAGGAGCTAGAACGTAGCCCCCGCCGACCGGAGCGCAGCGCAGGGAGCCGGGGGTTCGAAGACGCCCGAGCCTCATCAGACCAAAAACGCTTAACCCCGTACCCTCGGTGGTTTGCGCGGATGGGCTTTGACGGTCTGGTGTCTCCGATCCCCCAGCTCCCTTTGGTCGCAGGGGGTCGCGTTCTGGCTTCCGTACCATTGGGAGCTTATATGTGACGCATGCCCCGGGCCACACGCCAACAAGTCGTAACTTGCTCGCAAGCTAAACTCTCTCTATCATCCATGCATCCTACTCTC
>SKQC01000337.1 GCA_007119175.1 Myxococcales bacterium | reverse complement strand
TCCTCGCCCGGGTTCGGATTGGGCTCGGGCAGCACAGAGCAGTCGTCGGCAGCCATTGACTGAATAACGTCGTCTTCATTTTTAATAAAGACCGAGGTAACGCAGGGGTCGCTGCTTCGAGGAGCAGTCATTATCACCCCCCAGCAAAAGATCTGGTCGTCTGTCGCGTCGACGACACAGGTATGGTCGGCACCGGCCGTGACCCACACGGGATCGCTCGGAATTGACGCGTTGTCACTCAGGTATTGTTCATAGCTCATCCGCGTTGGCTCGCCCTTTCGCGTCAGTTGGTCGGGGCCCACATTGGGATCGATGGCGTAGGCGTCGATGGCGATATCTCGTTCCCATTCCTCGAGCTCATCGGGATCGACGCCGCCGTCGTAATTTGGTTCAAGTGGCTCTATCTGGCCGTAGCGATTGCGGCCCCAGCACCACACCGAGGTGCCGCCCTCGTTGTTGCTCAAAATGGCGCAGGTATGGTTGTCGCCGGCGGTGACATCGAGAGCCTGTTTTGGAACTCCGGACTGGGAGTAAGTCTCGTCGTCGGGGAGATCGACGATATTGGGCACCGCCACGGTGGCCCCGAAGTCCAGTTGTGGATCGCCGATTTGCCCGAATTGGTTGTGTCCCCAGCACTCGAGATGACCGGCCATCTCCAATTCGTTGATGTCGATATCGTCGGGATCGTCGACCTCACTGGTATCGGCGATCAGAGCGCAGGTATGTTGCACGCCGCTGACGAGCTTGACCGCTCCCGAAGAGATGGCATTCGTCGACGGACCGGTGGTGCTCGTCCCCGAGCCCTCGCCTAGACGCCCCTGAGAGTTTGAGCCCCAGCAGCGCACGGAACTGTCATTGAATAGCGCACATGTATGCGATTTCCCGGTGCTTACGCTGTGCACATTAGCCAGCAATTGTTCGTCGTCGGGATCGCTTGATGCGATGACGTCGTCCGGGTTTTGTCGGTCATTGTAGTCGCCGACGCCGAGCTGGCCGTCGTCGTTGCGGCCCCAGCATTTGACGGCTCCCGATCCGACGGCACAGGCATGCTGGTCGAAGGTATCGACCTGTTCAGCGCAGAAGAGATCGCACTCTACGTCGGTATTGCCACATTCATCGTCGATGGTGCCGCACAAGACGCCTTCGCTCACACAGGTCTTGGGCGTACAGCCGCAGATGCCCGGTTCTTCTCCACCGCCGCAGGTATCATAATCGTCGCATACCTCACTTTCGATACCACAACTGTCGATGATCCGAGCCTGCTCACAGGAGTCGGTGATACCATCGAGAGGACCGCACTCGATCTCCGCTTCGTCACACAACTCTTCATCGGTTTCGGGGGTACAGCCGCAAATGCCCGGTTCGTCGCCGCCACCGCAGGTCTCGAAACTCTCGCAGACCTCTTCTTCGTCGCCACAGGACTCAATGGAGCGCTCCTCGCCGCAGGCATCGACAACGCCCTCCAGCGGTCCACACTCAACTTCCTCGGCATCACATAATTCTTCGTCTGATTCGGCAGTACATCCGCATATGCCCGGTTCTCCGGCTCCACCGCAGGTTTCGAGTTCTCCACAGACATCTTCTTCGTCGCCGCAGAATACATCCTCGCGCTCTTCCCCGCAGGCATCGACGACCGTCTCCTCAAGGGGGCCACACTCAACTTCCTCGGCGGCACATAATTCTTCATCCGGCTGCGGTGTACAGCCGCATTGACCGGGCTCACCTGCGCCCCCACAACTCTCCGGTTCACTGCAGACATCGCTTCCACAGTCGATGTCGCGTGTGTCATCGCACTCGTCGGTGACCTGGTGCTCGCCGCAGACGAAGTCGTGCATCTCGCACAGCTCGGCTTCCGACTCTCCCTGGCACTCCGTCTGATTCTGGTTGGTGGGGGTGAAAATATTGGAATTGCGGCTCGTGTCATCGTCGTCGGAGCAAGCCGATACCAGCAAGATCAAACAGGCGAATAGGGCGATTCTGATACGGACTTGGCGAAACACGGCGGGGCCTCCTGAGGATGACGCGAACGTCTCTTTACATCGTTAGCGCCACTGTAGGCCACAACGGTCCTCGAAGACAATAGCCTCTCCCCCTGTGCTGAGATCAAAAATCAGCGCTCCAGAACCATACTCAGTCCCAGACCGCCGGCGGCGCACATCGTCAACAGCCCCAGATTCTCGTCGCGGCGATCCATTTCGCCGGCCAATTGGGCGATCATCCGCGTTCCCGTAGCGCCGAAGGGATGACCCAGGGCCACGGAGCCGCCGTTGACGTTGAAGGTGTCCATATCGACCTCGCCGATGGCCTCGTCGAGGCCCAGCGACTCGCATAATTCTTCGCTCTTCCAGATCTCAAGATTCGCCAATACCTGGGCGGCAAAGGCCTCGTGCATCTCCACCATATCCATATCGTCGAGATCGACGCCGGCGCGCTCCAGGGCGATCGGGGTCGCAAATGTCGGACCGAGTAAGAGGTTGAATTTTTGGATATCGAGTCCGACCTGGGCGTAGGAGCGCACAAATGCCAGCGGTTCAAGCCCCATCTTTTTGGCCGTGCTCTTGCGCATCAACATCACGGCCGAGGCTCCATCGGTCAAAGGTGAGGAGTTGGCGGCCGTGATCGTGCCGTGTTTTTTGTCGAAGACCGGCCTCAACCCGCTCATCTTCTCCACCGACGTATCAGCTCTGACCATGGTGTCGCGATCGACGGCGGTGTCGAATTCGTCGCCCGTCAACAGTGTCATGACCTCCGGAAATCGCCCCTCGTCAAACGCTTTCGCCGCCCGATGATGAGTCATCTCCGTATATTCGTCCTGAGCCTGGCGCGAGATTCCGTATTCTTTGGCCATCTCCTCGGCAGACTCACCCATCGACAACCCGGTCGTGGGCTCCTCGATGGCCGGCGTCTCCGGTTTGAGATCGCTGGCCCGGATCTGGCTGACGGCGCGCAGCCGGGCCTGAATCGATTTTGCGCTCGCCGCCTCCTGCAGAGCATGCGTAAGTGACAGACTAAAGCGAGCTCTGGCGGCGCTCATCGCCTCCACACCGCCGGCGACGACCACATCGGAGGTGCCGACCAGAAGGGAATTGATCCCCTGTACGGCGGCGTAGGCGCTGGAGGCGCAATACATCTGCACCGTCGACGCCGGAATATGTTTCGGCAATTGACTGCGTAAAACGATCTCGCGGCCCACGTTGGGACCGTTCATCGGCGCCGCCACACAGCCAAAGATCAGCTCGTCGATGGCCTCCGGATCGATCTCGGTGCGGTTGACCAATTCGGCCACCGCCTCGCGTCCCAGATCGGCATGGGTCCAGTCCTTATAATGAGTCCAGGCCTTCGCAAACGGCGTTCGCACCCCGCTGACGATCGCGATGGGATCGTTGTCTCCGAGCGTGGTCTTTTTCTTCGATTTGGCCATGGCGGCACCCTGTGTAAATGCGTCTGCAATGAGTTGCTAGATAGATCGTTGACAGTATCTATCTCGATTTAGCCCGCAGCAAAATTCAATAAAAGGTCGATTCTTCCTCGGCCTTGTCGACCAGAATATCGGCCGGCAAAAGTCGGTCGCCGAATTGATCGGCGAGTCGCCGCATCTGCTCTACGACCCGGTCGAGGCCCACCTCGTCGGCATGGCGGAAGATCCCCCCGCGAAAGGGTGGAAAGCCAAGCCCGAAAATGACGCCGATATCGCCGTCACGGGGACTGCGCAGAATATTTTCCTGCAGCGCATAGGCGCATTCGTTGAGCATGGCCAGCCAGCATCGCTGCTGAATCAGCTCCCGGTCGACGCGCCGGCGGTCGCGCCCGCCGGGCAATACGTCGTAGACCGTCTCGTCGGGCACATCAGAGCCTTCGCCGGCGTAGTCGTAAAAGCCGCTTTCATTTTTTCGGCCCTTTCGCCCCTGCTTGGCGAGGCTTTCCAGTGAGGTCGGGGCGTCCCATCGATCGGAGAATGCCTCCAGAAGTACGCCCGCCGCTTTCTGACCGACATCGAGGCCCACCTCGTCGACCAATTTGAGCGGTCCGACGGGAAAGCCGAATTCCTCCATGGCCCCGTCGATATCCTCGATGCGGGCTCCCTCCTGCAGAATCCAGCCGGCCTCGTTGATATAGGCGGCGATGACGCGGCTTGTAAAAAAGCCGGGTCCGTCGTCGACGACGATGCAGGTTTTGCCCATCTCCCGGCCCACGGCGAGCGCTGTGGCCAGCGCCTTTCGCGAGGTCTTGTCGGTGCGGATGATCTCCAGAAGCGGCATCTTGTACACCGGGCTGAAAAAGTGCATTCCCAGCACATGCTCCGGTCGCTCGGCATGGGCGGCGATGTCGCTGATTGGAATCGTCGAGGTATTGCTGGCAAAGATCTGATCTTCGTTGCCCAGCTCTTCGACGTCCGCCAAAATCTGCTGCTTTAGATCGAGCGATTCAAAGACGGCTTCCACCACCAGATCGGCGGTCTTAAATCCCGTATATTCTGTGGTCCCCGAGACTCGCCCAAACGTCACGTCCGCTTCGCCGGCGGAGAGCTTTTTGCGGCGCACCAACTTGCCGAAGAGGTCATTGATATAGTTGAGGCCCCAGCCGAGCCCGTCGTAGTCGCGGTCTTTTATGCGCACATCGTAGTCGTTGTAGGCGGCGACCTGGGCGATGCCGGCTCCCATCAATCCGGCGCCGATGACACCGATTTTGTGGACCTTAAACGGCCGGGTTCGGCCATCGACGACGCTGTCTTTATTGACCTCCTGACGCATGAAAAAGATATTCATCAGGTTTTTGGCCACGTCGGACTGCACCAATTCTACAAATGCCTCGCCCTCGGCTTTGAGTCCGGCATCAAAGCCCTCGGAAAATCCAGTCTCGATGACATCGAGGACCTTCGGCAGTGCGGGATAATGACCGCCACTTTTCTTTCGCGCCGTTTCCCGCGCCTTGTCGAAGACGACGCGTCGCGCCGGCGTTTTGGCCGCCAGCTTGACTGGATCGTGAAATGCATCGCTAATGCCGAGATTGATGGAGATGGAAGGCGACTCCGTTGGTTGCCTCTCGTCCACCAATTTGCGGGCCTTTTCGGCCGCTGCATCCAGTAAAATTCCGGGATGGACCAGATCGTCGACCAGGCCCAGCTTTTTTGCTTTTCGGCCGTCGATCTGGCGGCCGGTCAAGATCATATCTAACGCCTGCGACAAATCGATGAGGCGAGGAAGGCGCTGAGTGCCGCCGCCACCGGGGATCAGGCCCAGCATAATTTCCGGCAACCCAAAGGATGTATCGCCGCTATTACTGGCCACCCGGGCATGACAGGCCAGGGCGAGCTCCAGGCCTCCGCCCAGGCAATTGCCGTGGATCGCCGCTACGACCGGCTGCTCTAACGCCTCAAGGCGCTCCATTAGCCCGTGGCCTCGCTCCACCAGGGCCCGCAGAGCGTCGGGATCGTCGTAATAGCCCTGAAGCTCCTCGATATCGAAGCCGACCACGAAGTTGTCGGGCTTTAAGCTGTGGATCACCACGGCCTCCACGCTCTCGTCGTGCAGCGACGAGTCGAGGACCTCCTCGAAGCGATCGACCATCGGCGTCGAGAGTGTATTGACCGACTCCCCGGCCACATCGAGGCCGACGTAGGCGATGCCGTCGTCGACGCGAACCTTAGCGAGTTTGTCCCCGGATGCTGCAGCCATAGTCAATCCTGACAGATCGTAAAAATCATCGTAGCGGGTGAATACTGTGTCGTATCGGTGCGCAAACGATTAACCACCCAGACTGTGCAAAGCAAGGGAAAAAAACCAACGTTGCCCACCTGACGGAAGATACAAGTCCGTCCAGGAGTCGGCGGGGAGGCAGCAGCGGCATACCCGCTGAGTCTCAGAGCAGGTGACCGCTCTTAATTCGTTTGGTTTCTAGATAATTGAAATTGTGGGGATTGGGGGTGGTCTTGATCGGTCGCCGTTCGTCGATGACCACACCGGCGTTGGTCAGACCCTCTACCTTGGCCGGATTATTGGTCATCAAGACGATACTTTCGATGCCGACAAGTTCGAGCATCCTTGCCGATATCTCGTAGTCGCGAAGATCGTCGTCGAATCCCAGATGGCGGTTGGCTTCCACCGTATCGAGACCTCCGTCCTGCAGGCTATAGGCTTTGACCTTGTTGGCCAGCCCGATCCCGCGACCTTCCTGGCGCATATAAAGGACGATCCCGGCATCGGTTTCGGCGATCTCCTGCAGGGCAAGATCGAGCTGGCCGCCGCAGTCGCATTTGAGGCTTCCGAAGACATCGCCGGTCAGACATTCGCTGTGGATGCGCGTCAATACCTCGGAGCGGCCGTCGACGTCGCCGTGGATGACCGCCACGTGCTCTTTTCCATCGCGGTTGTTGGTAAAGGCGACAATCTCGAATTGCCCGTATTGGCTGGGCAACTCGGCGGTGGCGAAGAGTTCGACCTTCAGTGGAGGTTGCTCGTCAGCGGTCTTTTTTGCTGCTTTATCGCCCTCCGCCTCGGCCCCAATTTTAAGATTAGACTGCATCTTATGTGGCTCCCGTCGCGCGTACTCGTCGATAGTCGCTCCGTTTTTCAAAAGTTCTCGTCAGTGGGAGCAACCGTGCCAGGCGCGGTCAATATCCTTATCGATAGCGCGCGGCGTGCTCACCTTAGCGCCGCCACTTCCCCTGTCAACTCCGGGAGCTTCGATTGTCCTCACCGGTGCTTCAGACGCAAGCCGCGCCGAGGATAGACCGATGATCCTCTGCCCTTGAGAGGCGCGGAAAAAATGATCCCGTACTGCGGTCAGTGAAAAAACAAAGAAGGAAGGTTCAACAATCCCCGGGGCGCCAACTGCGGGCCGCCGTTGTCACAAATGCCACAAAAAGGACACACCGGGGATTGAAGATCGTCTCACAGAGCGGCTCGCCGGTGGCGAGACGGCGCTTTTGACTCCTGCTGCAGTGCCCGGGCAGCGGCGATCGTCGATCGCGTGGCGTCGGCGACCACCGGCACCAGATCAGTGCGATGGCCGTTGAGGGCATCGAAATAAAGATGTCGATCTGTGGCGTGGATGATCGCCGGCGGAAATTGGTGTCGCAACAAAAGGAAGTTGAGCATCAATCGACCCACCACACCGGTCCGCTCATCGAAGGGAAATACCCGCATAAACTCCCAGTGGGCGATCGCCGCCTGGCGCACCGGATGCATCTGCGCCAGCTCCTCGCGATAGGTGTCGATGAATTTGTGGAAGTGATAGGAGATGCTATTGGCCGGTGCCACCGTCAGGTGGTAGACGCCCGGCGAGGTGTCGCGCTTTCGGTATTGCCCGACGGCCTCGTAGTCGTCGGGGCAAATCCGGGCGTGGACGTCACGCAACCAGTCTAGCGTCAGCTCGTCGCCGCGCGCTGCGCTGTCGTGGACGAAGTCGATACAACTTCGCAGTGAGCGCAGAGAGTGCAATAGCACGCCGTCGCAATAATTGCGGGCCGGCATCCCCTGAAGGGCCCGTTCTAAGTCTTCGGGAGCGACCACCACCCCTTCAAGTGCATGGTCGTGATACAACCATGACAAAGCGAGGCGATCGCGAAAGGTTTTGCCGTCGTGTTCGACGACATCGTGATAAATCGATCGCTGAGAATCGATTTCGAGATAGGTCAGATTCATGGCGGCCTCCGTTGTTCATCGCGGCGGCAAGGTGTTCCCCAACACTCCAGAACGCTCCCGGATGAACCGGCGGAGTCGACGCACAGGCGTGACTGACCGACCTCCTGACAATAGCGCGAAGGGAAGTGGTCTTCAAGCAGGGATCGACCGATTTTTCGGCAAATGGGGGACAGAACAAAAATATCATGCGATATGGGATACAAATGGCGCCTGTAAGGAGCGGCATTTTGCGTGATGTAACCTTTGCAGCACAGGCGAGGTCGTGTAATCGTTTACTCAGACAAATTGTCACCAAAAATTCGACGGAGCGAACTGTGAAGTACGCAAAGTACGGTATGGTTCTGGTACTGAGCCTGGCCATGATGGTGTCGTTGCCGGGTCTATCGGAAGCGGCAGAGGAGAGCGAGGAGTCGGAGGCCGCCATAAGCGAGTGCGATCGCTATATGGAGGCCTATGTGCGCAGCTCGGCGCGCAAGATCATTCGCGCCCTATCTCGCGACGGCTACGGCTTTGAAGTAACTGAATTGGACGACACGTTTCGGGTCTCAGCCGATGAATTGGGGACTTCGGAGGCTGTGGAATTCGAGGTGGTCCGCGACGAAGAATCCGGCATGGTGGGCCTCGTCGACCGCCGCCGAGAGTGGGAACAGACCTATCTGGTGGCTCAGTCGGCCATTGGGCCGATCGTGGTCAGCCAGAGCTGGCAGCCGCGCCATTTGCGCGACGCCGGCCAGGAATG
>SKQC01000025.1 GCA_007119175.1 Myxococcales bacterium | reverse complement strand
TCGAGCGCATGACCGAGGCCGGCATTCCCGTCGTCGGCCATCTGGGGCTGACTCCTCAATCGGTCCACGCCTTCGGTGGATACCGCGTGCAGGGACGCGACGAGGAGGCAGCTCGCACGCTTCTGGCCGACGCCCGGGCCCTTGAGGACGCCGGCGCATATATGCTGGTTTTGGAGATGGTGCCCGCTGATCTGGCGCGCCGGGTCACCCAGGCGCTATCCATCCCCACCATCGGCATCGGCGCCGGCCACCACACCAGCGGCCAGGTCCTAGTCATTCAGGACCTGCTCGGCATGAATACCGATTTTTCACCCCGCTTCGTCAAGCGCTATGCGGCGTTGGAGGACACCATCGTCGGCGCCTTAAATGAGTATGGCGACGAGGTCCGAGCGCGCCAATTCCCCGGTGACGATCACGCCTACTGAGGTCGGCCGTGCGACGAGTCACGACCATTTCCCAGCTCCACCGCGCCCTGGATAAACTCCCGGGCTCTATCGCCTTTGTACCCACCATGGGCTTTCTCCACGACGGCCACCTGGCCTTGATGCGCCACGGCTTGACCCGCGCCGACCACCTGGTGGTCAGCGTCTTCGTCAACCCCACCCAATTTGGCCCCGACGAAGACCTCGACGCCTACCCTCGCGATCTCGACGGCGACGCCGACAAATGCCGCGATGTGGGCTGTGATATCTTTTTTTCGCCCTCCCGAGATGAGATCTACGGCGACGATCACTGCACGCGAATCAATGTGGACCGCCTGGACTCCCATTTATGCGGCGTCGACCGGCCTGGCCACTTTCAGGGAGTGGCCACAATCGTGACCAAATTATTTAATATCATCGATCCCGACGTGGCCGTATTCGGCCAGAAAGATCGCCAGCAATTAGCGATTATACGGCGGCTGGTCCGCGACTTAAATTTCGCCATCGACGTCGACGGCGTCCCCACGGTCAGAGAAGACGACGGGCTGGCCCTGTCGAGCCGAAACCGCTACCTCGACGACGATCAGCGCCGCCAGGCCACGTCCCTTTCCCGGGGTCTCGTAGCGGCCCACCGGGCCTTCGACGAAGATCCACAGATGTCCTGCGCCCGGCTTCTCGAGGCTGCTCGCGCACCGGTGGAAGACCAACCCGACGCCCGCATCGACTATGCCGAATGCGTTCGCCCCCACAGCCTTACTCCCTGCTGCCCTGACGAGCCGGTCGGCGAGGCCGGTGCCATCATCGCCATCGCCGCCCATATTGGGCCCGCCCGGCTCATCGACAATTTGCGCATCGACCGCCCTCTTCCGGAGGGCCCATTACGGAGTCTGCCATGAGCCCGATACCTCTCGTCACCATCACGCCATTGCTCGCAGTACTTCTTTTGGCCGCCTGCGGAGACGACGAAGAAGAAATCGCCGCCTCCGAGCGCTGTCTGGAGGAGGACTTTGCCGCCTTTACGGCCGGAGAGATCGCCAACGACGAAATCAGCGCCTCCCTCGATATCGAGACCGCCTCGGGAACTCCCGGCCGCGTCTCACCACAGGAGGTTCGCATCCAGATCGGCGAAGCTATCCTCCCCGGCGGTGACCCCGAAGAAGACGATGAATACCCTGTCTTATTGCGCCTTATCGACCCTGACAGCCCTCAGGATTTCGCCCGCTATATCGATGAACTCACCATCGACGACCCGCTCCACCTCGAGATTTTCGACGCCTCCGATATCGGCCCCGGCTCCCAGGATTTGACCTCAATGGACGACTTCGATTGCTCCATCGAAGAGGGCACCATCTGCATGCAGGTCGGCTTCGACACCGCCGGCGACGGGATCCTCTTTGACGACGATGACTTCGTCTACAACGCCGCCGGTGGCACCCTGACCATTGACGGCTTCGTCTCCGGGGCCGACCGCGGCTTTTCGGTGCGCTGGGATGCCGATCTGGGCCGCAATATCATGGTTCAGGACGACTCCTCCGGTGACTTCGAGGGCTGTATCCGACCCGACTATGAGCCGCGCACCGACTACTGGATTCTTGAGTAGCCCGCCGGCGACCTCCAGGAGACCATCCGACAATTTGGCGACTCGCCCATTGCCGACGCTCGCCGTCGATGCCAGACCTTGACAGCCCCCCCTGTCGGAATTAATACCTGAATGCCAATTCATTTCCGCTCTCTGTGCGGCCAAGATCTTGTTGGGATGACTTCCATGGTAAAGCCGGATAAAAAACGGGGCGATTCTCCGAAGCGAGAACTCATTTTGGCCGGGGCACTGCGCGCCTTTGCCAAAAACGGTTTTTATAATACCCGGGTCTCCGAGATTGCCCGCGAGGCCGGCGTCGCCGACGGTACGATCTATCTATATTTCAAAAATAAAGACGATCTACTGATCTCTTTATTTGAAGAGCAGATGGAGTATCTCATCGATCGGCTCAGCGAGGAGCTGGCCGCCGTCGAGGGGGGGCTCGTCGAGCGGTTGCGGGCCTTTATCCACCTCCATTTTCGGCTCGCCGTTGAGCGGCCGGATCTGGCCGAATTTATCACCGTCGAATTGCGTCAGAGCGCCAAATTCGTCAAGGAATACGAAAATCCGAAATTTGCGGACTACCTGAAGATGTTGCACTCGCTCATCGAGCAGGGTCAACAACAGGGTGTGTTGCGCTCCGATCTGGATAGCCGACTCGTCACTCGCGCCCTCTTCGGCGCCCTCGACGAGGTCTTGCTTCAACTCGTGCTGGCGCCCGAGGCGCCCACGGACGTCTCTGATGAGGCGTCGCAGATCGCGGAAATGATTGTCGACGGGCTAATTGTCCGTCCCCGTGAAGATATCTCATCCACTGGTTAATTACTCGTTCCCCATTCAAGGAGAATCAACGTGAAAATTCTCACCACAGTAAAGCGGGTCACTGACCCGGATATGAAAGTCAAGATTAAGCCCGACCAGAGCGGCGTCGTCACCGAAGGGGTGGAGTATAAGATGAACTCCTTCGACGAATATGGCGTCGAAGAGGCCATCGCTATCAAAGAAGAGCACGGTGGCGAAGTGGTCGCCGTCTCCATCGGACCGTCGCAGTCCACAAAGGAGCTGCGAACGGCGATGGCCATGGGCGCCGACCGAGCAATTCTCGTCGAAACCGACGCCGACCTCGACAGCGACGCCGTCGCCCGCGTCCTCACCGAGATCGTCCAACGCGAAGAGCCCGACGTCATCTTAATGGGCAAGCAGTCCGTCGACAGCGACCGCAGCCAGGCCGCTCAACTGCTGGCCTCCTATCTGGACTGGCCGCAGGCCACCTTCGCCTACGACGTCGAAGTCGCCGACGGCTGGGCCACAGTGGGCCGCGAGGTCGACGGCGGAACTTCCACGAAGCGAATCCGCCTTCCCGGCATCATCACCGCGGATCTGCGCCTTAACGAGCCGCGCTACGCCAGCCTCCCCGGCATCATGAAGGCCAAGCGAAAGCCGCTGGAGACCCTGACGCCCGACGACCTCGGCGTCGACATCGCCCCCCGGGTCAACGTCTTGAAATTCGAGGCTCCCGAGGAGCGCGAAGCCGGTGAGATTCTGGAAGATGTCGACGAGCTGGTCGACCGCCTTAAAAACGAGGCCAACGTCATCTGACGTGGCAGCCAGCGCTGTCGCGAACGGACCTGCTAAAACGAGCCACAGAACACGAATCACTTCAACTCAGGAGACATCATGGCCAACGTACTCGTTGTCGCCGAACATCTCGACGGAGCACTTCGCAAAGTCACCCGCTCGGTCATCACTTTCGCCCGAGACGCCGCGGAATTAACAGGCGGTGACGTCGACGTACTCCTCCTCGGTAGTGACGTCGACGCCGTCGCCGAGGAACTCGCCCAATACGGCGTCTCCCGCGTGCTATATGCCAACGATTCGGCCTATGCCAATTACCTGGCCGAAAATTACGCGCCGGCCATCGCCGCCGCCGCCGAGGAGACCGACGCCGCCATCGTCTGCGCACCCGCGAGCACGACGGGCAAAGATCTACTGCCCCGCGTGGCCGCCTCATTGGAGGCGGGAATGGTCTCCGACGCCATTAGCGTCAGCGACGATGACGGACTTAAATTTCGCCGTCCCCTGTGGGCCGGCAACGTCATCACCACCGTGGAGGTCGTCACTCCCGTCAAAGTGGTATCCGTGCGCACCACCGACTTTGATGCCGCCGAGCCGAGCGGCGATGCCACTCCGGTGGAATCCTTCGATCCTGGCGTCGCACCGTCGGAGACCGCCGAATTCGTCTCTTTCGATCAGGTCAAAAGCGAGCGCCCCGAACTGACCGACGCCGAAGTGGTCGTCGCCGGTGGTCGCGGCCTGCGGTCGGGTGAGAATTTTGAGATGATCATGGATCTCGCCGATACCCTGGGCGGAGCCGTCGGCGCCAGCCGCGCTGCTGTCGATAGCGGCTACGCTCCCAACGACTGGCAGATCGGCCAGACCGGCAAGGTCGTCGCCCCTCAGCTCTACTTCGCCGTCGCCATCTCCGGTGCCATCCAGCACCTGGCCGGCATGAAGGGCTCCCAGAATATCGTCGCCATCAATACCGACCCGGACGCTCCGATTTTTCAGGTCTCCGACTACGGTCTTGTCGCCGACGCCTTTGAGGCCGTCCCGGAGTTGACCGAAAAACTCCAGAAGCTCGTCGACTGAGCGACTCAAAAACACAAAAACGCGCCGCAAATCCCGGCCACAACCGGGAGCGCGGCGCGTTTTTTATTCTTGTCTGCTATCCGCTCAACAATGACTTTGAAGAATCTCCGGGCACCACCACCAGGTGGCGCGGCACGTCGGCCATCACGGCCGACGCCGTCCGCCCCAATCCATCTCGTCCGCGACCGATCACCACCAGATCGAATTCGCCTTGCTGAACCTCTTCGGCGATCTCCCGGGCGGGCTCGCCGTAGCGCATCAACTGCTTCTCGATGGGAGCGCCATCGCCTGTCTGTGCCGAAAACGGAATCTCTATCTCATCGACAAACTCCTGCATCAGCGCTGTTAGCGAAGGCCGAACCTGCTCCTCAATCTCCGCTTCGTCGACCGCCACACAGCGCTTGACCAATCCCCGGGCATCATCGACAAACGGCGACGCGATGACGTGCATAATCTCAAGCTCGGCACCCAGATCGGCGGCCAACCCCACAGCCACATCCAGCACTTCTTTTGTGTCCGTACCGAGGTCGACGGCCGCCAAAATGCGCGCGATCGTCGGCACCGGATCGTAATCTCGCACCAGCGCCACCGGTTTAGAGGCCGTGGCGGCCACACGCCGACTCGTCGATCCCGGCCCCCCCGTAAACACTCCCTGTTTGCCGAAGGCGCCGACGACAATCATCTCCACATCGAATTGTCCGGCCCAGCGCTCGATCCACTCTTTACCGAACCCAAATTCGACGGCCGGCTCGTCGACGAAACGTTCCGCGAGCTCATCATCGATCTCGAAATAATGCCTTAGCTCAGCGCGCACGGACTCCACAATTTCAGCTTCGAATCGGCGATCGTCTTCGCCGAGTGCCGCATACGGAAAGAGCACGGATCGAATATATGGCGGCATCGCTTCTACGGCGTGAGCCAATTGCAAATGCGCTCGCTTCCCCATTTTTTCGGGACTGTTGCCCAATTGACGGGCAAATGCCAGGGCGCTTCGGCTAAAGCTCGAAAAATCGACGGGAACCAAGATCTGTTCGATCTTATGCATGGTTCCTCATCGAGATTTCCCGTCGAAATTTCGGCGGTTTACTGTTGCCCCATCCGCTTCGCTCTAAAACGACGCGCTCAGCACCTTCCCCACGGGGAAGGGGAAATCTGGCGCTGCGTTTTACGATCGGTGGTTGTTGGTGACATCTTTCGGTGGCTACCACAAAAAACCGGCTGCATTCAAAACTCTTAACCTGCTTGATATCAGGCTCAGTGGCGGTCGAAGCGGTCCGGCTGCCCGTCGCCATTGGTATCCCAACCGATGCGCGAGCGCTCGCCGCCATCATAATACTCCCAGACATCGACATTTCCGTCGCCCGACGAATCGCGCTCCACGCGCAGCAACTGGCCGTCACTTTCGTAGAATTTATTGATCGGAAACGAGCCGTCGAAATCACTGGCCATCATCTTTCGCGTCAATTTACCGTCGTCGTAAAACGCGACTACATCGACTAAGACTGTGGCGTCGAGAGACATCTCCTCTTCGATCAACTCTCCCTCGGCGTCGTAATATTGCCACATATCGACGTTGCCGTCGAAATTCATATCACGCTCCACACGCACTACCCGCCCATCGTCGGTGCTGAAGATCCACTGATCTGGTTCATCGTCGCCATTGAGATCGGCGGTCTCAATCTGCAAGCCATCGCGGCTCAAATTGTCGTAGCGCGCTCGCTCCGGTGTCGAGCCATCGTCCACCGCGGGGTCATCGACGACGTCGCCGGAGCTCGAACAGGCCACAGCAGCGCTCATCACCAGAGCGATGACGAGCGCTCCGACCAATGTGCCGGCTGGCAAATATTGAATTGGGCTCGTAGATCTCACGGGTGCATTTCCTCAAGTTCGCGGCGCCACCGAGGGCGCTCCAGACCGCAATCTGATGTCTTTTGGATAACCAATCCGAGTTTTAGCAGATCTCCCCCACAAGTGGCAACGCAGGGCGGCAGGTACACCTTGAGAATTTGCTCTCTCCACTGGTTTTCGATACAAGCAACATTGCTCAATCATCACATCGAATTGATTGTTCGCCACCGCACACCGGTGGCAATAGATGAGGCGATTCCATGATTCAACGTCTGCTCATAATAATGGTGGCTGCCGCGCTTACCTCGCTTTTTGTCGCCGGCTGTAGCTTTGACTGGGAAACCGGCTCACAAGGTGCGGGACAGGAATGCGGCGACGATTCGCATTGCTCCGACTCGCTGGTCTGCATTGAGCGCCGCTGCCGGCCGGTCGCCGGCGGAACAGATGAGCCCGACGCCGGAGACCTGGACACGGAGCCGACCGAAGATATTCCCCCCTCCGTCGATGCCCCGATTACCGAGCCCGATATCGAGCTCTTCGACGGCCCGCCCCCGATATGCACCGTCGGCGAAACCCGCTGCATCTCACCGACGCAAGTCGAGGAATGCAGTCAAAGTTCAAGCGGTCCCCAGTGGCGAGAGCGCAGTTGTGCACCCGACGAGGTCTGCGAGGACGGCGAATGCGTCCTGTCCACCGGCCCCGAATGCTGTCCCGGTGGATGTGACGAACACTCGATCTGTCACAACTGCACATGCACCGATTACGACCCGGAGTTCTGTCTATACCAGGACCAGCCCTGCTCGGTGGAGGGAGAGATCTCCGGGGGTTTCGTCTGCACCCAATACGGTCAATTTTCGGAGCCGCGCTGCTTTGGACTCTGTTCGACAAATGCCAACAATCCCGACGAGACCTGCCCGGAAGACGACTCTGTATGCTTTTATGAAAACGACGATGACCCCAACGGGATCTGCTTCAGCAATTGCTCCATCGGTGATTTTTGCACTGACGACGGGTTGGGCTGTGTCTACCACTCCGCCGGCCACGACGACGGGCTGTGCCTGCCGGCCACCGGCGGTGGCCTCGGAAGCCCCTGCAATCCCGACGATTTCTTCGACTGCGCCGACGAGGGAATCTGCATCGGTGGCATCTGCCAGCAGTCCTGCCGCCCATTCGACCAGAGTGAGACCGATTGCAATGAGGGATACTGCCTCGCTCTGAGCCATGAGGTCGGTGTCTGCGCCCCGGATACGGCGACCGGCGATGGCTCGTGCACCGCCGAATTTACGACCTGCGGCGAAGACGCCACTATCTGCACCTCCGGGGTTGGACCCAGCGTCGAACTGACCTGCTACAACTACTGCCGGCTACAGGGCGTTAACGATGACTGCGACGATTCCACCGTGTGCGAGCAATTCGACCCCAATAATCCAAATATCGGCGTGTGCACCATGCTCTCACCGTAAAGCCGGGCTCGTCAGGGCCGTTAAACGGAAGAATATTTAACTGAAACAAACGTCTCGCCGGCTGATTGAGCCATCTTTCGGCCGATCCTCGCTTGAAGTAGCGATGCTACGCCTGCACTCGGTTCGAACCAAAATCTGGCCCAATCATCTCGTCGGTACCGCGTTTCATTTAAATGACGTTCCGTTTAGTTCAGCGACACAGAAGTTTTTCATGGCAGATCCCACAAAAAAGCAACGCAAGGTCTTTGGCGCCAAGTCGAGGCGAATCGGCGCTACCAAAGATCCCCACCCCATCTATTGCGTCTGGGAGATCACGCTGGCCTGCGATCTGGGTTGCGGGCACTGCGGCTCGCGCGCCGGGCAAGCTCGCCCCGACGAATTGAGCACCGACGAATGCCTGGAGGTGGTCGAGCAACTGGCCGAATTG
>SKQC01000375.1 GCA_007119175.1 Myxococcales bacterium | reverse complement strand
TGCGCTGCTGAGAGCGAGTGTTGCTGCGCTGCTGTCGTTGTTGAGTGCGCTGCTGAGAGCGAGTGTTGCTGCGCTGCTGTCGTTGTTGAGTAGGTTGCTGAGAGCGAGTGTTGCTGCGCTGCTGAGAGCGAGTGTTGCTGCGCTGCTGAGAGCGAGTGTTGCCGCGCTGCTGAGAGCGGGAACTGCTGTCGCTGCTACTATTGCTACGCCGCTGAGAGCGAGTGTTGCTGCGCTGCTGAGAGCGAGTGTTACTGCGCTGCTGAGAGCTGGAGCTGCTATCGCTGCTACTGCTGCTGCGCCGAGAGCGATTGTCATCGTCATCGCTGCTCGAGGTCGATCGTTCAGCGCCGCGACGCTGAGCCTCGGCATCATCGGCGAACGCCAGTTGGATTGCCGGGGCGGCCAACAGGAGAGCCAGGGCGAAAATCAAAGAATGTCGATATTGTAACAACATGGTCATCTCCTTGAGCCTATCGCGTCATCATTCGTTACTCATATTCTTCGACTGGCTGCGGTAGCGGTTTATTCAACAAAACCGAAATGGATGCCGAATCACGGTGATTGGGCGGGCCGATCGTGGCGAAAACGTAGTTGATCTGCTGGCGGACTTCGGTGCCGCTGTACACGGGTTTAGTTCGGGATCGTCGCCTGCCCGTGGTTGTTGCGCCCCCAGCAGTGAGGTTGGCCGTCGTGGTCGATGGCGCAGCTATGATCGCGGCCGGCGCTGATCGATGAAAATGAGCCAGACGGAGGATCGGATTGGCCATGGCTGTTGCTTCCCCAGCATTCGAGCTCGGAGTCGCCACCGATGGCGCAGCTATGAAAGCCTCCGGCGCTGACCTGCGAAAAGCTACCACTGGGTGCAGTGGCCTGTCCGTCGCCGTCAAATCCCCAGCAATCAAGGTTGCCGCTGGTGTCGATGGCACAGGTGTGAAAATCACCGGCACTGAGCTGAACGAAGCTTCCCGTGGGAGCGTCGGTCTGTCCGTCGCTATCGCTTCCCCAGCATTCGATCGTGTTGTCGAAGCGCAATCCACAGGCATGGTTGCTACCCGAGCTAAGATCAGAGAAGACCGTCGATGAGGCCGGGGAGTCGAGCTCGCCCCAGCATTCGATCACTCCGTCGGTGTGGCGCGCACAGGTATGGGCGCCTCCGGCGGTGACCTTCCAGAAGTCGTCGTCGCTGTCGACCTGTTGACCGGACTCGTCGCTGCCCCAGCATTGTATCCGTTCGTCGAAGTCGACCCCGCAGCTATGCCAGGCTCCGGCGGATACCTGCACAAAAGAGCCCAATGGGGGGCTGGCCTGATTTTCTTCGTCGAGTCCCCAGCAATGGACATCGTGGTTGGAGGCGACTCCGCAGGTATGAAAGCCGCCGGCGTCGATCTGCGAGATGACGCATTCGGAGTCTTGCGCCCACTCGTATCGCGAATGCTCGATGGGATCGCAAAATTGACATTGATTATCCGGGTTTTCGTCGCCCTCGGAGTAGCATTGGCCATCGATAAGGCAGCGGTCGGCGTGGGGGGTTCCGGGTTCACATGCTCCGCTGGAGCAACTGCCCTGCGGCGTACAGCTCAGCCCGTCGTCGCAATCTGTGGGCGGGTCCGAAAGGGGGCACTCTTCGGTTTCCTCGATGGGGACTTCTTCGTTGGCGCATTCGAAGTCGGTATTGCAGTATCGCGGGATGGTGAGACGAGCCCGTTGTCCTGTTTCCGCACAGACAACTCCCTGTGGTGCCACGCAGGAACCCCATTCGGTCTGCGGAGTGGGAGAACAATCGGAGTCGTCCTCGCAGGGTTGCTCGACATCTGGTTGCGGTGGATCGGTGTCGGGACCGGTATCGGTATCAGCGCCGTAGCCCACGTCGTTTCCATCGGGTTGAAGATCGACGCATACGGAGTCGCGCACGAAGATGCCCCCGCTCGAAAGACAGCGCTGATCGGCCTCGCAGTCGTTGTCAGAGGAGCATTGAGCTTGATCCGAGACGGTGCACGCCGTCGCGCCAGAGAAGATAACGCAGAGGAGCAGCGCGACAAAAGATGCCGGCGATCGATGCACCATGGTGGAGAGACTTACCAACGAAGAGTGGTTGAAATACCGGTGGGGCTTAAGCCGAGCGAGAATGTGGAGCCGTCGTTCGCACTCTCGCTGGCGCCGGGGTCTAATATCAGCAGTGCCACGCCGCCGGCGACCAGGCTGAGTCCACCCACGTATAGCAGGGCATTTGCAGTGCGGGCCGATGAGGCGCTGGCTTCCAATTCTTCGATGCGGGCCATATCGCCCTCCTGTTGTGCCTCGGCAATCTCGGTGCTGCGGGCACCGGCGCGATAATCGAGAAATCCGCCGCCGGCGAGCATCAGGGCACCGGCGCCGACAGCGCTGTAGCTGGCAATAGGAACCCAGTTCGTCGACGGTTCGTCGACTTCCTGGACCATGAGTGCGATTTCGGTATCGGCTACCGAGTTGGCTTCCACAGCGACGGACTCGCTATGAGTTTCGAAGCCCTCGGCAGATACCTCGATCTGATAGTTGCCGACGGCGACATCGTCCTCGAAGGGACAGTCGTGTCTTTCTCCGTCGATCTGCAACTCGGCATCGTCCGGCTCGCAGCGAACCCGTAGTGTCGCCATCTCCACGCAATCGTTTTTGGCGTCTTCGAGCCCCTGCTCGGAGCGCGTTTGCTGACGCTCGTCGAGATCGTCGCGTTCCAAAAGGGTCGAGTATTCAGACTCCGCTTGAGCGCAGCGCCCCCATTTTAGATATGCCCCGGCGATGCTGACCGACAGTCGCGGGTGGTCGATGAGCTGTCGGGCCTGGTCGAGTTCCTCGATGGCCCGGTCGAAGACCTCCTCGTCGAGAAGGGTTCCACCTTCAGAGAGGTGGGCCTCAAAACTCGCCATTTCCTCTTCCGACAGATCCTGGGCGACGGCCGGCTGGGATGTAAAAAAAGCCACCGAGGCCAACACGATGGCCGCCGTGGCTATCTGTGATGGCGAGAAATATTTAGGAGTTATTCGCATTGCAAAACCTCAGTCACTGGAGAGGTGTTGATCCAGAAGATGATCGAGTGACGAGCTGTCGTCCTCGTCCTCGTCCTCGTCTTCCTCCGGTTCTGCCGGTGTGGGAGACGGTGGCGGCTGTGTTCGCCGCGGCGGAGGAGAGGGCGCCGGTTCTGGCTCTGGCTCCGGTTCTGGCTCCGCTTCGAGGGTGACCACAAATTCGGCTTCCTCGAATTCATCGAGGTCAACGACGGCGTCCTCGTAGCCCTCTTTTTTGAGGGTGATGGCGGTGGGCCAGTCCTCTTCGCTAAATTCATCGACGAAGGTCGTCGTACCCCATTCTTCGTCGTCGATCCACAGGGAGGCGCCAGAGGGATCGCTTTCGATCTGTAGCGACGCCGTGGTCGGCTCGTCGTCTTCTTCGACCGGGATTTCCTCGTCTTCCTCTGGCGTTTCGTCGCCACCGGTGGCGAGGGCTTCGTCGAGTGGTTCGGGTTCGGGGGAGTCGGGCTCCGGAGCTGACGGTTCAGTCGACGCCGCGGCGATGGAATCATCGTTGGATGAATCATCGAACGTGCCGCTGTCGAGGAGAACGATCGGCGTGGCTACGATTATAAATAATAAAGCCAGCACGGAGGCCCCGAGGGCGGCCAGTTTTTTGGGATCGTCTTTGATGGCCTGAATATGGGGGTTGAGCGAGCCACTTTGAGGGTCGTCTGAATCCAGTGTCTCGTCCAGCGATTGAGGCGGAAGAGTTGCCTCGGCGGCTCGTTCGGATTGCGAGGGGATATCAAAGCGCGGCCGCCCGGACGATGCAAATTCATCGTCCTTATCGTCGCTGTCTTCGTCGTCCGGTGAGCCCGGTAGGTTGGCGGGGATCTCGGCGCGAGTCGGTTCATAACCGAAGTCCTCGTCGAGCCCCGCCGCGTCGTCGTCGGGAGAATCGGGCAAGTTGGAGGGGATCTCAGCGCGAGTCGGTTCGGGATCGAACTCACCGGTCGCGCCCTCGGCTGCAGAGTAGATCTCGGTTGGGTCGGCTGAAAAATCGGTGCTCATCGATGACTCGGACCCGGCGTGGTTCGGGTTTTCGACCCGATCGGTGTCGGAGTCATCGCTTTCGACGTCGACGGAAGGGGTGCGCAATGTCTCCGCCGTTTCCACTCCGAAGTCCGGTGCCGACGGCAATTCCGGCAGTGATGGTGGCGTGCCGTCGTCGGTATACGCCGCATGTTGCGGCATATCGCGCAGCATCTCCAGGTTCGTCGTCTGCCCCTGAGTCGCCATTTTTTTTAGCAGGCTCGGCGAGGTCTCCGTGGACACGGCGGGGATCTGGTCTGGGCGCAGAATGAGGTCTCGGGGAGTGCCGTCTTGTGCTTTTTCCAGCGCTGCATACAGGGCGTCGCCGTCCGGAAAGCGATCGTCGGGATGCTTGGCCGTGGCCCGCCGCAGCACATCTCCCAGGGGAGTGCGCACGATGGGCTCCGGGATCAGGACTGGTTTTTTAAGATGTTTGAGCAATGTCTGGGCGATACCGTTGCCATCGAAGACTCGCTGACCGGTGAGCATCTCCAGCAATACAAGCCCCGCGGCATAGACATCGGCGGCCTTTTGGTTGGTCTCGCCGGCATCGACCATCACCTCTGGTGCCATATACGAGGGTGTTCCCGTAAAGCTGCCGGTGGCCGTGACCTGAGTCTGGCCGGAATTGACCAATTTGGCGATCCCGAAGTCCAGCAATTTAATGACTTCTTTGCCCCGCCGAGTGGTGCAGATAAAGACATTCGACGGTTTAAAATCGCGGTGGACCACATCCCGGCTATGAGCCTCGGCGAGACCGTCGACCATCTGCAAGCCCAGATCGAGAACCCGTCCCGTCGACAGTGGTGCCTCTCGCTTGATGATGTCTTTTAGCTCGTCGCCGTCGAGGAGCTCCATCACCAGATACAGGCTTCCATTGTCGGTCTCGCCGACGTCGTAGACCCGCACAATATGGGGGTGGTCAAAGAGGGTCGCCACCTTGACCTCGCGCATAAATCGGGCGGCGAAGTCCTCTCGGGCAGCGATGTGGGGGTGGAGCAATTTGACGGCGACATCGCGGCCGGTCCGGATCTGCTCGGCCTTCATGATGACGCCCATTCCTCCGCTGGCGAACGTCTCCGTAAGCCGATAGCGGCCATCGATGACCTCCCCGAGATGGGGAAGGCGACCGATCTTATTTGATCTATTATCAATGCCCATCAGAGTCGCGGAGTGCGGAGAGAAACAGGGCTGTCTATGCCCCGATACGGGTCGGGACGATCCGGGGGTTTTCGCTAGTCACGATCGGCCTTGTGTGTCGACCGGGCTTCAGATCTATGTGCGAAGGTATCATTCACCGTGAAACATGGTCAACGACAGGAGGTTTTTATCTGTCGTTTGACCGAAGAAGACGGGCGTTGATCGTCGTCGGTAGAAGCGACCGATGCACGAGCTAAAGGTTCGCCGATTAACGCCGATTAAAGGAGCAGGATGGATGCCCGTGGACTATTGATCCCAAAATAGGTGGGGGCGCAAATTTCCCTCGTGGTCTTCGCGCATCTGCCAGTCCGAGTCGAAATCCCAGTCTTCGTCGAAGATCCCCTGCTCTGCGAATTCGTCGGTATCAAGCCCGGTGCCGCCATCGCTGTCGGGGAGCACGCTGGTGTCGACGTCCCAATAAGAATTGGTGACTGCAGGTGGATCTGATTCAGGAAAACGCAGTCCGATGAGCCCGCCGCGGACACTGGATTGGGGGGTGGAGACGGGGCCTGTGGAATAGCAATTGGTGATCTGCGGGGCCGTCGAATTTGGGACCGGGACTATACTGCCCACCAGGCCACCGCCAATTGATAATGAGTTGTCATAGGCGTCGGGGATGCGCACTCGCCCGGTGGCATAGCAATCCTCGATACGGCCGCTATTGGATCCGGAAAAGCCGCCGGCGGACGTCGATGAGTCGGTCCCGACCATACTTACGTCGAGTTCGCTGGACGCCGTGACTTCACCGCGAGCGATGCTCAAGTCGATCTGACCGTTGTCGACATTGGCGCCGACCAATCCGCCGACCATCTCGCCGCCGGAGCCCCCCTCGGCGATGGTAATCTCATTATTCGAGGTGACGTCTCCTGTGGCGAGGGAGTCCAAGATCCAGGACTCGTTGACACCGACTAGACCACCGGCGATGGCGGCCGCTCCCGAGTCATCGTCGCTCAAATCATCGAGCGCAGACGCCGTCAATTCACCCTCGGTGATGACCTCTCCACTCGCCTCGCTCTGGGTGATCAGCACTCCCTGATGAATCCCGACCAATCCGCCGATCAGGGATAATCCGGTGACGTCCACCGCTGCTGTGCAATTGCTGATCCCGCCCCCGTCCAGGTTCTGGGCGACCAATCCGCCCATGACGAGTCCGCCGAGTGCGCCGGCATTGCCGTGGACCTCGAGGCGACTGTTGCCGCCGATAGTGCAGTCGGAGATCTCTCCCTCGTTGAGCCCGACCAGGCCGCCCACCAGCAATGAACCACTGACTACTAAATCCTCGACGGTGAGGTCGAAAATTTCACCGTCGGGACCGAGATGTCGGAACAATCCGATACTGAGGTCCAGCGTAGAGATATGGGGCCCCCTGATGGTGTGGCCGTTGCCATCGAAGGTTCCGTTAAAGGGGGCGTTGTTCTCCCCGGAGTTTTCGTCGAGGTCCATATCCGGATGCTGTGGAGAACCGATGGGGGTAAAGATTCGCTCGTCGAAATCGATATCGGAGTGCAACGCAAAATGGGCGTCCATCAGCGATGGGTCGTCGCCGATATCATTGAAATGAGAGCGGGTACAGATGCGAAACGGATCGGCGGCCGTGCCGTCGCCGCCACCAAAGGAATCGGCATCGTCGTCGCAGGCACCGCTGGCTGTATCGAGATCGCTCAGATCGGCAAAGAGGCCATCGCAGCCGACGGGACCGAGCACGAGGAGCAAGCCCCCCAGGACGGTGGCAGGCAAGAATCGGGCGAGTCTATCGAACATGGGCAAATTCCAGGCTGTCGGCGGGATCACCGGCGAGCGAAATATACGTCGTGGTTCATCGAGTATCCTTCGGACGCGGCGGACCTGTCAAATATTCGTCGCCTGCGTGATTTCCGAGTGACCAGCCAGGGCAGGGATGCCCTGTGGACCAATAGCTTCTATATACAGCCAGGGCAGGGATGCCCTGTGGACCAATAACATCAAAAGCCAGCCAGGGCAGGGATGCCCTGTGGACCAAATCGAATACGTTGGTCCCCAGGCCATCCGTTAACTTCTATATACAGCCAGGGCAGGGATGCCCTGTGGACCAAATCGAATACGTTGGTCTACAGGCCATCCCTGGCCTGGCCGTTTACGTGTTGGTCCCCAGGCCATCCCTGGCCTGGCCGTTTACGTGTTGGTCTACAGGCCATCCCTGGCCTGGCCGTTCGGCAAACCGAATTTTAGGGCGTTTGTGCATACGTCGGGCGATTCTTGTGGCCGAGATACCGCATTTGAGTGATATACAAGGTGATACAAGCCGAATACGATTCCTGTTGCCCGGCGAAAACGCCTGTGGTGGCGGCTCCGAGCTCGCCAGCCAACCGGGCAGCCACTGCGGCACCTGCGACCAGGGCGTCGTCGCTTGTACCGGCGACGACACCACGTCGTGCATCGACGAAGACCGGGGCGTCAACGATTGCGGCGGCTGCCACCAATTGCCCGGAATGGTCGACTTTCGCTGCGGCGGCTGTGACGGCTCCTTTATCTGTGACGGCGATAACGACCTGACCTGCAATACCGACACCGGGAGTTGCGGCGATACCATCCACTGCGAGGGTCACGACGTCGATCCTTTGACCGACGACGACCACTGCGGTTCGTGCAGTAATTCCTGCGGCAATGGGGCGTCCTGCGACGAGGGCAGCTGCGCCGCCGCGGCCTTTTTGACCGTGACCATCGATGAGGCGGCGAGCATCCTCGACGTCGAGGAGGGCGAAACGCTCGTCATCGAGGCCTTTGTGACCAATACGGGCGAGATCGACGCCACCCAGGACATCGTGCTCAAGATCGATGGCGATTCGATCGACGTGGTCAGTGACGTGGCCGTTAACGCCAGCACGGAGCTCACCGTCGTCACCCTCCAATGGGCCACTACGACCGGCGACACTGGTAGCTACACCGCGGAGGTCAGCAGTGAGGACGATGTAGATTCGGTGACCGTGACGGTCACGGAACCAGAGTAGGCCAGAAGTAAGGAAAGACCGACCGGCGCAATAATATCAAAAGACAGCCAGGGCAGGGATGCCCTGTGGACCAATAGCTTCTATATACAGCCAGGGCAGGGATGCCCTGTGGACCAATAACATCAAAAGCCAGCCAGGGCA
>SKQC01000410.1 GCA_007119175.1 Myxococcales bacterium | reverse complement strand
TGACATTTGAGGCGCCATTGCCACCGGATGCCCGCTCTCAGATTGTCGACATGAGAGATCGACTCCGCGCTCAGGCCCAGGGAGCGGCGCAGGAATTCGACGTCAAATTTGACGAAGGTGGGCTGGTTGATGTTGAATTTTTAATTCAGTGGCTACAGTTGAGTGCCGACGCGGCTACGTCGGTGTGGAAGAAGCGCTCGTCCTTTGATGTGTTGCGCACTCTTGATGGGCATCGAAGTCGGCGCCATAGCGGTGTTGAGCTGGCCGGGTTGCTTCGCGATTATTCCTGGCTTCGGCGCCTGGAGTGCCGGCTGGCGATCAGCGGAGCGGGCCCGGTGGTTCCGAAACGCGGAGCGGCGCGCCGGGCGTTGATCCGCCAGATGGGCCATCAGGGACGCGATGGCGAGGAGCAATTCGACGCTGAATTAGCGGCCGTTCGGGCCCGAAACGCACGGGCCTGGGACCTGGTCTTTGGGCAACGCCAGTAGCCTTGTGCAACAGACTGCTAAGGATCGCTTCTGTCGCTTGTTGCCCGACTACTGGATGTGATAGCGCTAGGGCTTAGAAGACAGTGACAACTTCAACAGTGTCGATCGAGTGTTGTGGCGCTGGAACCGGTACATCAAGTGGAGGAATAACGTGGGCCTCGAGACGGACAAAATTTGGTTTGACGGAGAATTTGTCGACTATGCTGACGCCACCGTGCACGTGCTGACCCACACCTTGCACTACGGGTTGGGCGCCTTTGAAGGGATTCGATGTTATCGCCAGCAAGACGGGCGATCGGCGGTCTTTCGCCTCGGCGAACATATCCGTCGACTTTTGGAGACCTGTCATATCACCACTATGGACGTCCCCTTTGACCGACAGGAGATCGAAAAGGCCTGTCTGGAGACGATCAGCATCAATGGTTCTGGCGATTTTTATCTGCGGCCTCTGGTCTTTATGGGGCACGGAGAGATGGGCCTCGGCGCCACCTCCAACGACGTGCATGTGGCGATCATCGCCTGGCCCTGGGGTGCCTATCTGGGCGACGAGGGCTTGCAGCGCGGCATTCGCGCAAAAATCTCGAGTTTTAGTCGCCACCACGTCAATTCGGCGATGGTCAAGGGCAAGATCAACGGGCAATACGTCAATAGCATCCTCGCCAAGCGTGAGGTCATGACCGCCGGCTACGACGAGGCAATCATGCTCGACACCGAGGGCTATGTCTCGGAGGCCTCGGGCGAGAATATTTTCATCGTCCGCGACGGGAAAATTTATACCACTCCCGAGGGCAGCTCGATTTTAAGCGGTATCACCCGCGATACGCTGCTGACGCTCGCCCGTGAGCGGGGCTACGAAGTGGTAGAACAGCGTTTTACCCGGGACTTTATCTATGTGGCCGACGAGATCTTTATGACCGGCACGGCCGCCGAAGTCACACCGGTACGCGAGGTTGACGATCGGACCATCGGCACCGGGGAGCCGGGACCGATGACGAAAGCATTGCAGAATGCTTATTTCGACACCGTCAAAGGAAAGACCGGCGATCATCCGGAGTGGTTGACGATCGTGGAGTAGTAGGGAGTACATCAACGTCCGGCGGCGGGGCATCGCCGCAGTCCGCCGCTTTTTCATTTTCATCCAGGCCTAAATGGAGAACGCAATGGGAAAGTCAATCGACGAGATTGCAGAAATATTGGGAGAAGATGCCGAGAAGCTGCTCAGTTATGAGGCGCGGGGCATCTCAAAAGATCAGATTCACGTGCCCGGCCCCGACTTCGTGGACCGCGTGGTCGCCGACAGCGATCGGTCACCGCGGGTGATGCGGAATTTGCAGTCCATCTTCGATAGCGGGCGATTGTCCGGCACGGGATATCTGTCGATTCTCCCCGTCGACCAGGGCATCGAGCACTCCGCCGGGGCGTCGTTTGCGCCCAATCCGCGCTATTTCGACCCCGAAGAGATCTGTGAATTGGCTATCGAGGGAGGCTGCAACGCCGTGGCTTCCACATTCGGCGTTCTCGGATCAGTGGCGCGCAAATATGCCCACAAAATTCCATTCGTCGTAAAGGTCAATCACAACGAGCTTTTGACCTACCCCAACGACTACGATCAGATCCTATTTGGCAATCTGCAGCAGGCCTACGATATGGGCGCCGCCGCCGTGGGAGCGACGGTGTATTTCGGATCCGAGAATTCCAATCGGCAGATCACCGAGATTGCCCGGCTCTTCGCCGAGGCCCACGAGTGGGGAATGGCCACCATCTTGTGGTGCTATACCCGCCACTCCGCCTTTAAGACCGGCGACAAGGACTACCACAGCTCCGCAGATCTGACCGGCCAGGCCAACCACCTCGGCGTGACGATGCACGCCGATATCATCAAGCAGAAGATGGCCACCAACAACGGTGGTTATAAAGCGGTCAAACACGAGGACGGAAGCTCCTTTGGCCGCACCGACGACCGGGTCTACGACGAACTCACCACGGATCATCCCATCGATCTGGTCCGCTACCAGGTGGCCAATTGCTATATGGGCCGCGCCGGGCTGATTAATAGTGGTGGAGCGAGCGGCAAAAATGACCTTCAGGCCGCCGTGCGGACCGCCGTGATCAACAAGCGTGCCGGCGGAATGGGGCTCATCTCCGGTCGCAAAGCATTTCAGTGCCCCCGCGATGTGGGCGTCGAGATTTTGCACTCTATTCAGGACGTCTATAAGTGCGACGATATCACGATCGCATAACCCTCCCGTGACAAACTGAGAACCGCGGTGGCGCCAGCCGCCGCGGTTGATAAACCGAATATTGAGGGTGCCGGCCTTTATTGAGTTCGTGGTGTGCCTACACTGGGCGCCGGGCAATGGATCTCTTGGACGAGTTACGGAGGATGAAATGAATATACTGGTGGCCACTGATTTTTCGGATAATTCGCGAAGTGCTGTGCGCTGGGGCGCTTTTTTCGCCAATCAGCTCGGATCGGATATGAAGTTGATCCATGTCGTCGACCTGGCGGCCGGCGATAATGCGTGGCGAATTCTGGTGGAGACTCCCGAGGAGATCGAGCGCGAGGCCCTGGTTGAGACCCGGGAGAAGCTCGAGGAATTTTTCGATGACTGTGTCGAAGAGCGACCGGAGAGCGTCGATTTTCGGGCCGTCCTCGGTTCGCCGAGTGACGAATTGCTCGCTGAAGCGGAGTTGGTCGACGATCCAATTCTCGTCGTCGGAACCCGTGGGGCCAGCCGGCTTCGCGAGCTTTTTCTGGGGAATACAGCTCGTCGCCTGGTGCGCAGCAGCAAATATCCGGTGATCATGGTGCCGCCGAAGGCAGTCGTGTCCGAGCCCAAAAACCTGGTGGTCGGCGTCGATTTCTCAAAACCCAGCCGGGAGGCCGTGCGGCGGGCAGCGCTGATGGCGCGGACCTACGATGCCCGATTGCATCTGGTCTATGGTTACGTGTTGCCCGAGGTCGCCACCTTTGATGGAACGGTGGCTGCTACTGCCGTCGACTCCGAGGAGTTGATCCAAAATAAAGAGGCCGCCCTGCGTAAAATGGTGGAGGAGATTGGCGCTGAGGATGTATTGGCCAGTGTGGCGTCGCTGCAGCTTCCGCCAGCCCGTGCTGTCACGACCACCGCCGAGGAATTGGGAGCCGAATTTATCTTCGTCGGCACCCACGGTCGGCGAGGTGTCTCCCGATTCTTTCTGGGCAATACGGCAGAGCGCGTGATGCGCGAGGCAACCTGTGCCGTATTCGTTGTGCCCGTTGAGGAGTCGAACGAAGAGACGGACTGAACGTCATCGGCCCAGCCAGATCCACCATGAAGTATCGCGGCCAATCCAGAAGGCCATCGACAGGGCGAAGAAAATAATTGCCGAGTTGATGAGGGCCTGCTGGTTAATCGCCTGTCGGCCCTTTATCCAGAAGACGTACATTGCCCACAAAACTCCGCCTGTGACCACGAGCACGCCCAGGCGGAGCATGCCCTCGTCGCGGGGAGTCAAAAATGGCGTCTCCGCCACTGCGACGCCGACGTTGACGACCCAGGCGATGATGCCCGTACAGAGTACGGTGATCGCGTGGCGAGCCTTCGGCGGATCACCGTCGACCAACAGCGTCAACAGCGACGCGATCAATGGACCGGTCAAAACAGAGGCGAAGGGAATCAGCCAGATCGAAAACGTCGCCGGTGTCCGCGGCGGCGGTGGCGAGGCCGGGCGCTGCCCGGAACTCATCAATTCCGGGCTAATACCCCGCACGGAACTCTCCTCGCTCCATTGGCGCTCAACGTCGTTTTCATAGAGTTTTTCGTCTTCTGTCACGTGGCAGCTTCCTCTCAAGCACGGCGATGGCTGCGGGTTGCCGGGAGACGATAACACGGTCGGGAGCGCGAATGCAGTTTCACAAGTCACGATGGGAGATCGACCTTTCTTGACGCCGATACCCAGCCGGACTAAAGATTCCCGTGACGATATTGGATGATGAAACCGATGATTTTGCTGGAATGCTAGGTGATTTATGGCGAAGAATGAAAATGAGTCGTCCGAAGATCACGTCGAACCCGAAGAACTCGACGCCGAGTGCGCCGCACAGGTGCGCGAGGAGTTGGGGGACGACGCGATCGTCGAGATGTTGCGAAAAATGGTGCTTATCCGGCGTTTCGAAGAACACGCCGGGCGGTCCTATCAGAGGCGCAAAATTCGGGGGTTTTGTCACCTTTATTCCGGGCAGGAAGCCGTCGCCGTAGGCTCGCTGAAGGCGGCGGGCGACGACGATTATATCATCGGTCATTACCGCGACCACGGCCATGCACTGGCCGCCGGTATGGAGCCGAATGTGGTGATGGCCGAGCTCTTCGGCAAAGCGCCTGGCTGCGCCGGTGGAAAGGGCGGCTCCATGCACCTCTACGACGTAGAGCGCAATTTTATGGGCGGCTGGGGTATCGTCGGCGGTCAGATCCCGCTCGGCGCAGGATTGGCCTTTGCCCTGAATTACCGCGGTGACGAGGCGGCCTGTCTGGCTTACCTCGGCGACGGGGCGATTCATCAGGGAGTGGTCCACGAGGCCCTCAATATGGCGAGCCTCTGGGAGCTCCCGCTGGTCACGATCGTCGAGAATAACCAATACGCCATGGGCACCGCCGTAGAGCGCGTCAGCTCGACGACGGCGCTCGAGAAAAAGGCCGACAGCCATCAGATCTACAGCGAGGTCGTCGACGGCCAGGACCTCTTTCAGGTCTACGACGCCGTGCGCCGCGCCCGAAAGCGGGCCATCGAAGACGACGAGCCGAGCTGGCTGCACGTGCAGACCTATCGCTACTACGGCCACTCCATGACCGACCCGGCCCCCTATCGAGGAAAGGACGAGGTCAACCAGCAGCGCGACCTGCGTGACCCAATCGTTCGCCTTCGCGAGTGGATCATCGCCGAAGACATCGTCACTCAGGATGAGATCGACGCCATCGACGACGAGATGGAGGCGTTGGTCAAGGAGTCCATCGAATTTGCCGACTCCTCGGACTTTCCGGACCTGTCGGAGTTGACCACCAACGTCTACATCGACTGGCCTGCCGAGATCGACTGAGCGGGCCGACATTTCGGGCCTGCGAACCCATTTTTCTGGATGTAACGAGAGATAGTGATGCGCGAGATTGCCTTTCGACAAGCTCTCAACGAAGCCCTCGCCGAGGAGATGAAGCGAGACGAGGACGTCTTTCTCATCGGTGAGGAAGTCGCCGAGTACAACGGCGCCTACAAGGTCAGCAAGGGATTGCTCGACGAATTCGGTGCCCGCCGGGTCATCGACACGCCGATTACGGAGGCCGGCTTTGCGGGCATCGGAATCGGCGCCGCCATGGCCGGACTGCGCCCCGTGGTGGAGATGATGACCTTCAACTTCGCCATTCTCGCTCTGGACCAGATCATCAACCACGCCGCCAAGGCGCGCTACATGTCGGACGGACAACTATCGGTGCCCCTCGTGGTGCGCGGCGCCGGCGGCGCCGGCGGGTCACTGGCCGCCCAGCACTCCCAGTCGCTGGAGGCCCAGTATGCCCACGCGCCGGGATTGAAGGTCATGATGCCCGCCACCCCGAAAGACGCGAAGGGCATGCTCAAGACCGCCATTCGCGACCCCGACCCGGTCATCTTCATCGAGTCGGAGGTGCTCTACGGTCTCAACGGCGAGGTGCCCGAGGAGGAGTATCTCATTCCCGTGGGCAAGGCCGACAAAAAACGAGAGGGCGACGACTGCACGGTCATCTCCTGGAGCCGAGCCCTGCACTTCGCCATTCAGGGCGCCGACAAGGTCGCCGAGGACGACGGCGTCGAGGTCGACCTCATCGATCTTCGAACGGTCCGCCCCTTCGACCGCGACATGGTCGCCGAGTCGGTCAAGCGCACCAATCGGGTGGTGGTCGTCGAGGAGGGCTGGCCCTTCGCATCGGTGGGCGCCAGCATCTCCGAGTGGGTCTCACGGGAGCTATTCGACTGGCTCGACGCTCCGGTGGAACGGGTCCACCAGCGAGACGTCCCCATGCCCTACGCGTTCAACCTTGAGACCGCCTCGCTACCGTCGGCCGACCGCATCGCCGACGCGATCCGCCGGGCATGCTACATCGAGGTTTGACTGGAAAACTACTTTGAACCGCAAAGGGCGCAAAGGACCACAAAGGGATAGCTCCTCGCTGATTTCGACCGGTTGGTGCCTCCTCTTTGGCGCAGACGATCTATGAAGACGATCTGGAGTTTTTGGTTCTTCCTTTGCGATTCTTTGCGCTACTTTGCGCCCTTTGCGGTTCCATGTTTTTTGTTTTTTGATTCTACGACGAGGCAGCGATGGCTGAAGTGATGGAGATGTTGGCCCTCAGTCCCACCATGGAGGAGGGCGTGCTCGCCGAATGGCTCAAGGATGAGGGCGACTCCGTCGAGGAGGGCGAGGTTCTCGCCGAGGTCGAGACCGACAAGGCCACCATGGAGATGGAGTCCTTTTTCTCCGGGGTGGTGCTCAAACTGCTCGCCCAGGATGGGGCCACCGTGAAGGTGGGCGACCCGCTGGTGATCATCGGCGAGGAGGGAGAGGACATCTCCGAGTTGGTCGAAGAGCTTCAGAGCGGTGCTGCTGCACCTTCGGAGTCTGCTGCAAAAGAAGAAAAGGCCCCGGAAGGCGGGGAAGAGACCGAGCAGGCCGCAGAGGCTGAAGGAGCTCCCGCGTCGCGGGCTGCCGATGGTGGGCGAATCAAGGCCAGTCCCCTGGCGCGTAGAATTGCCGAGGATAAGGGGCTCAATCTGCGCGACATCTCGGGCTCCGGGCCCGGTGGGCGCATCATCAAGCGCGACGTGGAGGCTGCCGAAAAGCCGGCTCGCCGCGCCCCCGCTGCGGAGTTGGTGGGCTCGGATGTGAGCTTTGTGCCCGGTGAGACTACCCGTCTTAGCCAGATGCGAAAGACCATCGCCCGTAGGCTTGTCGAGGTCTGGCAGAGCACGCCCCATTTCTACCTGACTCGCCAGGTCGACATGGCGTCTATGATGGAGCGCCGAAAGGAGATCAACGATCAGTTGGCCGCCGCCGAGGCGGGGCTGAAGATCTCGGTCAACGACCTGATCGTCAAAGCAGCGGCCATGGCGTTGGCCGACTATCCCAAGATGAATGTCGCCTTTACGCCCGACGGGTTGTACCACTTCGACGAGGTCAATATCGGCGTCGCCGTCGCCGTCGAGGAGGGGCTGATTACACCCACCGTGCGAAACGCCCACGACAAGAGCCTCGGCACTATCGCCCGGGAGATCCGCGAGCTCGCCGGCCGCGCCCGCGAGGGTCGGTTGACCCCCGAGGAGTACAGCGCTCATACCTTTTCGATCTCCAAGCTGGGCATGTACGACATCGATGAGTTCCTGGCGGTCATCAACCCCCCGGACGCCGCGATTCTCGCCTGTGGTTCCGTCCAGCAGATCCCCGTCGTCGAAGACGGGGAGTTGACCGTGGGTACCCGCATGAAGATCAGCCTGGCCTGCGACCACCGCGCCGTCGACGGGGCGGTGGGGGCGGAGTTTTTGCAGGTCCTGGTGCGGTATCTGGAAAACCCAATGCTCCTCTTCGTATGAGTATATCGCTACTGGAGCCGATACCAATCTGGTATCGCGGCTCCGCCAGGAGCCACCGACTCGGATATCGCATGGCGGCGTAAGACACGCCGTCGCCCGACGTGTTGCAGAGACCCAAAGACGCATCCGCTTTCGCAGCTCGATGGCAAGATCCCAAATGGTCGTGCACGCAAAGACGCAAGCGCACCAGACTTGCCGCACTGTCCGAAGATTTGAGATAGTCCTCCTATCCAATGCGACTTCTCGTGCCCCCGCCGGCAGATCATGAATTTCAATTTCCGAAATCTCCTCGCTCTCCTCGCCGCCACAGCCCTGCTGAGCATCATCTGCACACCCACGGCGATTGCCCAACAATGGCAGGACGCCTACCCCGGCGTGCGCTA